>CAZOOE010000475.1:0-5417 GCA_964581275.1 uncultured Clostridia bacterium
GCAAGCCGAAACTACTACTCGGATTCGGGCTCGGGGGAGCATTTCAGGGTCTTGTTCCGCTCGCACATGGGACGGCGATACAAGCAGGGCTCTTTCTCCTGGGTGCGCAGATCATCGGAGACGGGCTCATGACTATAGCGTTTGTTAACGATCTGAGCCTTCGCCAATTGCTGGTGCCTGACCGGCTGCTCGGCCGAATCAGTGCAACCGCCAATGTGCTGGGAGTTGTAGCGATGCCGGTGGGGGCGCTTGCGGGCGGAGTCGTCGGTCAGCTCGTAAGCCCGCGCGCAGCGCTTGCCGCAGCCGCACTTGGCTTATCACTGGGAGCACTGTGGGTGGCGCCGGCGCCGATTCGCACACCGGCCCTAACGACTGTTGAGATCTCGCCGGAAAGTGTCTCACCGAGCAGTCGTCCTCCTGCATAGTGCTGGTACTCTCACACACTTAGAAACGGGACTCGGCCTGTCCGTCGTTGACTTGCGGGCCGGGCTCCAAGAGCGGATTATTGGGCAAGTCTAATAAGGAAAAAAGGGGCTGGTTCTATGTTCTGTCCACACTGCGGTGGTTCCGATCAGACTCCCAAATCCTACTGCAGGCGCTGCGGTGAATGGCTTACGGACATTTCGGGCCGCTCCTCTCCAACACCCGAAGAGCGGATGAAAGTAATGATCGTGTTCAATGGGTTGAGCGCAGTTATGGCCGCGTTTGCGGCGATTGCACTCTATTCAACCTATCTCGGCACCCCGGAAATAAAGTGGTCGATATATGTTGCTGGAGCTTTTTGCTCGGTGATCGCGGTGCATCAGATGATCAGCTTCGGCTTTGCACTCGAACTGAGGCTGCGTTCTCGACGCGGTCGAAAGAACCCGCTGTCAACTGCAGGTTCTGTCAACGACGAGCCTGGGCGTCAGCTCGATGGATACAATACGGATCAGATTCTTCATCTGCCTACGGTGACAGAGAATACGACCGAACTTCTTGAGGAGGCGCCGCGACAAACCGGCGTCACGAAACCGCAGCGTTGACGGATTGCCAGGCCTCCCTCGAAGAGTTTGACAACGGACCATCGAGAGTCTTGGCAGCGAGTTCCCTCTATATGATTTCTTAATGAAATAAACGAGAAAGGACAAAATGAAAGCGAAACAGATCCTCTACCTCGTACTGTGTTTTGCCGGTACGATTCTTCCCTATTCTCAGTTTATTCCCTTCGTACGAGAGAACGGCCTCAACACACCGCTGTTCTTTGAGCAGCTTTTCGCCAATAAGATTTCGAGCTTTTTTGGTATGGATGTGATTGTTTCTTCATTGGTGCTTTGGGTCTTTGTCTATTCGGAAGGGATGAGGTTGAAGATGCGTCATCTCTGGGTTTACGTCGCCTCGGATCTTCTGGTAGGAGTTTCTCTCGGACTGCCCCTCTTTCTGCTGATGCGTCAATCAAGGCTCGAGAGTTCCGTAGCGGAAGCAGAGCGATGAAGACAAGAATGAATCTGCTTGAGTCTTGCTCTATAATGTCACCTGGCTCGGTCACGAATTGTTCATTAGATCAGCGCTCTACTGGAGATATGCGACCGGTGACAAGGATACTTCTTCTGATCGTTGTGGTGCTGACACCGCTTCGTGCCTTTGCACACCAACCCTCGCAACCGCGAACGCACGAGGTCAATCAAGCCGATCAAGCTGCCCGAGGGGGTTCAACTGCCGCCTCCGGCTTGAGGACCAGCCTTGACAGGATCGTCGAGTCATATCGAAAGATCATCATCCTGCTTGACGACGAGAGCTCGCTCAGCCAGGAGGAACGAACCCGATGTGTCGACGTTGGCAGAAAGATTCATCAAGAAAAGCAGGAGCTCCTCGACGATCTGACCCAGAGTCTGACATCCGACTTGCGCCGAACGGCCGCAACTCGGTTCCGCGAGAAGCCGGACAGCGTTGATGCGTTCATCGACTACATCAAAAACAGTTCCACATTGCGCGATGTTGACCGTCTTGCGTTCTCCGATCTGGCCGACGAACTGCTCGCGGTAGTGAGTGAAGAGGAACGCACTGCCGGCCTGGGACAGTCCTCGGCGCACAGCGCGTTGCAAAGAATCAACGACGATCTAAAGTCGATTCAGACAACCTATCAGAAAGAGGTATCTCGGGTCTTCTCCAGCCTGGAAACTCGCGGCGCGCAGGCCAAACGAGAGAAATGGCAGGACTACGTCAAGTTTTTGAAGGGCCTCTTCGACCGCCAGAAGGTGTTGACCCAATACGATCGCGCGAAGCCCGAACAACAAGATGAAACGTCGCGAGGAGCCCGAAACGACAGCAAGACCGAGATCTATGGCTACGATCTGCCCGCGAAGAGCATTGTTCTGACATTCGATGATGGGCCTCATCCAAGATTCACCGACGAGATTCTCGCGATTCTAAAGAAATACAACGCGCGAGCGTTCTTTTTCGACGTCGGCAAGAATCTGGGAGCAGTGAATCAAAACGACGCCAAACTATCGTCAAATTCAAACGTGTCCAAGCGAGTTCTCGAAGCTGGTCACCTGCTGGCTAATCATAGCTATTCGCATCCCGACCTGACCAAGCTCTCTCCGACAGAACGATCCAGGGAGATCACCAGCACCAGTCTCCTTCTCGAGAAAGTCACTGGAACAAAGCCTACACTCTTTCGGCCGCCGTACGGCGCGAAGAACGCGGCTGTTCTAAAAGAGGTCGAAGCCCTGGGCATGAAATCGATTTTGTGGACCCTCGACTCGATGGACTGGGCGGACCCTATCCCCGAGTCGGTCGTCCAGCGAGTGTTGTCCCAGGTCGCCGCCGCTAAGAAGGGCGTGCTGCTGATGCACGACATACATAAGCAAAGTGTCGCAGCGTTGCCGCGAATCCTGGAAGATCTCAGCAAACAGGGCTACACCTTCATGGTGCTGGATGGTGATCAGTTTGTACCATCGGCTCCGCCAGTGATGGCGAACGCTCGCTCCGGCAGTAACAGCACTGCGGGCCCTCCGCCCACGACTTCCGATGATGCCAAGAAGAATTACTATCGCGAGAGCTGGGCGGTGATCGTGGGAGTCAACGATTATCAGAACTGGCCGAAGCTGCGTTATTGCGTAAACGACGCCGACGCCGTCGAACAGATGCTGATCACGCAATACGGGTTCAAGAAGAGCAACATCATCAAGCTGCTTAACAAAGAAGCGACTCGCGAGCGAATCGTGTGGGCGCTCGGGGATCAGCTTGCGGATCCCAACAGGGTAAAGAAGGACGATCGAGTCTTCGTCTTCTTCGCGGGCCACGGTGCGACGCGAAAACTGCCGTCGGGCAAGGAGCTGGGCTACATCGTGCCGGTCGACGCCGAGGCCGAGGCTTCTCAAGCGAAGTCGATCAGCATGGCCCAGCTCCAGGAGTTTTGTGAGTTGATTCCCGCCAAGCATCTCTATTTCGTCGTTGACTCCTGTTACAGCGGACTGGCTCTGACAAGATCGGGCGGCGCATCTTCAAAGAGCGCAAACTATTTGGAAGAGATCACCAGACGCATGGCTCGGCAGATATTGACTGCGGGCGGCGCCGATCAACAAGTGGCTGACAACGGGCCGGGCGGCCATTCGATCTTCACCTGGACTTTGCTCCAGGGCCTACAAGGGCTGGCTGATACGGACGGCAACGGTGCGATTACCGCATCGGAACTGGGCGCTTACATCAGTCCGATAGTCTCCTCGGTGTCCCATCAAACTCCGGCATTTGGAAATCTCGCGGGAAGCGAAGGCGGCGAATTCGTGTTCGAGTTGCAGCAGGAGTCATTGACCGACGCCAGCAAACAACTCGACGCCGAGGCGGTCAAGCTCAGTGACGAACTGGAACGCATTCAGAAGGAGATCGCCGCCAAGCGCGAACGCAATCTCAGGCTGCGAGGACAAGTCGAAGAGGAGCGAGCGAAACTCGAGGGCACTACGCAGAACCGAGGCAACCAGCCCAAATCAAGAACGGCCCAAGCGCAAGAACATCACAACCTTGGACTCAAGTATTATCGCGAGAAAAAGTACGACGAAGCCGTCAAGGAATTGGAACAGGCAGTGAAGCTCGACCCGCGGAACGCCACAATCGTGAACAACCTCGGTTTCACGTTGTATAGGTTTGAAAAGTACGAAGAGTCGGTCATCTGGCTGCGCAAAGCCATCGACATCGACCCCCAGCGCGCGGTTGCCTACGCTAACCTGGCAGACGCTTACATGAGGTTGGGTAAGACCGTGGAAGCGCGCCAATACTACGAAAAGTACGCGGAGATTGCTCCCAATTCACCCACCATTGAATACGTCCGAAAAAAGATAGAAGAGTTGAAGGGAAAGGACTAGTGTGTTGCCGGACGCAAACAAAGAGATTATCAAGGCCGTCAAGTCGGGCGATTTGACGAGAGTCAAAGTATTGCTTCAGGCAGACGCCCAACTGGTCCACGCTCGAGATAAAGATGGTTCAACGCCTCTTCACTGCGCCACATGGAAAGGTCATCTGAAGATCGCTGCATTGCTTTTGGACGCCGGCGCGGACGTGAACTCTCAAAACCACAACGACCACTGGGGCACCACGCCGTTGCACGCGGCGGCACACGCGAACCAGGCCGCTATCGCGCAACTGCTGCTCGAGCGCGGCGCAGCGCTAAACGCTCCCGACTTGCAGGGCAAGACTCCTTTGCAACACACGACTTTTCACAAAGCCAACGCGGTGGCGAAGCTGCTGGAGCAATATGGAGCACGTTGAGTTTTGCTCGCGTGTCGTCACCAACTGCCGACACATCAGCCGAAACCGCTGGCGCTTGGGGTTGCTGGTAGGATGTAATGTTGAGCCAGTATAGTGACCTGTGGAGTTGGATCGCCGCACCTGGGATCGGATGACCAAAAAAAGTCATACCAATAAGCTAATCGACGAGACCAGTCCGTACCTCCTTCAACACGCGCACAATCCGGTCGATTGGTATCCATGGGGACCCGAAGCTCTCGAGCGCGCCCGCACCGAAGACAAGCCCATCCTTCTTTCGATCGGCTATTCCGCGTGTCACTGGTGTCACGTGATGGCGCACGAGTCGTTCGAGAACGAAGAGATCGCGCAGTTGATGAATGAGCACTTCGTCTGCATAAAAGTCGATCGCGAGGAGCGGCCCGATCTCGATTCGATTTACATGAGCGCGGTGCAGATGATGACCGGTCACGGCGGTTGGCCGATGACGATGTTTCTTACGCCCGATCTGAAGCCGTTCTACGGAGGCACATACTATCCCCCCGAGGACCGGCGCGGTATGGCTGGCTTTCCGCGAGTCCTCACCGCAATCACCGATTCTTACCAGAATCGCAGGAAGGAGATACTCGAAAGCGCGAACGCCATCACCGCCGAACTGAAAAAGAGCGATCGGTTCACTTCTTCAAATGAGATGC
>CAZOOE010000476.1:0-5409 GCA_964581275.1 uncultured Clostridia bacterium
TTTTCCGCCAGGTCCCACGCAGCGCGCGCAAGGCCTGACACCCGTTTGTCAAATTCCTTGAATCTCTCATCGTGCGTCTGTCCTCGAGCATAGCGGAAATAAATCTGCTCAAGCACAACCGCCACCTTAAACAAGGCAAACACCTCATAGAACGCTATACCCGAAAGATCCCGCCCGGTCTTTTCCGCGTATCGTTTGATGATGTCTTGTCTGCTAATCCACCCCGGCTCGGTGGTTACAGGGCTGATCGATTCCCGGCGCGCCTCGGGGTCCTCCTTCTTCGCCCAGTAGCAAAGAAAAATCCCCAGGTCGATGAGCGGATCCCCGACCGTGCACATCTCCCAGTCAAGCACCGCTACCACGCGCGCCGGGTCATTCGGATCAAGCATCGTGTTGTCGAGCTTGAAATCGTTGTGCACCAAAGTAGCTGGCCGTCCTGCTTCCGGATCAGGCTCAGCAGGAATACGGTCGGAGAGCCATTGAATAACTTGATCGATCTCGGGCAGCTCGCCTGTCTTCGAACGATGCCACCTCTCGGTCCAACCCTTCACTTGCCGAGTGACGAACCCGATCGGTTTACCGATGTTCACGAGTCCCGAAGAATAGATGTCCACCGCGTGCAGCATCGCGAGGGTGTCGATCATCCCTTCGCTGACTCGACGCCTCAGACCTAAATCGCCACCAATCTCTTTGGGCGTGTCGCGCCGGATGACCAATCCGCGTCTTCGTTCCATCAAGTAAAACGGCACGCCGATGATCGAGGTGTCTTCGCAGAGCAAGTAAGGTCGAGGCGCGAGCGGAAATAACGGATGAACCGCGACCAGCAGTCTATATTCCCGCGGCATATCGTGAGCGGTGGGGGCAACTGGACCGAATGGCGGCCGCCGCAAGACAAACTCGTGGCCCCCCAGCTTGACAAGATAGGTAAGGTTGGAATGACCGCCTGGAAACTGCTCGACTTCTATGCTTGCGTGGTCCAGGGGTTCGCCGGGAAGCAACTCAAGCAGATGTTGACGCAGATACTCTTCAAGCGCTTGCAGGTTGAGCTCTTCACCGGCCCTTATTGGCGCAGTGTCGCCGTTCTCTAAAATCTTGTTGGGCTGCATGGGTGTAGTCAGCGAATATTAAGGGGTGACCTTGATGAATTCAAGGTGAGGTAGCATAGGCTCCTGGTGCCACGGCTCCTGGTGCCACGGTTGAAACTCTGATCCTCTTCATGTTATCGTCGCGGCCCGATGAGATGCCCCGCTAACCGCCCGAGGCCCCTATGAGAAAAAGCGTTCTCCTCGTTATTCTTCTCGTCTCCCTTCATACCCAAGCACTTGCCACATGGTCGGTCATCGCGGTCGACCGAAAAACCGGACAGATCGTCATTGCGTCTGCCACTTGCGTTCCTCAACAAGCTTTCTCCGGCTTCCCCTCGAAGGGACTCAAAGACATTCAGGCCATAATCATACCCGGCGTCGGGGTTGCCGCGGCCCAATCCAATGTCGATCGCACTCGTACACTTCAGAAGCTGATCGCCGATGAGCTGAACCGTGGTACTGATCCTGGTCGTATTATAGATATGCTCAAAGCACAGGATCAGAATCACCCTTCGCGTCAGTACGGCATTGTCGATCTTAAGGGTCGCCAGGCCGGCTATTCCGGCGCCGCCAACGGAAAGCAATCGCTCGACCGGCAGGGCAGACTCGAAGGCACCGAGGTCTATTTCTCGATCCAGGGAAACATTCTCTCCGGCGACGATGTTGTCGAGGAGGCCGTCAAAGCTTTCAAGCTAGCGAAGGGCAATCTTGCCGATCGTGTGATGGCCGCGATGGAGGCAGCTGACTCGCGCGGCGGCGACAGGCGCTGCAACTGCAACACGCCACCCGACCCACCCGCTCCCTGCGACAACAAGACCGCTCACGTCGCTTATCTTGTCGTAGCGGACAAGAATGATAAGATGGGCGGGGGATTGAACGACGGCAACTACTATCTCGAGATTCAAGTGACCGACCAGGACATCCAGCCTGACGAGAACGACAATCCGGTCAAGACTCTGCGAATGCGCTATAACCGCTGGGTCAAAGACCACGCTCGGGTCGGGCGCTCGAAATCGGATTGAGGAGCTTATGTCAGCCACCGTTTTGCTAGCCGAGGACGATGCGCCAAGCCGCCAGATTTACTATACGGTTCTGGACGCTGAAGGCTATCACGTGATCGAAGTGCCGGACGGACGCTCGGCGCTTGAGGTATTGCGCAGACAGCCGGTGGACCTCTTGTTGACGGACATTATGATGCCCGGTATGACCGGAATCGAGTTGCTCGAACGGGCGAGGGAGATCCGGCCGGAATTGCGGGCGATCGTAATGACCGGGCACAAGACCAGCGAGTCGGTGATCGGCGCCTTGCGGAATCGAGCCTGCGAATTTCTGGAAAAACCGTTCGGCACAGAGGAGCTAGTTGAAATAGTGAGCTCGGTGTTGAGCCGTGACTTCGGGCTTCAGATCGAAGTCATCTCCGACCGGCCGGATTGGATCGAGCTCCGCGTCCCCTGCGACTTGAACGCGGTGGAGCCCATCCAGCGGTTCCTGGGCCATCTCCACGAACACATTCCGAAAGAAACTCGGGAGGCGGTCGGCGCGGTGTTCCGCGAAATGCTCAACAATGCGATCGAGCACGGGGGAAAGTGCGATCCGACAAAGCGTGTCGACATCAAGTACATTCACCTGAAGCGCGCGATACTATACTCGATCAAAGATCCGGGCGAAGGCTTCAATCTCACCGAGGTCGAACACGCCGCATTTGCGAATCCACCTGGCGAGCCGACCCGCCACATGGAAGTGCGTCAAGAGCTGGGCCTGCGGCCGGGCGGATTTGGGATCATGCTGGCCTCGCAAGTCATCGACGAACTTGTCTATAACGAAAAACATAACGAGCTGATATTCGTAAAGTACATCGAAGAAGCGCCGCAGAGTTAAGTCGTCGAACTCCCTACCAGTTTTTCAAATGTTTATACTCAGCGAATCCGACCTGCGCGCCGTGCTCACGATGCGCGATGTGATCGAGGCTGTGGAACTGGGCTTTCGCGCGCTGGCTCGCGGCGATGCAAACGCCCCTGATCGGCTTCGGCTTGACGTTCCCGCGCATCACGGTGTTTTGCTCGAGATGCCCGCCTGCGCCGAGCTCGATCGCGCAGGCGCGTTGGGCACTAAGATCGTCACGGTGTACGAGGAGAACCAGGGGCGCGGATTGGAGATTGTTCAGGCGGTTTACCTGCTCCTCGATAGCGAGACCGAAGTCCCGGTGTCGCTGATGGATGGGCGATTCATTACCGCAATTCGCACCGCCGCGACCTCGGCAGTCGCGACCAAATTCATGGCTGCGGGCGGCCCAAAACGGCTCGCCGTCTTCGGGGCCGGTGTACAAGCGCAGTCTCACATCGAAGCAATGCTCAACGTTGCTGACATCGAACTGGTGATGATCGCATCTCGAACTGCCGACAAGGCTCAAGCGCTTGCCGCTCGCATCCGGGCGGCGCACGACCTTCCTTGCGAAGTAGTTTCTCCCGAGCAGGCGGCGGCGACGGCAAATCTCATCTGTACGTGTACAACATCTTCGTCGCCACTCTTTGATGGCGGCCTGCTGAACACAGGGACTCACGTCAACGCCGTTGGAGCGTTCACTCCTTCGACTCGCGAGCTTGACAGTGAAACCGTCCGGCGTGCTCGAGTGATCATCGACGCCGAGGCGGCCGCAGGGCGAGAAGCCGGCGAGATACTCATAGCGATATCCGAGGGCGCAATCGACGAGAGGCATGTGAAAGGCGCCCTGGAAGAGGTTGTTTCCGGCAAGATTGCCGGGCGCGAATCACCTCAGGACATAACGCTGTTCAAATCGTGCGGGCTGGCGATTGAGGATTTGGTTACAGCGCGGCTCGCCTATTCGAGCGCGATTGCTAGAGGCATCGGAACTGACGTGAAGTTGTAACAGATCGATGAGTAGAGATCCTTTATCTTTCGATGCCTCTCTTCTCCAACCAATCTGTCACGCGCTCGTAGACTTCCTGCTTCTCGGGTTCGTTGAACAGCTCGTGATAAAAACCGGGATAGATCACCAGCTCCTTATCGGATGAGCCGGCGCGGTCGAATAGCCGCTTTGTTGCTTCGACGCTCGCAAGCCGATCCTCAGATCCATGCATTACAAGTAACGGAGTTGTGATCCGAGCGGCCCACTCAGCGACTTCGTGCATCGCTTGTGTCGCTTCGGCGAACCATTTGGCGCTCACCTTGCGATTGACTAGCGGGTCCGCGGCATACGCCCGCCCCACGTCCGGGTCGCGGCTCAGATTGGAAGGGTTGATCTCGTTGTCCAGTCGCATTCGCGGCGCCATCCGGGCGCCAACTCTCGCAATCATCAGCTTATGAGCAGGAACCGGGACCGCAACCTCGATCAACGGCGCAGAGACAATCGTCCCGTTGATCGTCCCGCCCTTTCGTGCTGCGTATCTCAGCGCAATCAACCCGCCCATACTGTGTCCGATAAGAAACAGCGATGTTACCTGACTGCGAGCGCGCACCGAGTTGATCATCTTCTCGAGATCCTCGTCATACTCGGCGAAACTCTCCACGTGCCCTGGTAAACCATCCGAAAGGCCATGGCCGCGATGATCATAGGCCGTCACCGAATAGTTATGATTGAGGAGGTGATCGGTCAGCGCGCCGTATCTGCCGCTGTGCTCGCCGAATCCGTGAGTGATGAGTATCTCACCGCGCGCATTCGAGATAACGTGCCTTCGTAGATAGAGGCGCAACCCGTCGGTCGCTGTAACTGTCTCCTCGACATACGTCATTGAGCTACCTCTGTTAGAGTTCGCGTTTGAACTGGTCCGCCTCGGCCGTTAACTCTGATTGTGCGCCTGGTCCGGGCGTTTGTCTACGTTGGAAGCCTGTTTCCCGGGCCCGCGTACCTCTTTACTCAGGATGGAATCCGATCAGCAATCGGCTCGCGTAATGACGTTTGAGTGGAATGGTTTGTCGGAACCAGTTTGCGGCTAGATATCACTCATCAGGAGAAACAATGGACGGTTTTCTCGGCACGGGCGCGACTTCTCGCGCAGACTTGAATCTGATCGTACAGCTGGCGATGGGGCTCGCGCTCCTTGGAGGAATGGTGCTCGCACGACGCAAGCAGTTCCGCGCGCACAAGTATTGCCAGTCATCGGTGATGGTGCTGAACCTGTTGATGATCTTTCTGATAATGGCGCCGTCATTTCACAAACAGGTCGAGCCCCAGTTACCCGCCGGTCTGAGAGAGTCCTACTATCTTGTCCCTTACGTGCACGCCGCTCTGGGTACGATCGCTGAAGTCCTCGGCGTCTACATTGTGCTGGTAGCGGCGACGAAGCTCGTTCCCAAGAAGCTTCGC
>CAZOOE010000477.1:0-5392 GCA_964581275.1 uncultured Clostridia bacterium
GTCACCGTGCTCCTTTACTGCTTCCGCGAGCGCGAAGAGATACTGAAGATATTCTAAGACTTCATCGGCGCGCGGCTCACCGCGCATGCGTTTCGCATTGGCGGGCTGTGGTGGGACGCGTACCCGGAGTTCGTTGCGCGAGTCCGCGATTTCCTCAAGATACTTCCGGCCCGGATCGATGAGTACGAGACGCTGTTGAACGCCAACCGAATCTGGCTCCAGCGAACCGTCGGAATAGGCATTCTGCCGGCCGAAGAAGCAATAAATCTCAGCCTGACCGGCCCGGCGCTGCGCGGGTCCGGTGTGAAATACGATGTTCGCAAAGCGCAGCCCTACTCTGCATATCCGGACTTCAACTTTGAGATTCCAATTGGCGAGAACGGTGATACCTACGATCGCTACCTCGTTCGCATGGAAGAGATGAAACAGTCGGCGGTGATCATCGAGCAAGCGCTCGACGGATTGCCCGAGGGTCCGGTGATGGCCAAGGTGCCGAAGATAATCAAGCCACCGGTTGGCGAAATATATCACTCGATTGAAGGGCCCAAGGGTGAGCTGGGCGTTTATTTGGTGAGCGACGGAACGGGCAAGCCCTATCGTATGCGAATTCGTCCTCCGTCATATATCAATTTGCAATCGCTCAAGCGAATGTCCATCGGGCATCTAGTGGCCGACGTGGTGGCTATCATCGGAACCTTGGACATCGTTCTGGGCGAAGTCGACAGGTGAGCGACTAACATGCAATCCGTCTTGCTGACTCTGCTTTTTGTCGCGCCCAACTGGGTACGGGATGTCATCACCCATGAGAAGCAGCCAAACGTCTTCTGGTCGGAGTACATCGTTTGGCCGCTCATTCAAATTATCGTTGTATTGTTTATCGTTCTGACGCTGGTTGCGTATCTGGTCTATCTCGAGCGCAAGGTATCGGCTTTTATGCAGTCGCGGCTTGGCCCGATGCGCGTGGGACCGTGGGGATTGCTTCAGCCGGCTGCGGATGGACTCAAGCTGCTGCTCAAAGAAGACATTATTCCCCTTAAAGCGGACCGCGCAGTGTTCATCATTGCTCCGATCGTTTCTGTTGTGGCTGCGCTTGTAGTGCTGGCGGTGATTCCGTGGGGCTCCGCGTGGGCGACGATTGCGAACGTTAATATCGGACTGCTCTTTATCCTCGCAGTCTCATCGGTGGGTGTGCTGGGTCTGGTGCTCGCCGGATGGGGCTCAAACTCGAAGTACTCGCTACTCGGGGCACTTCGCTCTTCGGCTCAGATGGTGAGCTACGAAATAGGCATGGGGCTTTCGATCATCGGAGCGCTTATGTTCGCGAGGACCCTCTCGATGTCCGGCATCATCGACGCACAGCGAGCTGACGGCATCTGGTACATCTTCGTTCAACCGCTCGGCTTTCTGATTTATGCCGTGAGCGCATTGGGCGAGACTAACCGCGCTCCGTTTGATCTGCCGGAAGCCGAGTCGGAGTTGGTGGCCGGCTACCATACCGAGTATTCCGGATTCAGGTGGGCGCTGTTTTTCATGGCTGAGTATTCTGCGATGATTGTGACCTCGGCGGTTGCGGTTACCGTCTTTTTAGGCGGATGGATGCTGCCGGGAGTTACGGGCACGTCGCTGTTTGGGATCGGTCCCATATCGAATCCGACCCTGCATACTTTTGCAAGTATAATTGTTTTCGCCGGAAAGATCATGCTTTTGATCTACGTTTACATGTGGTTCCGGTGGACGTGGCCGCGTTATCGCTATGATCAACTGATGGAACTTGGGTGGAAATGGATGATACCCGCCGGGCTCGCGAACATTGTGTTGACTGGAGTCTGGTACGTTTTTGCCCTCCCGAAGGCCCAGGGTGGGGTGTTTGGGTTTATGCGCGAAGTTAACAAGCGGCTTATCCCAACCGGCCGTGGAATCGCTTATTTCATCGGCACGGCCTTCATAGTTACAATCCCCATCGTGTGGGGATTGCTGGTTACAATCAACCGGCGGTCGCGCGACTTCAACTTGCACGAGCAGCGACAGCTTCAGATGCAGCTTCGTCGCGAACGGCTGGAAAAGATGTTGCAGGAGCAGCCCAGACCGGCAGAAACCGCCGGATCGTAGCAATTCTTCCAAGCGGATAATTTATGCCAGTAGCAAAGACACCAGCGGCGAAACGAACAATCGGCCAGTTGATCAAACGGCTCCTGTTATTCGATCTGTTCAAGGGCTTGATGGTCACCTTTAGGTACAATGCCCGGGCGCTGTACGAGCCTCGCGACGGCGGCAACCCTAATCAAGCCATCTACACCGAGCAGTATCCGCTCGAACCCGCGCGCGTTTCGGAGAGGTTTCGCGGCGCGCCTAGGTTGAACCTCGACCCTGAAAACGGAAGCACCCTATGCATCGCATGTGATCTTTGCGCGCTTGCGTGCCCGGTTGATTGCATCGAGGTCGGGTCGATACGCCGGGAAGTTCGCGAAGGCGTGAAGGTGAACAAGAAAAAGGTGCTGACAACCTTTATCTTCGACACGTCGCGTTGCATGTTTTGCAACTTGTGCTCAGAAGCTTGCCCGACGGATTGTCTAGAGCTGACGCAGAGCTTCGAGCTCGCGGTGTACCATCGCGCGGGCTTCCGGTGGGACCGCGAGATGCTCGAGAAGGGCATCAACTATGTGCGGTACGCCAAATAGTTGCTGGCTATCGGTCATATTTGGTCCTGTAGGTTCGTAAATGCAATTACACGGTTGGGAAGCGGCGCTGTTCTACGTACTTGCGATCATGACTTTATTCATGGCCGTCTTCGTCGTGACGGCTCGAGTTGCTGTCCACTCGGCTCTCTTTCTGATCTCAACCTTGGTCAACGTGGCTCTGCTCTTTATTCTGCTGCGCGCGGAGTTCGTTGCCGGGGTCCAGATCCTGGTGTACGTAGGTGGCGTAATGGTCTTGTTCCTGTTCGTGATAATGCTTGTGCAGACTCGAGCGGAAGAAGAATCGCGGGTCCGGCTCTACACCGGGCAGACCTGGCCGGCAGTGATCATCGCATTGCTGCTCGCGGTTTCATTTTACTTTGCGATGAACCCGGCGCAAGCGGCGTTCAGGCCGTCGGAAAGCTCAACAACCGCCCCCGCAGCGGCAGAAGCCTCGGAGAGAGCAACCGCCGGAGCCGGCTTGAACATTTCCAAGGACACTCAGGAAGTTGGCGAACAACTTTACCGGCAGGCAGCGCTGCCTTTTGAAGTGGCGTCGCTCCTGTTGCTGGTCGCGATGGTTGGCGCGGTGCTGCTGGCGCGTGGAACAAAACAAGAGAAGTACTATGAATAATTGCCGATTGGCGATTGCCGATTGCGGATAGTGAGAGCGCCCGCGTCTGTTTCAGTCAGGAATCGCCAATCGGCAATCGCCAATCGGCAATTCACTGGGGGGATTCTGTGATCAGCTTCATTGTAAGCGCGCTTGCCTATGCGGCTCCCCTGCTTTTGCAAGCTGAACCGCCCTTTCTCAAACGGTTCGAACCTACGCTCATCAACTTTCTGATGTTGAGCTTTTTGCTGTTCGTCGTGGGGGTCGCGGGAGTCTTATCGCGCCGCAACATCATCATCATCTTCATGTCGATCGAGTTGATCCTGAACGCGGTCAACCTGAACTTGATCGCGTTCTCGCGCTATCTCGAGATAAATCGGGACGCGCTTACGGCGAAGGGTCTTGCGGTGAATCCGCTCGCGGGCCCAGTGTTCACCATATTTATCATCGTCGTGGCCGCGGCGGAAGCGGCGGTCGGCCTTGGCATCGTCATCGCAATGTTCCGCAATCGCGAGACCGTCGCGATAGATGAGATAGATTTATTGAAATGGTAAGAACCCGGTTCCGGGTTTCGAGGTTCGTGGTTCCGGGTTTCAAACCGCCCGACCTGAACCGTGAACTCTGAACCGTGAACCCTGAACCTATGCTTAGACTCGTCTGGCTGATACCAGTTCTTCCGTTGTTCGGCTTCCTGTTCAATTTCGTACTGGGCAGCAAGCTCAGGCTCGGCGAGCGAATGGTCTCGCTGATCGGGTGCGGTGTGATTCTCGCGTCGATGCTGCTCACGCTGGGCGCGTTCTACGACTACCATTGGAATCACAATCCCGCGAACGAGGACAAGCCATACGTCACCAGCAACGACGGATTTCCGAATTCGTTTACCTGGCTCCCCGGCGGCGCCGCCCATATCACTGAAGGTCAACAGACCGGGACCCGCTCCAATTTCACCATTCAGTGGAGCTATCAGATTGATCAACTCTCATTGGTGATGATGTTCATTGTCACTTTTGTAGGCCTCTGGATCCACGTTTTCGCGACCGGGTACATGCGCGGCGACAAGGGGTTCTATCGATTCTTTTCCTATCTGAATTTGTTCATGTTCATGATGTTGTTGCTGGTCATGGGCTCGAACTTCATGATCATGTTCATCGGGTGGGAGGGCGTCGGACTGTGCTCGTATCTGCTCATTGGCTATTACTTCAACAGACAAGAGGCGGCTGACGCGGCGAAAAAGGCGTTCGTTGTTAATCGCATAGGCGATTTCGGGATGGTGCTGGCGATTGCTGGTGTGTTTGCGACATTCGGCACGCTTGAGTTCAGCAAGGTTGCCGCGCTTTCGGCGGCCTATTCGACGGAACATCTTTGGCAATTCGGTTTGATGTCGTGGCTTGCGTTGGGCCTGTTCATCGGCGCGACCGGCAAGAGCGCGCAAATCCCGCTGTTCATCTGGCTCCCCGACGCAATGGCCGGACCTACTCCGGTGTCCGCGCTGATACACGCCGCTACGATGGTGACCGCCGGAGTGTTTATGGTTACCCGAACGAATTTCATCTTTCAACGCTCGGTTACCATGATGATGGTAGTCGCGCTGGTCGGTTGTTTGACCGCATTCATAGCGGCGACTATCGGTATCACTCAAACCGACATCAAGAAGGTCCTGGCTTATTCGACTGTTTCGCAGCTCGGCTACATGTTCTTGGGCGCCGGAGTGGGTGCGTTTATCGGAGCAATCTTCCACGTATTCACGCACGCGTTCTTCAAGGCTCTGCTCTTCCTTGGATCCGGTTCCGTGATTCACGGCATGCATCACGAGCAAGAGATGCCGCGCATGGGTGGTTTGAAACAATATCTACCGACGACCTACAAAACGATGCTCATGGGCTGGCTTGCGATATGCGGTGTCATCCCGTTCGCCGGCTTCTTCTCGAAAGACGAGATTCTATGGAAGACTTTTTCGACGAACATTTTTGGCGGCAGCTGGATTTTGTGGGTGGTAGGATTTATTACCGCCGGAATAACAGCGTTTTACATGACTCGCTTGATGGGACTCACATTCTGGGGCGAAGAGCGATTTCGCAAGACTCACGGCGGGGGACACGGCTCC
>CAZOOE010000478.1:0-5386 GCA_964581275.1 uncultured Clostridia bacterium
TGGTGGGGACGTTCCTTTAGGATGTCTTTGGCTTCGATACCCTGCGGAAGATGGCCGTCTTGCCTTTGTCTGAGGTCATCTTCAACTCGTTGCCGTCTGAAGACAGGGTAAATACGTGGGTCTTTGTGAGCGGGGGGCTTTGCATCTTCCTCTGAGTCTTGAGACCGGTCACCTGAATGCTCAGGATTAGTTTGTCGGGGGGCTGGATGCGAAATGATCCGGAATCGGCGTGGTAGGCTTTGCCATTGACTTGAGACTCGCGGGCATAGCTTCCGTCGGCCGAAAACACGAACATGATTTTTAGTTGGCTGATCATGGTTACAACCCCCTCACTTTCTACTTCCCGCGATTCATAGGTGCCCAGTAGTTGGGGTGGTGCGCTCGGCTTCGCGTTTGCCGATTCCGTGCTTTCCTTTGATGAACTCCCGCCTGTACTGGCGGTGGCGGTCTGGCTCGATTGGTTTGAATTGTCGGCCTGGCTTGAGTTTGAAGAAGTCGCCGGTGCGGCTTTCGCCCCGCTGTTGGAAGGGGTCTCGGCGCTCTTGCAACCGGCTAGAATGAGGATCGCCAAAACTAGAAGGATTGACATCGCGTGGAGTCTTGTCATTGTTTTGTTATGAATCGTTTCTGTGTTCTTCAATATCAGGGTCTCGATGGCTTTTGCGGCTCGGTCTTTTGTCCAGGTCTCCGATCTTGACGAATGCGCTCGATCGCCTGCACTGCCGCAGCCCGGACATCGGAGCTTGAATCGTTGTCCGCCAATCGCTCGAGCTTTGCAACAACCCGCTCGTCCCCAATTTCGCCCAGCCCCGCAGCCGCAGACTGTCTCACCTCTTCGTTCTGATCGAGCAGGGCCGTGGTCAATGCATCGATTGCCCTCGGATCACGAAATCGGCCGAGCGCGCCCATCGCTCGTTTTCTAGCCGCAACCGATGCCGTTCGAAGTACAGAGAGGATAGGCGCGATCGCGGCGGGATCGCCTATTTTGCCAAGCGCCTCGATGGCTTCCGGGCGCGCGCCTGACTGGTCCGTCCTGACAACATCGATCAGCGGGCCGACTGCATCTTTGGAACCAATATCGCCGAGCGCCGAAGCGGAGAGTTGCCGCACCGAAGGCTTGCCGTCTCTCAGGGCCGAAACCAGGCTTGGGAGCGCGATCGGGCCAAGTCGGGCGAGCGAAGCGCCTGCCTGCCCGCGCAGCGCACTCGATTCATCTCGCAGCAGCGCTACCAGGTGAGGCACCGCGCGTTCGCTGGAGCTTTCACCAAGTGCTCGCACCGCAGCCGAGCGAACGTTTCGGTCTGAATCGGAAAGCGCTTCAATGACTCGATCAACTGCGCGAGGGGAGGTGGCGGGACCCAAAGCTTCAATGGCCGCTTCTCTTGTTGCCGGCGCCGACGCGTTGGCCATTTCCAGGAGCAAGCTGACCGCCGAATCGCCCATTTGTCCTAACGAAACTGCCGCCTGCTGCCGGACAAAATAGCGTTCGTCCTTGAGCACCATTGCGAGTCCTTTGATCGCACGCTTGTCGCCGATCATTCCAAGTGCCCGCGCCGAAGCAGCGCGCATTTCAGGTGTTGAACTTCTGTCCTGCAAGACTCCAAGCAGCGGATCGACCGCCGGAGCTCCAATGCGCCACAACACCCGGGCGGCCCGATCGCGGTCGCTTTCGCGATGCGCTCGGAGAGCTTCGATCAAGGCAGGAACCGCCTTTGCACCAATACCGGCCAGCGCCTCTGCCGCGTAGTATCGGACCACCGGGTCTTTGTCGGAGAGCGCCGCAGCCAATGGCCCTACTGCCTGATCCAGAGAGCCCTCGCCCGCAACCCGCGAAAGCACCTGTGTTGCGCGTGACCGCACGCGCCAATCGGCGCTCGACAATGAGTCGACCAGGACACGAGTCGCGCGCGGGTCTTGCAAGCGGGCCAGAGCCTCCGCCGCGGCCAGGCTTACTCGCGGGTCCCGATCAGTGAGTAGTGATGTCAGCGGGGCGAGCGCTCTGCCGTCCTTGACTCGTCCTAGCGCGAACGTGGCTTCGACTCGCACATCAGTGCTCTGATCGCGCAGCACGCCTATCAAGGCATCGGTCGCGTTTGCGGTGCCAAAGACGCCGAGCGTTCGCGCAGCCTCCAAACGAACTCGGCTATCGACGTCCTTCAAGGCCGAGATAATGAGCGGCACTGCGGTTGGATCGCCAATGCGTGCAAACGTAGTGACCGCGGCCGCTCTGACCTGCCAGTTCGAACTGGAAAGATCGAATGAGACTCTCTCGACCGATATACCCAGAGCGGAGAGCGAATGGACGGCGGCTTCACGAACGCTCGGCTCGGTATCCCGAGCGGCCATAAATAACGCGTCGGCGGAGGTGTGATCAGCGATCAATCCTAACGCGGTGATTGCAGCGACGCTGACCTGCGTTTCCGCCGCGTGCGAGGCAGTGACCAGAGAGTCGACCGAACGCCGCTCTCGGAGCGAGCCTAGCGCTTCGGCGGCTTTGACTCTAACCTCGATCGCGTTCGCGCTGTTAAGTGTCTCGATCAAGGGTTCCACAGCTTTGGTGTCGCCGAGGCGCGCAAGCCGCTCCGCGGCACGTACGCGATCTACGACATTGCCCATGCTCAGCTGGGAGGCCTCGCTCTCGGCGGTAACGCCGGCCGCAGCCAGCGCCTTGAGAACACCCGGGCTCAACTTGCCTTCAGGGGTTAGTGCATTAAGCCGCAGATCGATTACCCGGGCTGGATCAAACGGCGCAAGAGCCTGGGTGATTGCGTCGATCACGATCGATGTGGTCTCTTTTTTCAACAACCCCACCAGCGCGATGAGTGAACGCTGAGACCAATCACTCTTTGGATCCGCACGACTGATCTTCGCTAGAGAGGCTACGGCTGCGGCGCGGACGCCCGGCTCAACGTCGACAAGCAGATTGATCAGCGCCGCCTTAGGTTCGTCTCCTTCGAATGCAGCAAGACCATCTGCAAGGGCGAGCCTTATACCAAGCCCTTCCTTCTTGGTAAGAGATCCGTCGGCGGCGGCCAGCGCAAGGAGAGCAGTTAGCGCTCGACTGTCACCAAATTCAAGCAGGGTCTTGAGGGAGCCCTGGCGGGCGTCTCGGTATTCGCTGCGCAAGGCAGCGGTGATTCGATCAAGATGGTCGTGATTGCCCAGCCGATAGAGGGCGGCGGCATATTCCCAGTCGCCAGCCGAAGATTCCGGCATAGAGGCGAGCACCGCGCCGGCGGCGCGCTGCTCTCCGATACGCCCGAGTGCAACAGCCGAAGCTTTTCGTACCCCCGGATCCTCGTCTTTCAGGAGCACGATCAGAGCGTCGCTGGCCTTTGCTGCCTTGAGTTCCCCTAGCGCTGTGGCGGCGGCGCGCCTCACAAGTTCCTCGGGGTCGGCGAGCGCTTGAATCAATGAGTCGGCGGAAGCGGGGTTCCGGGACGCTGAAGCCGACACTGCGCGTGCCCTAAGATAAGCGTCGGGTGATGCGGTCAGCTCACGCAACATCGGGCCATCAGAGGACGCGAACAGGGCTACAATCGCTTCAAGAGCGGCGACGCGCACGAACCAGCTTTGATCCTCAAGAAGAGGTAACAGAAGTGGACCCGCTGACCTGTCGCCAAGCTTCCCGAGCCCCCTTGCGGCTTGGCCTCTCACGTACCAATTCTCGTCGGAAAGCGCCTGCCTGAGTTTCGAAGGACCGCTGACTTCCGCCGAATCTACCAGAGCAATGAGTTCCTGTGCGCGAGCAAGCGCCGGGTTCGGCACGCTGTCCCTAGCATTCCCGGATTGTTGCGCAAGGGCACCGCCGGAAGCGAGCCAACTGAGTAGCACCAGATCGATTGCGAGAAAGGTCTTTCTCATCTCAAGTAGTCATTACGGCAGGGGGACGCAAGCGCGGTTTGGTTTGGCTTGCACATCGAATACTACAAGAGGTTTGACAGATTTAGGAAGTCGAAGAAGCCGGATTGCGTCAGGTGCGTTGACAAAAAAGCCACGGCAGCTGCGCAACCAGTGGGGCGGCTTTGTACAACCAAACGTCCCAGTCGAGGTAATCCCTCCAGCCTGCGAAAACATCCGCCAAAGACTGAAAGCCCGCCTGGCTGCTTGGCGCAGTCGGGCGGGCTTGCGAAATCAAACCGGGCACTGTTCTATGCGGCGATGCGATGTCCCTTTCCGTCCGTTCCGGCTGAGAAGATGTCGTAACGCGACAATGCGCGCTCGATAGCAGGCATCGCCTGAGGGACGTTGAGTTTGAGGAACCTCATCATGTGAGCGACCTCTGTCGGTGTAAGGTCCTCTGGGCTGCGGCCCGGAATACCAAGCGGTATCAGGTACGCCCGCATGTTAAGGCCGGAACGCCTCAACTCGGCTTCAAGCGTATCGATGAACTCCTCCCGCTCCGTGATGTTCATCGCTACCAACCCGTCGCGAACCAATTCCTTGAGCTCGCTTGCGTCAACCGCCGACCAGCTCACTGTGGCCGTTTCATTTCTCCTGTTTGTTTGTTTTGCGTTGATGTTTCTAGCCATCGCTTTTTCCACCCTTTGTCTGTTCTGAATCCGGTCGTTACTGCACCAATCTAAGCCTCCTTATCGCGCTAATCACACGAGGTGCGATAACCAACCCCTCTAACGCGACTCGGATTATTTTGTTTCAAGAACTTTCGAGCGCTCCGTGCACGGCAAAGCAACTCGGTCGGCCCCCGTTTCCACTGAGCCGTCAGAGCATTTGAGCAACCGCCGTGCCAGCGGGTTGCCTGCGGCGTTGTTGGCACGAGCGAGATTAGCTGGAAGTGTGGTTTTGACGATCGGTGACGAACGGAACTCACTCGATCCACTCGCGGAGATAAGGAAGCCTTTGGGCTTGATTTAGCAGACAATTGACTTGGGAAGTTGGATTTTGAATGTGGTATAGTGAGCCTTCCTGGGCTACCTCCAATCAGAAAGGGACAACACCAAAATGGCAGACGATCGAACCGAACGGAACCGCGCCATCGACATGGCAATTGCAAGCATAGAGAAGCAGTTCGGCAAGGGCTCAATAATGCGCCTTGGCGAGAAAAAGGTTATGGATGTACCAGCGATATCGACCTCTTGCCTCAGCCTGGATGCTGCGATCGGTATCGGGGGCGTGCCTCGCGGAAGAATCGTTGAAATCTACGGCCCGGAGTCGGGTGGCAAGACAACCCTCGCGCTTCACATCGTCTCGCAGGCCCAGAAGGCCAGCGGTGTCGCAGCCTATATCGATGCCGAACACGCGATGGATGCGCAGTATGCAAAGAAACTCGGGGTCAATGTCGATGACCTCTTCATCTCGCAACCCGATTCGGGTGAGCAAGCTCTCGAGATCGCCGAAGCCCTGGTTCGGTCGGGAGGCGTCGACG
>CAZOOE010000479.1:0-5381 GCA_964581275.1 uncultured Clostridia bacterium
TCAGCCTCACCAGTGCGCCTTTCGGGTATTGTTTTTGCCGCTTGCCCATACTCCTAACTTAGTCATTTGTTCGCTGTCTTAGCGCGATAGCGCGAAGACGTAGCCCGCCTTAAGCTCTGCTCTTCTACATTCGTTTCAGGTTCGATTTTCACGTTCCTTTCTCTCGATCTTTTCAGTCGTTACGCGGTTGACTTTGAGCGGCTCTGGAGCGGTCTACTTCCTGGTTGAGTAGCTTCAAAGGATGCGTCGTACTCGGCGCAAGCAGTGAGTTGGTCGGAACGATTTCGTGAGCCGATACCGGAATCGGGCTGCGAGTCGATGCCGCTTGTGCTGAATCAACCCGACTTTTTGACCCCTGTTCGGTGGATCTAGGAGCGCGGTAAGGTGCCGCTCTGTCGGAGTCGCTGAAACCAAGCGACGATGACATGACCTCGCGACTCGGATACACAGTACACTTTCTCGGCGACATCCGACGGCCAATCTCCATGCCATGAGAGGGCACTGAGCACGGAATTCGGTCGGCAACACACGGTGGGATTCGCGCCAATCGCGCTGCTATTGGACCCGACGAACGATGTACCCGCGCGTCATCGATCGCCGTAGTCGGCAACTGGGGGACCGAATTCAGCTGAACGAGAAGCACGAAGAGGATCGAGTTTGAATGCGGGTAGAAGCGGGGAGCATGGGGGCGGGGGCGCCTCGTTTCTTTCAACCCAGTGCTTTCAACAGGGCCCCCGTGCAGACCTTCGCTTTCCACTGCCTGGTAATTCTTGCCATTGGACATGCTATTTTTTTCTCACGGTCGGTAACGTCCTGAACACTCGCGTACATCCGTAAACTTCATCAAAGACAACACTTACGTATTTCAATCTCCGTGCCAAAGGCGCTGTGAAGCCATCCGTCTGTCGTCGGGGCACCTGCGAGGACTGACGCGGCAAGCCATAAGACCACCAAGACGCCGACCTTCAGGGCGCGGCTCTGCATGGGTGCTTGGCGGCCAACACTGACTACTTTGTGAGCCAGGTCATCTGCGAGGAGTTCGATCGCTATTCAAGAACTCCTCCAGGGCTCGCGTCGTGAACAGCACCCTGCGCCCTATTCGGAGCGGTTTGAGGCGTCGTGATTTGACTAACTTCCACAGTGTGCTGCGTGAGATCTGAAGAGCCTTGCACGCTTCGGGAATCGTATAGGTGAGCTTTGGATTGTCCGTAGGGGTACTCATTTGGGAAAAGTTCCTTTCGAGATTTCAACCAGGAACGGGAGTTCAGGAACCTCTCCACAGGGGCGACGCGCAGCTTCTCGGAAGTCATGCCTGCCGGTCTGCGCTTTGTGTTATGACGCGAATCGTAGGGCACTTCAGCCAAGGAGGCCGGTACCTCAACCAGCAATCTCGCCCTACTGGTAATAAAGACGGTGAGTAATGCTATTTCTCCCAACCCGGTTGAGATTTTTTGCACGAGGCTCAGAGTCGAGGGCGAACACTTGCAATAGGCCGCCCGATGAAATCATGGTCAACCTTGTGAACCTCGGAAGTTGCGAGGGTAGGTCGGACCTGCTTTGGTGCCGCGTCCACTCGTGAACAACCTGAAGAGCGTCCGCGTCAAAAAAGGTGCACGGAGAATACGGGGCTCGCATTCTATATAAGGATAAATGGTCCAGGCTGGATAGCTTCTGACGCGGACTCACAACTCTCATGTCAAATATGAGTCGTCAATTTGCCACAGCCCTTCTTGTCCTCCTTATCTGTCTTTTTGCCGGTGCCCAGGACAAAGAGGGCCAAGCCAGAGCCCTGTTTCCCATCGAGCAGAATGGCAAATGGGGTTACATCGACAGGCTTGGGAACATCGCAATCAAGCCAAAGTTCGAGTCGGTTCGCGAGGTCTCAGAGGGCCGCGCTGCGGTTGAGGTAGACGGTAAGTGGGGATTCATTGATGAGGACGGCAATCTAACAGTCGAGCCGCAGTTCTCAGGAGCGTACGATTTCTCCGAAGGCCTCGCTCGGGTTCAAGTCGGCGGCGATAAGTATGGCCTGTACGGGAAGTGGGGCTTCATAGACCGCAAAGGCACCATCGTTATTGAACCTCGGTACGGTGAGCTGACCGGAGTCGCGGAAACGTCGTACGGCTTTCACGAAGGCCTCGCAATGATCGAGGTCAACTATCAAAAGGGGTTCATCGACAAGAGCGGAAACGTCGCAATCGCGCCTCGGTTCCAGTTCGGCTACCACTTTACCGAAGGGCTTGCCTGTGTCTCCGAAGGACTCGATCAGAAGTGGGGCTATATTGATAAGTCAGGTCAATGGGTCATTCCTCCCAAGTTCGATCAGGCTAGCCTCTTCTCCGAAGGCTTGGCGCCTGTAGCTCTCAATGGTGTTTGTGGCTTTACCGACCGAAGTGGAAATCTCAAGCTCATTCCCCCTTTTAAGAGCGAGGCTGATTGTGCAGTAGTCTGGGGTCATTTCAATGACGGTCTCTCTCGCTGGAAGATCGGCCAACGGTATGGATACATAGACAATTCCGGGCGGATTTTGATACAGCCGACCTTTGGACTGACTGATCATTTCTCGGAAGGGATGGCCTATGTCGAAAAAGACGGCAGGTACGGGTTCGTCGACGCTTCCGGGAAGATTGCGATCGAGCCACAATTCTACGACGCCAGAAGCTTTCAAAACGGTCTAGCCCGCGTGAGTCATGCTCGCGGGTCGTGGGGCTACATCGACAACAAGGGCACATTCGTCTGGACGACTGCCCCGCCCGTTGTGCCTGAGAGCGAGACGCTCTCCTTCGTACAAACCGGACACACGCGCGACCTATTGTTCGTCGGCTGGAGCCCTGATGGCAATCTCTTGGCCTCCTACTCAGCAGGCGACGGCTGGATAAAGGTATGGTATCCGCGCGAAGGTCGGTTGCTTTGGAGCGTGAAAGCTACGAGTCTCAGTCGCAGCAACTCTTCGATGAGCCCGGACGGACTCCTTCGTGCTACGGGCGTACGAGACGAGGCTTACGAGATAAGCGACGCAAAGACCGGGAGCGTGATCTGGAAGATCCTGGCCCACTCAACCAGCGGGGAACGGGTTAGCAGCCCCGACCACAGCCTTGTGGCAGAACGTGGGAACTACGGCGACGCTTCGGTTAGGTTGTACGATGCGAAGAGCAACTCACTGATTCGTCGACTCGAGGGACACCCCGGAATCATCTTCGCTGTAGCCTTCAGTCCGGACGGGAAGATTGTCGCTACGGGCAGTGGTGACCGGACGATAAGATTCTGGAACTCACAAAGCGGACGCCTACTAAAGACACTGATTGGACACACGCGCCAGGTTACATCTATCAACTTCAACAGAGACGGTTCGCTTATCGTTTCCGGGAGTGAAGATGACACCATCCGAATATGGGATGTTGCGAGCGGACAATTGGTTCGCAAAACAGCGGGCTTCACGCCCGGCGTAACGGGGATTGCTTCGGTCTCCTTCAGTCCTGATGGAGAGATGGTTGTTGCCAGCAGCGGCATTCAGGTCAAGTTACTTGAAACAGGGAGCGGCAGATTAATTCGTACTTTTGAAACTCGTGAATCTCATACGAGCGGTGACAGAACTATTTGCTGCGGTAGCGAGCCTCGCGCTGCGGTCTTTAGCCCTGACGGGAACATTATCGTTTCTGGTCACGAAGACGGAACGGTCAAGTTGTGGAGTGTAAAGACCGGCAAGCTCGTTCGAGTTATCAGGAGCCGATCATCCGACGTGCGCTCGGTAGCATTCAGTCCCGATGGGAGACTCATTGCTTCAGGCAACCGCAGCGACAACGGGAGGATCGAGTTGTGGTCCGCGAGGACTGGCAGGTTGGTTCGCCGTTTTGGTGAACAATCCGAGTATGTCGAGTCACTCGCCTTTAGCCCCGACTCCCAGCGACTTGTCTCCGGTCATCTGGACGGTGTCGGGCTGTGGGAAGTCGGGACCGGACGACTCTTGCGGGAGTTCAAGCAAGGCTTCTCGCTTGATGATCACGTAGCTTATAGTCCGGATGGCAACCGAATCGTATCCGGAGGCGAGAACCAAAATGTTCTCGTCTGGGATGCAAAGAGCAGCAGGCTGATCTGGAGCTTAATTCCGATTGAGGTTGAGACGAGGGACAGAAAATGAGCACGGCGCTCTAAAGTCGACCGTCCGAAATGGCAATCTCCGGGCACTAGAGTCGACGGTGCGCGTGCGAGCAGCCTCTCTCCTCCCGTTCCTTTTTGCCGCCGCGGTCTGTCGGCACCTGCCAGCGAAACGACGTCTTTCCCAAACCCGCGCATCGATTGCAGCAACCGCCTTGGGCGTTACACCAGGCACCTCCCGGCGGCCAGAATGAGGAATCTTGTCCTTTTGAGAGGGATAAATCTCGATCCCCACCTAAGGTCCGGATTGCTATCCTTTTGATCCAACAAAACGAGCCAGCCATTCGCGAATAGCGAATGGCGAATGCATTAGTGCTCCCCGTGGTCTTGAAGCCACAAGATGCGTCGTTGTGCTGTAAGCACCTGGGTTTGGGGGGGACACTCTATGTTGACAATTCCGCTTTTTCGCTCGGGCGGAAGGGACATGGCTACACTAGCGCCTCAAACGAAGACAAGAGAGAAGGCTTTTCCTCATCCCCAGCCGCTGAGAAACTCAACCTGATCGATCATTTCTTCGGCCGATTTGACGGCGACGAGCTTGAGCAATCGACGCATCTGTTCGCCAATCGAATACGATTGCTGTTGCGCGAGGGCCATCCCAGCGTGGGACTTGCCCTGCGCAAGAAAGTCGCTGTGCAAACGAAAGAAGTCCCGGATGTTGAAGCTGTACAGCACACGGCCGTGCGCAGTAGCCCATTCCAACTGCTCCAAATCGGTAGAGCCAAGCATCTGCGCCTCACGTGCAGTGGTCACATCCAACCCACGGTACCGAAGCGCGTTTATCAAGCTGCTGCTATGCGAGTCCTCATCCAGATACAGAGAGATTCTCATGTGGTCGGTCGAGACAGATAGTGCTCGCGTTCGATTCGTTCGGCTTCAACCTCTTCAGCGTCAAGGTCAGCATCAATCGCTTCTCGGTTGGCGTGATAATAGGCAAGCGCTCCGTACACCTGCGCCAGCGACAGGTGATCGATCTCCTGGACTATTTCCTCAGGAGTGGACCCGAGCTTGTACCACATAACGATGCGCCGAACGGTGACGCCGGTACCCGCGATTTGCGGGCGCCCGCCGTGAATCCCAGGCGTCTGAGTTATAAGGGTTCCGATGTCAACCAGGGCCGACATAACACACCTCCAAAATCTCGTCTCTCCAAAACTACCGCAAGACCCGCGGGAGGTAAAGACCAGTGAATACGGAGTCAATCAACGCTTTCCTAGTATACCTTC
>CAZOOE010000480.1:0-5378 GCA_964581275.1 uncultured Clostridia bacterium
CGCCGTACGGAGCCCTGCTCGATCAGCGACTTGAGTACTTCCTCGACAAAGAATGGGTTACCCTCCGTCTCGCCGTATACCGCGTCGGCGAACTCCGTCGAGACTTGTTCGTTGAGCAATGCACCAAGCTGTTCTCGGGTCTCTTCCGCGCCGAACCGTCGCAGCACTATTCGAGTCATAAGGCGCTCGCGGTTCCAGTCGACCAGCGCCTTGGCGAGCGGATGTGCTCGATCGAGCTCTATCTCACGATAACAGCCGACAATCAACACGCGAGATTCGCGCAGGTTGCGAAGCAGATGGCCGACCAGCCATACCGTGCTGCCGTCGGCCCAATGCAGATCGTCTGCATAAAAGAGCAAGCCGCGCCGCCGCGCGAGCTCGCTGAACACTTGAACGACCGCGTCGAAGAACAGCAAACGTTCCTCGTGCGGAGGCAGAGCGGGACGGCTCTGGAATGGACCGATGCGAGCCTCGATCTCCGGCGCCAGTTTGGACAACTGCCCTGCCGTATCGCCCAAGACTTCACGCAGTTTTGCATCGTCGGTTTGCTCTCGGACCCAGCGACGAAAGGCTTCGACAAAAGGCAGGTAGGGAGTTGTCGCTTCATACTCATAGCACCCGCCGCTCAGGACTGTTGCGCCATCGAGTGCTGCTTGAACGATCATTTCACGGGCGAGCCGCGTCTTACCCGCGCCAGGCTCGCCGCTCAGCAAGAGACAATGACCTCTGCCCTCACGTGCGCGACGCCAAAGCTCCCTGGCCTCCGCCAGCTCTTCCGCGCGTCCGATAAGCCTTCCACGCGAGAGAGCATCGAGGATTGTGACTGCCGCCTGACCATCTTCCGCTTCGCCATCCGGTGTTTCCAGGGCCTCGCGAAGCGCTGTGCTCACTTCCGAGGCGGTCGCGAAACGTTGCTCAGGGTTCTTGCCAAGAAGCCTTACAATCACGGCCTCGAGAGCGCGCGGCAAATCCGGACGCAGCGCACGAGGCGGCACCACCGGTGCATGCACGTGCTGAGAAACAATCGCCAACGGGTCGACTCCAGTGAACGGCAGCCGTCCAGTGATCACTTCATATAGCAGGACTCCGAGGGCGTACAGATCCGCTCGGGCATCGATCTTTTGGCCCAATATCTGCTCGGGCGCCATGTAAGCGGGTGTGCCGACGAGCGCCCCGACACCCGACAGCCTCGAATCGCGAACAGGTAAAGCCAGACCAAGATCGGCAAGCTTTACACTTCCGGATGTACCCCCGACGGAAAGCAAAACGTTGTCCGGCTTCAGATCGCGATGAACAATGCTGTGAGTGTGAGCGTGTTCGAGCGCGGCGCATATCTGGCAAGCGATATCCACAACTTCTCGGAGCTCGCTTGGAGGATCCTGGCCGAGACTTCGCCCTTCCACTAACTCCATGACGAAGAACAGAACGCCGTGGTCTTCTCCGACATCGTGAACGGCCACGATGTTGGGATGATTCAGGGCGGCGGCGGCACGAGCTTCGCGAAGAAATCGCTCGCGAGCATCAGGCGCGGACACTCGTTCGGGAAGAATCTTTATTGCCACCTGGCGTTGCAGGTCGAGATCGGTCGCGCGGAAGACGATGCCCATCCCGCCACGGCCAATCTCGCTGTCGAGCCGGTAGCGTTGCAGCAGCACCGATGTGGGTCCGAGGCGTATTGTCCAAGGCTCGGGGGTTTCGAGACGAAGGGTTTCCTGAATTTCGTCACTCACTTTAGACCAGCATACCACGAGTGATTGTCATCAATGAACGGAGCTGGTTGGGCATACCGCAAGTGTGCGATGGCGTTCCGTTGAAAATTGTCCCGCGCCCAATTAAAGTGAGGCCTGCCTTAAAGCTATCACGCGAGTTGTCCTGTGACTCAGACGACGATCTCTCATTACTCGATTCTCAGAAAGCTCGGCGCGGGCGGGATGGGTGTAGTCTATCTCGCTCAGGATACCAAGCTCGGCCGCAAAGTCGCCCTCAAGCTGCTGCTCGCCGAGTTCGTCAGCAGTGAAGATCGGCTCCGACGATTCATTCAGGAAGCAAGGGCTGCTGCTGCCCTGAGCCATCCCAACATCGCACACATCTATGAAGTCGGAGAAGCGGACGGCGCTCACTACATCGCGATGGAGTTAGTTGAAGGGGATACGCTTACCGCAAAAATACTCCGCGACAGTCATCCGCTCAGCACTCTTCTGAATTATCTCTCGCAAGTCGCCGAAGGCTTGGCGAAGGCTCACGCTGCGGGAATCGTTCATCGCGACCTCAAACCCGACAACATCATGATCACCCGGGAGGGATATGCGAAGATTCTCGATTTCGGTATCGCCAAGCTCGTTGGGACGCAGGGCGCGTTAAGCTCAACCGGCAAAGACCCGAGCGAAGAGTCTACGGCGTTGATACCGACTCAACCATTGTCTGCCTCCGGAACCATCATGGGAACCGTCGGCTATATGTCGCCCGAACAGGCGCAGGGGAAAACCGTAGATCAGCGCTCGGACATCTTCTCGTTTGGCTGCATCCTGTTTGAAGCGGCCACCCGACGACGGCCTTTTGACGGCGATTCCACCATCGACACCCTGCACAGAATAATCTACGCGGATGCGCCTCCGATCGCAGATTTCAATCCTTCAGCACCCGCTGATATGCAACGAATAGTCCGCCGTTGTCTAGCGAAAGATCCGGACAAGCGCTACCAGACGATCCGTGACGTGGCTAACGATCTGGAGGACCTTCGGCGAGAAATAGGGAGCGATTCGCCTGGGGACCGCATTGTTACAGCGAAGGCACCATCAACCGCGCGCGGTGATGTTTCACAACCCGCAAGCCGTCAACCTGACGCCAAAAGCAGTGATGTCCAGCGACATTCGGCATCAAGCGCCGAGTATCTGGTCAGCGAAATCAAGCGACACAAACTCGGGACGCTGCTTGTTTTGCTGGCCGTCAGCATCGCCGCCGTCGGACTGGGTCTCTACCTGCACGCTCGCAACACGGAAGTCGCTATCGAATCAATCGCAGTCCTGCCTTTCGTAAATCAAAATAATGACCCGGAAACCGACTACGGCTCGGATGGTTTGACCGAGGGCATCATCAACAGCCTGACCCAGCTTCCTAATCTGAGAGTGATCGCGCGCAGCTCTGTCTTTCGTTACAAGGGAAAAGAGACCGATCCGCTGATGGCCGGCAAGGAACTGGGTGTGCGCGCCGTCTTGACGGGCCGTCTCTTTCAGCGCGGCGACGCCTTGCTGATCAGCGCGGAGCTGGTTGATGTAAGGGACAACAAACAACTCTGGGGTGAACAGTACAGCAGGAAAGCTGCCGACCTGCTGGCAGTGCAGCGCGAGATCGCAAGCGAAATTACGAACAGCTTAAAGTTGAAGCTTTCGGGCGAGCAACAGTCGCGCGTGGCCAAGCGCTACACCGAGAGCCCCGAGGCCTATCAACTCTACTTGAAAGGCCGCTTCTACTGGAACAAACGCACCGGTGAGTCGCTGAAGAAATCGATCGAGTATTTCAACCAGGCCGTCGGACGAGACCCCAACTATGCGCTCGCCTACGCGGGACTGGCCGATGCATATGGCTTGCTGCCTCTCTACGAAGCCGGCTCGTCCCAGGAATCCTCTCCGAAATCAAAAGCGGCAGCAAAGAAAGCGATCGAGCTTGACGATTCTCTCGCAGAGGCGCATACGTCGTTGGCTCGAGCATTGTTCAACAACGATTGGGACCTCGCAGAGTCAGTAAAGGAGTTTCAGCGCGCTATTGAATCGAATCCGAATTACCCAACGGCACATCAGTGGTACAGCGATGGTCCCCTGTTGGTGATGGGACGATTTGATGACGCGATCGCTGAGATGAAACGCGCACTAGAGCTTGATCCGCTCTCGTTGATAATCAACGGCGAGCTGGGAACCACCTACTATTTCGCGGGCCAGTACGATCAGAGCATCGAACAATTGCGAAAGACCATCGAGATGGACCCGAATTTTTACTTTGCTCACTATAACCTCGGTGTTGCTTACGAGCTGAAGGGACAATTTCCGGAAGCATTATTATCAATCTACCCAGCCAAGCGCCGCAAACGATTCTCATCAATGATGGGGTTAGGTGGTCACGTGCTGGCTGTGTCCGGCAAGAGAGATGAAGCTTTGAAAACACTCGACCAAATGAAACAGGTATCCAAACAGCGATACGTTTCGGCGTACATCTTCGCGCGGGTTTATGCGGCTCTTGGCGACAAGGATCAGGCATTTCTGTGCCTCGAAAAGAGTTATCAAGAACATGCTATCGACCTTTGTCTCTTTAAGATTGATCCACAAATGGAAAACCTGCGCGGCGACCCGCGCTTCTCAGATCTTGTGCGCCGGATCGGACTTTGAGTTCTAGATCCCCATCGTCGCTTCCCACTCGGCGAGTGTTCGATCCAATCTGTCCATCAGATCATCAACTTGTTCTCGAGTTATGCACAGGGGTGGAGCGATGAAGATTGGCATTCCTCGCTTCAGGGCTCCCGGACGACGCGGGCCGTACAGACTCATGTAAAAGGCCAAGCCGTTTTTTAACCCGATTCCCTGAAACTTCTCATCAGCCGCCGCCTCAGGGGAGAACCATTCCATCGTATCCTTGTCACGCACCAGCTCCAGCACCATCAGCAACCCCTTGCCCCGAGCTTCAGCGATCGTCCGATGCGCGAGGAACCGTTCCGCATTCGAGTGCAAATAGGCTCCAACTTCGGCGCTGTTCTCAACCAGGCGGTCTTGTTCGAGGATGTCCAGGACCGCGAGACTTGCCGCGCACGCAAGCGGGTGGCCCATGTTCGTGAAGCCGTGAACAAAAGTTTCGCCGGCAGCGAACGGTTCGTTCACCTGGTCGCTAACGGTCACTGCTCCCATCGGGACATATAGACCGGAGATCCCCTTGGCGGAGGTCATGATGTCCGCCTGCACGCCGAAGTGGTCCATCGCGAACCAGCGGCCGGTGCGGCCGAAGCCGGTCACTACCTCGTCGGCAATCATCAACACGTCGTAGCGATCACAGATCTCCCGGACCGCCTCCCAGTACTCCTTCGGCGGGATCAGTCCGTAGTCTTTGCCCGCGCCGACTGGAGTGGCGATGAGCGCCGATACCTGCTCGGGTCCGGTGAAGTAAATCATCTCTTCCAGTTCGCGAGCACAGTGAAGGGCCCAGTCTACTTCGCTCATTCCATCTGGGCGCTCCTTCGGATTGCGGTAGTGCCGGACGTGGGGCCAGCTCGCAAGCATTGGAAGAAACGGCTTGCGAAATCCGGGACCGCCCGCGACTGACAACGCGCCGAGCGACATTCCGGGATAACTTTCCCACGTCCCGATCACGCCGCCCTTCGTGCCGTTGCCGCGAGC
>CAZOOE010000481.1:0-5375 GCA_964581275.1 uncultured Clostridia bacterium
CAACTGCTCGACAAGATCATCGTGGCGATCGGGCTGAAGCGTGAAGACGTATACATCGCGAACATCGTAAAGTGCCGCCCGCCTGGGAATTGCACCCCCGAGCGTGACGAAGTGGACACGTGTGAGCCCTTTCTATGGCGCCAGCTCGCATTTATTCGGCCCGATGTGATTGTTGCGCTCGGTTCGCCTGCTTTCCAATGCCTCCTAAGAACAAGGGAACCGATTGGCAGGGCACGCGGCGAATGGCGTGATTGGAACGGGATCAAAGTGATGCCGACATTCCACCCCGCGTTTTTGTTGCGCTCGCCCGACAAAAAGCGCGAGGTCTGGGAGGACATGAAGAAGGTTCGCGACTACCTGAACTTCCGAATAAGCTGAGAGGTTTATAGCGCACTGTAGCCACCCAACAGCGGCCGCTTAGATGCGCGGAGAATGGCGAGAGTCTGGAAGAGCTACGGAAGCGGGGCGTGAATCTGGGCTGAAGCACGCATCCTCAAGAAGCAATCTCGACAATAGACTGGCCGCCCTTGGGTCGGCCTAAAAGGTACCGTGGTTTCGACGCCGCACAGCGCACACTTGACGGTGACCTCGATGCGCTCGCGTGGGAAAGGCTGCCCATAGGCCTGCATATTGGCAGCGATGCGGTCGTTCTTCTTCAACTTGCAAGGCTTACATCGCTTCGGATCGTTTCTCAACCCCTTATCTGCGAAGAACAATTGTTCTCCGGCGCTGAAGACAAACTCTTCGTCGCAATCAATGCACCTCAAGACCTTGTCCGTGTACTCGTGCACTTGGGTCTCCTCCCTTGCTCGACTCGCGCCCGACGGGCGCTAGCGACCTCAAAGCTTTTCTTTATTTCTTGTGTATGCGGCGGTGAGTTTGCAGGAACTATTTGTCCCTTGCTGGGGACCTGACGACCTGATACTCCGGTTCACTTTGCAGTCCCACTAAGCTCGGATACCGCCTGATATTATTGCTTGATAGAATACAACCTAACGAGATGCCTGCCATTATCGCTCTATTTACATGGGTGTCAAGCAATTTTGTCGCTCCAGACGGGCAAGAGGGACGGGCCGAGCTTGAACCGCTGGAGACTCCAAAAGAAGACGCTTTCGGGTTTGTTGATCATTCCCAATCAGGCGGCAGTTGACCAAGATATTAATTATTGACTTGACTATAAGACTTTGTTACTTTGCGGCAGAACTCAAGAGCTCATTTTTGCCCCTTTGGATTCGATTCAATCCGCTCCCTAACCATCGAAGGAGTAGCAATGAAAAGTACAGCCCGCTTGGGCGTAGCGCTCATCATCTTTCTCGTTGGAACTTTAACCACCTCGGTTGTTGCCCGCCAACAGAATTCGGACCAATCCAACCCCGTCGCCCGGCGGTCAGACATTTATTGCACAGGTTTCATTGCTGATACTCCCCCGCGAGCGGACCTGCAGGTCGTTGGCGCCGAAAAGGAAAACGTTAAACTGACTTTTGCGCAGGGCGATGTTGTGTTTCTCAATCGCGGGCGCGGCGCGGGCGTTCAACCGGGCGCCGTTTACTACATAATCAGACCCGTTGGTGAGGTCAATCATCCGTTCGCCAAGAAGAAGCTCGGCTATCTGGTGCGCGAACTCGGTCTGCTTCGAGTAGTCGAAGTTGGTGATCAAACCTCCACCGCGGAGATAACCGTCTCCTGTGACACTGTTGAATTTGGCGATCTGCTGAAGCCCTACGAGGAGTATGCGGGACCCAACTTCGGCGACGCCCGGCCACTACCCAGGTTCGGCGAAGGATCCGGGGGAACGACCGGACAGATCGTTATGGCGCCCGGATTTCACGAGAACCTCTCCGCGAACCGCGTTGTCTATATCGACGTTGGCACTCGACAAGACATTCACCCAGGCGACTTGTTCACTATCTTTCGCGAGATTGGGAGCGGTGAAGGCATCACAAAAACGCCGCACGACAAGGTCGTCAAGAGTCGAAGCAGCGGATACGAAGGAGATCGTTATCACGGCGGCAAGTATTCAATTCAAGGGACGCGTGTCCCGCTTGAGCAAGTGCTGCGGGACCGTCCTCCCCTTCCGCGAAAAGTGGTCGGTGAGCTGGTTGTGATCAAGGTTGAAAAAGGCGCTTCGGTCGCTCTCATCACACGAACGACCGCGGAGGTGCAGATCGGCGATATGATCGAGCGGTCTAACTGAACAGCGACCGAGTATTCGAGGCGCGTCGCAATTGAGCGGCGCGCCTTCCTCACCTTTCTTTCCCCGTTCCCCTCACCCTCCTCTTAGAAAACCAAAACCGAAAGCTAGCAAAGCGGACAGACGGTTTGCGCGATTATGTCAAATGTCTATAATGGGCTGGCGGAACAACCGTCAGGAGGCTGAATCTATGCTGAGTAAGCGGAAAAACATCTGCGCTCTAACGCTGATTTCGTTTTTCATCTGTGCGACCGTTGGGCTCGCCGGTTCCTTCGCATGGCCACAGAAGAAGGACAATGGCGACAAGCCAAGCAAAGAAAAGAAAGAGGGAAAGAAAGAGAAGAAAAAGGACGCCGCAGACAGCGGGAGCCGGTCTGAGCCCCACGCCGTGCTGTGGCAGGAGCCAACTGATATTGAGAGCCGCGATCTGCTCAACGGACCCGGCGGATCTGATGGTGCGCCCGATCCGAAAGGCAAGTTCACGTTCGTTGGGCGCGTGAAGGGCGGCACGTCCGAAAAGATACACGTTGACGATGATCGCGGTCGAAAGTGGCAGGTCAAGTTCGGTGCAGAAGCAAGGCCAGCGCCGGCTGCTGCGCGTATCGCCTGGGCCGCCGGATACCACGTGGATACCGACTACTTCGTAAAGCGCACACACATCGAAGGCCGAGGCGGATTTGATGTATGGGACGTGCGCTTTAAGCGACGTGACGACGGCTTCAAAGATCTTGGCATATGGTCGTGGCATTCAAACCCCTTCGTTGGTACGCGAGAGCTCCAAGGGTTGAAAGTCTTGATGGCGCTGCTCAACAACTGGGATTTGAAGGACGTCAACAACAAGATTATCCAGCCGTCGAAAAAGAGCGGCGGTGATAGGAGCGAGACCATTTACTATGTGTCCGATCTGGGCGCCACTTTTGGCAAAACCGGATCAGGGTTCCGCAAGATTCCGGGCTTCATGACCGCCCCGGCCGGAACGAAGGGCGAAGCCGGACCTTATTCCGATCAGGTGTTCATCAAAAAAGTGAGCGGTGGTCAGGTTGTGTTCAACTACAAGGGCAAAGACCCAAAAGCGCTCGAGGGAGTGAGTGTCGAGCACGCTCGCTGGATGGGGAATCTATTGGGACGACTTTCAGACAAACAACTCTCGGATGCGTTCCGGGCAGGCGGCTTCAGCGACGGGGAGGTTACTACCTTCTCGCGGGCGCTTCGTGCTCGGATCAACGAGCTAAAGAATTTGAAGTAGCTATTGCACGAGCAAAAGGAGAGCCCGAGCCCTGTCACCGCTCGACGGCGGCTTGGGCTTTATCGCCGCCTTTTGCAAACCACAAGTCCTTAGGCGTAACTGACGGGGACAGCAGGTGAAGAGTGACCCCTTCTAGATCGGCTCGGTGTGCCACGAAACTCCTTCGATGAGCCAGAAAGGCGCACGGGGCATCTTCGAGCAGCAGCTTTGTTACCTCACGGTAAATGCCAGATCTCTGCTCTCGGTTCATCACCGAACGTGCTTCGCCCGTCAACCGGTCCACCTCTTCGTTTGAATAAGTGCTGATGAATAGATCGCGATTGGCGGAGTTAAACAGCACATAAGTGAAGTTGTCAGGGTCAGGATAGTCCGCGAACCAATCGCGGCCCGCGATCGGTACCGCGCGCATTCTCAACCCTCGCTCCATTTCTTCGGCTTCGACATAACGAAACTCGGCCCGGATTCCTACCGACGCGAGGTCGTCCTTCAAACACTCGACAGCCGAGCTTACCGACTGCGGCCACCACACTTCCGTTTCGAACCCATCGGCGTACCCGGCATCTTGCAGCAAAGCCCGTGCACGGTCAGGATCATAATCGTAGCCTCGCTCACCCGCGTCGTAACCCAATACGCCTGGGGGAATGGGCCCGATGCTTAACTCGGCCATCTCGCCATACACCTCGCGCAAGAAGCGCCTCCGGTCGATTGCAAGACATATTGCCTGGCGCACACGCCTGTCCGATAGCGGAGGCCGTTCACAATCGAATACCAGCATTCGCGTTTGAAGTTGTACGGCTTCGAGCACCTGGATATCTGCCGCCCGCTCCTTGAGCTCGGACAAATTTGTTAGCGGGAGGTCGCTGACGTAGTCAAGCTCGCCGCCCAAGAACGTGTCGAATATCTCTTCGGCGCTAAGTCCGAAGAAAACGGTCAACCGGTCAACGTAAGGCAGCTCCGCATTCCAGTAATTGGCAAAGCGCTCAAGCTGTACTTCTTTTCCGAGCACTGGCTCGACAACCCGAAAGGGTCCCGATCCCACCGGCCGAATCTCGAAATCCATTGACGGCCGCTCAACTTCTTCACGCGGGACGATGTAGCTGTATTCGGTACAGAGGGTCGAGAGAAAAAAAGCCACCGGCTGGATCAGCTCAAGCCTTAATATTTGCTCGCTAACGATCTCAATTCCTGCCACCGAATCAGCCTCGCCAGACATGAATTCGGCTGCGCCAACAAGCGGTGTGAAGGCCTATGCCTCGTCGTCTTCGTTCTGCCGCATCTGTCTTTCGAACGAATACTTCACATCGTCTGAGCGCACCCGTCGCCCGTTGTGGAACCGCGCCTGCTCGCGCAAATAGAAAGTGTACACACGACCATCGGGCGAGATATCCCATCGTTCAGCCACTGCCGGCCGAATCTCTGCGCGTTCGCCAAACTGGACCAGGCCTTCAAAAATATTGGACATCACATCAACGCGTGAGAGCGACGACATGGTTGCTGGGTCCAGCGTCACGTGCGACGCTCGTAGCGCGAACCGCAAATGTCCGCCACGCTCAGGAACGGGTAGATGGAACGACTCGACTTCACGATTGAGCAGCTCGGCCTCGCGCACCAGGAGATCGACGGCGCTGTTGATGCCGGAGATTGAGGCCTGATTGCGGCTCACAACTTCCTTAATAGTATCGACCGCTCTCAATACCTGGTCAGCCCCGGCCGACTGCTCGTCCGAAGCGGTGCGAATTTGCTCGACTGCGCCGGTGAGTTCCTCCATAGCCTCGGCAATAGATCTGGATACTTTAGCCTGTTCGCGCGTAGCTCTACGAACCTGCTCGGTTAGCTCGCTCATGTGCAGCGCGCGTTCGCCGATGTGCCGAGATGTAAGAGCTTGCTCGCCAGTCGCGCGTTCGATGCCACGCGCTTGCTGGCGCACCAGGTCCGCCG
>CAZOOE010000482.1:0-5371 GCA_964581275.1 uncultured Clostridia bacterium
TACCTGCGCACGAAATCCCCACCCAAAATGTCATCCAGCTGGCATCCGAAGATCTCCTCCAATCGCGACAAGGAGGTGGCCATTAGCTGGCTCTGGAATTGGATTGATCCCACGTGTACGGCCGCATCGCGGACGACTCCAACTTCCATCGCAGGGTTTCCAGAAACCGACGCGACCGCGTTCTCGAGATTCAACCCAAGCTTAATTGCAACATCCTTGTCGATTACGCAGCCGCTGCCGCCGGTATCCAATAGAAACGTCAGAGTGCCGCTGGTGTTAACTCTGCCGGCCAGTACTGCGATTCCGCCAAACTCTTTTTCGAACCGGATCTCAGCAACCAAGCGATTCTTGGACTGAGTCGGTGTCGGGGCGCCGCAAGTGACCGAACTGATCAATGGGATCAACACACACCACAGGCGCGCGCCTTTGAGGGGACCTCCCCACATCGTTCTTCTCCTTTCAGGCCGAGCAAAGCTCAAGGGCATTTAGGACTCTCGGTATAAACACGCCGGAGTCTCACCGGTGCCTGTTGATATATTAGACTCCATGACAAACGGGATGTTCCCGCCAGTAGAGAGCAGTTATTAGGTACTTCAAGGGTCATCGGGACACCGAATCGGTCTCCGGCTGTAAAAAAAAAATTTTTCGCATCGATGGTAATGTAGGGTTGTTTTGACATCGATTACCAACAGGTGCGATAAACCACTTAGCCGACAACGACGAGCGTGTTATCTGAAAGAACCAGCGGGCCCGCAGGGAGAAGTCCATCTGCGTGGTCAAAGCCATGGGACCATGGAAAGAAGAAAAGACGACACAGGAGATCCAAGGATTAATCTTTTCAGAGCCCTTAACTACCTTACACGCTTTTTGGAGGTCGAATCATGACGCGCATTCTTAGCAGGCTGAAACGTCCCTTGCTGCTGCTAGGGATAGTACTCTCAAGCGGAATAGCACCAAGTTGCGGTCACCGCCTTGCAGTTGCAAGTACGCAACAAGTAGCTGACGCGGAAGGATTTGTTGTTGAGGCGATGGATGGCAAGTCTTTTTGTCGACAGGCCACTCACTCTGAGGCGCAAAGTATGCTAGATCGGGGCTCAGATCAGGGGCTGCACGTAATCTCGCCACCTCGAGCGAGCGGCGTTCGCCAAGATGGTGCCATGTTGAACATAGTTTTGCGGGCTACTCAGCAGTTGGAAGGTTTTCCGCAGGCCAAAGCCGCATTTCTGACTGCCGCTGCAAGGTGGGAGTCCCTGATCCAAACCCCGATTACAGTCGTAGTCGACGTCGACTTTGGCCCAAAGCATTTCGGAACGCTCTTTGATGAAGGAACGATAGGAGTCTCCATCGATACAGTCATCAAAAACTCTTATTCCCGCTTGCTCAATGCTCTAGTTGCGAGCACGACAAGCGATCAGAAGAGAGGCCTCTACGGCGCGCTGCCTGAGAAGAAAGTCAGGACCACCGCCGGAAAAACAAAACTGACTGGCAACAGACCAACGCTGCTTCGCGGCATAGGCTTGCTCAATGCGGTGGCCGATCCAGATCAAGATAAAGCAAACGGGTTGGGCGATCCGCCCGCGATCGGTTTCAACTCTGCTATCCCATTCGACTTTGATCCAAGTGATGGCATTGAGTCAGACAAATTTGATTTTGACGCGGCAGCCACGCACGAGATCGGTCACGTGCTGGGTTTTGCGTCCGCTAACGGTGTGACAGAGGACTTTCCGGGATCAGCCCCTTATTTCACAGTACTGGACCTGTTCCGGTTCACTCCGGGTACAACAGTGGAAATGTTGGCAACCGCCCGACGAATATTAACCACGGGAGGCGATCAGGTCTTTTTTGCCGGAGGTCCCGAGCTCCCGCTGTCAACGGGGCCAACAGCAAAGGGTGGCGATGGGTGGACACCGGGGCACTGGAAAGCGAAACTCATCACGGGCATTTACATTGGTATTATGGACCCTGCACTGCTAAGGGGCGAGCGCAGAACAATCACTAACAATGACTTGAAAGCGTTCGACACGCTTGGTTATCAAATGAACGCCGGACTGACTCCTTAAAGAGTTGTACGAATTTCTCTCTGTAGACGACGCGCTACCCCGACGCTCCAACCAGGTCCATCCAAGTTCCGCCTGTGAGCCGAGGCATCGTTGTCCTATTGCCGTGCCTTGATGACCCTTGAATTCGCTTTTGAGAAGGACAGTTCCCTATAGGGAAACACTAACGTAGGGAAACACTAACTTTAGTCTTAGCTGATCGCGGGTTAGTCGTTCGGGTTTGCGAGCTTCCCGATCTCACACCGCTTTGGGGGGGGCAAGTTGTGAGTGTGTAGCACATTGCTTGCTCGTCCCCGCAATCTAAAGGCAGCCCCTCGGATGGGCGTCACCCCTTCGTATTTTTCTGCCAAGCACTTACGATACTTGGGTATCGTTGTCCTTGAACCGTTGTCTTGGAATCCGCCTGGGGGCCTGAGGCCATCAGCGGCAAGACAGTCATTCTACGCTGCCGTTTTTGTTTCCGGTCACGCGTGCATTTCTGTATGCGGGCGCAGATAGTGTCGTGGTGAGCCTGTGGAACGTTAATGACTACGCTACAGCCGAATTAATGAAAGCTTTCTATCGCAATCTGAATCGGCATTTGCCCAAAGATGAGGCGCTCCGCCAAGCCAAACTCGCGATGTTGAAGGGTCGGCGAAGCGAGTCGAGTCATCCTTATTTCTGGGCCTCTTTGTCTTGGTTGGAGAGCCCTAGGGGCAAGCTTGGAACCTGGATGCCCCCGGGTCGTGGACGTCACCTGCATCGATTGCGCAGGGCGCTGATTACCTGTGGCGGACTGCGTTCGCATACAGCGTTCGCCTTGACGAACGACGGGCGGCGTTTGATTCATGTTGGTTGCCGACATTTGCCGGGTCAAATGCAGAGATGAGTGCCGAACCTGACTCTGCGACTTTGCCAAACAGAATATACAGTTAAGTCGGTTCCCGACTGGTTTCCCACCATCGACCTCTAAAAGCGATCCGCGAGCAGCTCCGCGCATCTGCGCGTGAAGTAAACATCGGAGGCAATCCCGCCAGCGGACGTGTCAAATCTCACAATTTCAAGCCAGACCCCTCAATCCTTGCCTTTGCTTTTGGAGGTCGGCGCTTTGGTTCAAGCTGGGGATGTTCAATATGTCATAGCTACTTAGTTGCGATCTGCCGAAAGCAAGTGAGCACCGTAAATCATTTCATAAAGTTGCTGTGCCAAGATCGCGTTCGAGCGTTTCAAGAATGCGTATTGTTCGAGAGCGCCAGCTCTGTTTTGGGTAGCAAGTTGAGCCAGCGCGAGGTTGAAATGCGCCGCTTCGTGGCTAGGATCAAGCTCCAACGCCCGGGCGAGAGCTACGACAGCTTCTTTGCAGTGTTTGGTTTCAATCAGCGCGCTGCCTAGTACGTTATAAGCTTCCGCGTGAGTGGGAAAGCGGCGCGTCGTTTCTTGTAAGGCGACAATGGCCTCCTTGTAATGCTTGCGCCGCGCTAAGGCGATCCCAAAATTAGTGTGTGCCTTGGCGTCTGATGCAGCGAGTGGCAATAAGTCTCTGTAGCACCCAACGGCGTCGGTGTTTTGTCCCAACGCGAGATAAAGTTCACATAAGCCGATGCGTGCGTCAATGAATTGCGGGTTGAGCGCGACCGCTTGCTTAAACGCCTCGATGGCTGGGGCGGAGCGGTTTGTTTGGCCGTAAACTAGGCCCAAATTGAAGTGGGCCGAGGCAAGGCTCGGGTTGAGTTGGACTGCGCGCTGGAGCGCGGCTGTGGCTTCATCGTAGCGCCGTAGCTTCGCTAGCGCGCTACCGAGATTATTGTAAAGTCCAGCATCATTCGGAGCAAATTGCAAAGCACGATTATAGGCAGCGCTAGCTTCGGCGTAACGCCCGGCACGGTCGTGTTCCAAACCAAAGAGGGCTTGCGCCCGCGCTTCATCCCTGTTTGAAATAAAAGGTTCAGTTTGCAGGTTGGGCCTTTGCGCCGATGTAGTTACGGCGATGCAGAACAAGAGTGATGCAGCGAACGACTGAATAGTCAACCGTTGTGCGCAGTTCATAGTCTCACCTCCGGGGACGTTGCAAACAGTTGTGATTTGGTTTATTGATTCAGTTAAGCGCGGGGAGGAGAGTGGCGGCGCGAACAGATTGCCGGACTGCAACCTTCAACGCCGCTCGCTCGCTGCCTCCCTGACGACGCACAGCTTACTTGTCCGCGTGTTTGGAAGTCTTTGGGAAAGCTTAAAAAAGCGGCCTAAATTTCCTGAAAATTTCTGACAGCAGCCATGTTGAAGGCAGCCATGAATGGATCGCTTCCCTATCGATACGAATTCGACTCATTTCGCCTCGAACCGTCGAAACGTTTGTTGTGGCGCGACGGCCAAACGGTGTCGCTCATGCCAAAAGCGTTTGAAGTTCTATTGGTGTTAGTGCGTCGGCACGGGCAGACAGTGACGAAGCATGAGTTGTTAGACACGGTCTGGCACGACACGGCGGTTGAAGAGAACAACCTGAACGTCAACATCTCCGCGCTCCGCAAAGTCTTTGGAGAGAAGCCGCACGAGCATCACTTCATCGTCACCGTGCCGGGTGTCGGTTATCAGTTCGTTGCGGATGTGCACGAAGTTTGGGATGAGGCAATCGTATCAGAACCGCGGTGTCAGATAGACAACGGTTTATCGGGCGGGGCGGCGAGTGGTTTAACTAGTCGTTTCGAGCTGTCAGTAGAAGTTCCAGATTCTCGTCCGGAACCGCTCGCAGGTGCGGGCAGTTCTGGTTTGTTATTCAAGCGACCTCTGCTCCTCAAGATTGGCGCGGTTGTTATTCTAATCGGAACCGGCTTGGGCCTGTGGCATTGGCGGAATCGTCTCCTAGCAGGTTCAAAAACGACCGCCCCTTTTCAAACCGCGCGCTTTACCAAGTTGACGACCGGCAAGGCTCTCCAAGCCGCCGTATCACCAGATGGCAAACATGTCGCGTATGTGAAAGAAGACGCGGGTGGGCAGAGTCTGTGGCTGAGGCAAGTCGCGATTGACAGCGAAGTGCGAGTCGTGTCGCCGAAAGAAATTGAGTATCTGGGAGTAGCGTACGGGCGCGACGGCGATTTCGTTTACTACCTCACGCGCGAACCCAATAATAATGGTGGCGCGCTCTACGAATTGCCAACGCTCGGCGGCGCGCCGCGCAGAATTCTGTCGGAGGTGTACGACTCTTTCGCGCTCTCGCACGACGGCAGGCGGGTCGCCTTCTTTCGCATTGCCCGGGAGGGCGCGGCGATTTTGATGGTGGCTAACCTTGACGGCACGGGTGAAAAGGTAGTGTTTTCCCATAACCGCGAAGCCGAGCACTT
>CAZOOE010000483.1:0-5371 GCA_964581275.1 uncultured Clostridia bacterium
CTCGGCGCTCGAGCTGGGTATCCTCGGCGAGGTAGACCTCACCCATCCCGCCGGCGCCGATCTGACTAATGATGCGGTAGTGCGACAGATTCGTGTTTGCTGACAGCATTTGTTGCATCTGCTTTAAACCCTGCCCATTCCGCTACTTTGGCAGCCCGATGCGCCGCACTAAATCCGCGAACCGCGGATCTGAACGGACGCCGTCAAAATGCGCGTCCGATGGAAAGTAAAACGCCAGAAACCCTGACCCTGCTGCATAGGCTCGCTCGAGCCATGCGATCGCCTGATCCTTATCGCCCAAACCCGCATAGATCACTGCGATGTTGTATGGCGCGACATAGCTGTGAGCCGACTGTTCTTTCAATTGATCGATAATCCTTTGCGCTTCGGCTCTCTTGCCCGACACCGCATAAGCATGTCCCAGATTTGACCAGTTCTCAGCATTGTCCTTTTCAAGCTCGACCGCGTGCTGATACTCCACGATCGCCTCAGGCAGGCTTCCTTTTTGCTCATAGGCTCGACCGAGAAAATCATGCGCGTACCAGTAGGTCGGGTCGAGCTCGGTTACATTACGCGCGGGTTCAATCGCCTCGTCATAACGGCGCGCGAACACCAAAACCGCTGCAACAAAGAGATTGGCTTCCGACGAGATTGGATCGAGCTGCACAGCCCGCTTCGCTTCAGCGATGGCCTCAGCAAGCTGCCCGGTAGTCGCTAAGCACCATGAGTAGTATTCGTGGGGCCGTGGATCGGTGGGATTCAGTTCAATGGCACGTTTGAACTCTCGTGCGGCGGTGGACCAATCCCACTCATACCAGTGGGCACAGATTGCCAGCGAAAGGTGAGCGTCGGCGAGCGTGTCGTCAATCGCCAACGCCCTCCTGGCGGCATCCTTGGCTTTTGACCCTGCCTCCTTGGGGGGTAGAACCCAATCCCCAGCGTTGTTGTAGTTGAAAGCCAAACCGCTGATGGCCAATGCATAGTTTGGATCCATCGCGATGGCCTGGTTGAAGTATTCGATGCCTTTGCGGAACCCGTCCACCGTATACTTGGACGTGTAATAGTTGCCTTTGAGGTAAAGTTGATAGGCCTCGGGATTTTCCGTTGTACCCTTCTTCAACTTCTGCTGATCCTCCCCCGAGAATTGTGAGCGCAGCCGTTGAGAAACTTCTCTGGCGATGTCGCTCTTTACCGACAGAAGATCGGTCAGCTTGCGGTTGTACTGCTCGCCCCAAAGCTGTTTCCCGTTACGAATGTCATCGAGCTCGACGCTAACGGTGAGGTTGTCGCCACGCTGCGCGACACGTCCTATCAGGACCGCGTTGACGCGAAGCTCGTCGCCAAACTTTTGCGCATCGATCGGCTTGCCCTTGTAGTGGAAAGCTACGCTGTGCGGAATCACTTTCAGATTGGGCAGCCGCGTCAAACTGTTATTGATGCTTTCGGTGATCCCGTCGGAAATATAGTCTGCATCCGGGTCGTTCGTCCGATTCTCGAACGGCAACACGGCGATTGATTCGATCGCGATCTCGGTATTGCGCGAATGGAAATAGGAGCCGGCGCCGACGGCGGCCGCGATAAACAGCACGGTGCCGATCGTTGAGACGAGCTTATGTTTCTTGATTCCAGTGATGATGTACTCGGCGCTTGAGACTGGCGCAGTGATCGAACCGCCTACTGATCCGGTTTGAGCCCCGCCGCTCCTGGCTTCTGCGCCCGCTTCGGTTGCTGTTTCGCCTGTCGCAGGCGGCGCAGTCGTATCGACTCCCGAGGCTTCCAGTTCGCGCCGCAGTTCTCGCAGCTCGATAGCAACATCCTTGATCGTTTGGTAACGGTCGTCGCGATCTTTTGCCAGGCATCGCCGTACTATTCTCTGCAAATGATTTGGTGCAGTGGGACGGAAGTCGCTGATCGGAGGAACCGGTTCCCGGATTACTTTGTTTAGCGTATCAATCGCGTCTTGCCCGGCAAAGGCTCTTTGGCCAGTCACCGCCTCAAACAGAATGCAGCCGAACGAGAAAATGTCTGAGCGCTGATCGATGTCCTGGCTCTTGCCCTGGGCCTGTTCAGGTGACATGTACCCGACCGTACCCATCACGATGCCCTGGGCTGAATGTTGTCTGATCACTTCCGTAGGGACGTTGCTGTCACCTTGGCCGAGGTCCACCCCGCTCTCAACCAGCTTGGCCAGCCCGAAATCGAGCACCTTGGCGAAACCGTCGCGGGTAACCATGATGTTGTCGGGCTTCAGATCTCGATGCACGATTCCAGCGGCGTGGGCCTTCGATAGTCCTTCAGCGACCTGCTGCAGCAATCGCAGAAGCTTGCTTAGTTCGGATACTTCGCTATGAATCGTCTCCCGCAGAGTCAGGCCGTCGACAAATTCCATCGCGATGAAGTGCGTGCCTTCGTGCTCCCCGATCTCAAAGACTTGCGCAATGTGAGGATGATTGAGCGCGGCGGCAGCTTGCGCTTCCTGGACAAAGCGACGCATCCGATCTTCGTTCGCTGCAAGCTCTACCGGCAATATCTTCAAAGCAATTGTACGATTCAGCTTTGTATCTTGCGCTCGATACACTTCGCCCATCCCGCCGGCGCCGAGTTTGGAGACGATGCGGTAATGAGAGATGACCGATTGATTCATTGATTCATTTTCTGATTGATTCGCTTGATTCATTGACTGGATGATTCAATGAATCAATGAATCAATCCCTCCAATGATTCAATTGCTCTCATTCCGGAAGATACATCCGTCGGAGCAACGTTTTGAAGCGTGGGTCGCCACGCAGATCGTCCAGCTCTGGTGTAACCGCAAGTGTATTCGCATTTTCTGAATGACTCGCCACTTCCTTTTCAAGCCAGTTCAAGGCTTCCTCCTTGTTTCCGAGTCCAATGTAAATAAGAGCAAATGTATAGCTCTGAACATAACTCAGCGTTGATTCGTGTTTTAACTCGTTAAGCAATCGTTCTGCTTCGTCACGTCTGCCGGATTTCGCCAACCACAGTCCCAGGTATCCCTTCACGGCGGGGTTTTTGTTCAGTTCGGCAGCTTTGCGCGTTTCGGCTATGGCATCGGGATACCTTCCGCTTAAGCCATATGCCCAGCCCAACGCCCGGTGAGCGTAATCAAAATTTGGGTTTCGAAGAAGAGTCCGCTTGTAATCTGTAATCGCGTCGTCATATCTGCGCGCGTAGACGAGCGTGTCGCCGAAGTTTGTACTTATGATCGGCGAAAGCGGGTCAAGTTCCTTGGCGAGTCTCATTTCCGCAAGACTATCGTCAAACCGTTTTACATTCGAGAGGTCAGCAGCAAACCAATGATGGGCTGTCGCGTAATTGGGTTTGAGTTCGATAGCGCGGCGAAATTCCTTTTCCGAGCCACTCCGATCCCACTCATAACACGACAGGTAAAATCCGAGAGCGGTATGCGCTTCTGCCAGCGACTCGTCGATCTCTAAGGCGCTCAAAGCGGCCGCCTTCGCCTGTGGCATACTGTCGTTTGCCGGCGAAATATCGTAACTCGAAAAGAGTACGTATGTTTCAGCCAAGCCTGAATACGCTAGTGCGTAATTGGGGTCTTTCTCGATTGCCTGACGATAAAGTTCAGCAGCTTGTTTGAGTGATTCGGCCGTCCGCTTGTTCCAAAAGAACTTGCCTTTCAAATAGAGCTGGTAGGCTTCAGCGTTGTCCGTGTATTTCTTTACCACCTTCGCCACGTCCGCACCAGAAAGTCTCGATTTAAGTTTGCTCGATACATCACGGCCAATTTCCAATTGCAAAGAAACGAGGTCGGATTGTTTCCGATTATAGCTTTCGCTCCACAAAACATTCTGAGTCTGCGCGTTGACCAATTCCAGACTGAGCCGCAAATCATCGCCGCGCTGTACAACGCGGCCCAGCAAAACCGTCTGCACGCCCAATTCTTCGCCAATCTTCTTCGGCGTAATTTCTTTGCCTTTGTAGAAAAAGACCGAGCTTCTCGCCTTGACCGATAGATTTGGAAGCTGTGAAAGACTGCTTATCAGCGTTTCCGTCATTCCATCGCTCAAGTATTCGACATCCGGATTGCCGCTTTCATTGACGAACGGCATCACCGCGATTGATTCGATCTGTTTGCCGGTTGCCGAACTATTCCTCAGGACCCAATACCCCGCGCCAATCACTGCAAACAGAATCGCGAGAGAGAGGGCGAGAACCCCGCGTTTGTGTCGTTGTATCTGGCTGACAATGTATTCGGCACTCGACGTCGTCTGTACTGTTGACTCTGCGCTCGTTCGCAACCCCGACTCACCAATTATCCCGAGATCTGCCGTAAACGTTCGCCGGTTCTCCGCGCGAACGTTCGGCGGCATGATGGAACGCTCCAGCTTCTCCTCTAATGCCACGTCGTCGCGCAGTTCCTTCAAGTCCGCGAGCAGCCCCTTCATGGTTTGATACCGCTCGTCGCAGTTTTTGCGTAAGCACTTGCCGACGATTCTCTCCAACTCCATCGGCACGTCGGGAGAGAATCGCGCAAGCGGCAGCGGTTCTTTGTCGAGTATGGCTGCCAGCACGTCTGTGCTCGATTCGCCGGCAAAGGGGACTCGACCGGCGACCATTTCGTATAGCACGACGCCGACGCTGAAGATGTCGGTACGCGCATCGACCTCTTTTCCGCGCGCCTGCTCTGGCGACATATACTGCACGGTCCCCATGATCGTGCCTGGGTCGGTTCCTCTTCTGGCGACGGTTGCGGCGCCGGTATCGGTGGTCAGCGGTTGCTTTTCGGTCTGCTTGGCGAGGCCGAAGTCCAAAACCTTGGCGATGCCGTCGGGACGCAGCATCACATTTTCAGGTTTGATGTCGCGGTGAATGATTCCCGCCTGATGCGCTGCCGCGAGTGCGCTTGCGATCTGCACGATGACATCCAATATCTCCCGGGGCTTCAAGATCCGGCTCTGGATGCACTGTCGCATCGTTTCGCCTTCGATATATTCAGTCGCGATGTAGTGTTTGCCGTCGTTCTCGCCGATCTCGTAGATCGTCAGGATGTTGGGATGATTCAGAGCGGAAGCGGCGCGGGCCTCTTGGGTAAAGCGATCCAAGCGATCGGGGTTCGTATTGAACTCATTGTTGAGAAATTTTATTGCGACGCGGCGATCGAGTTTGGTGTCGCGCGCGAGATAGACCTCACCCATCCCGCCTACTCCGATTCTCTCAAGCACGCGGTAATGAGCGATGATTAGAAAGGCGCCGTTTGAGCCCATCCGGGGTTATTACACAGACCTGAGGCGCTTGGAGCTTATCCCAAGAGTTTACAACTTTGCCAGCACGTTACCGCATTAGTCGACGCTGAAAAGCCTACGAAGCGGCGTCTTATGCTATTCATTGG
>CAZOOE010000484.1:0-2093 GCA_964581275.1 uncultured Clostridia bacterium
AAAAAAAAAAAAAATTGTTTGAGCTTTCCATGAACAATTTCGCACAACGATCCATTGTTTACTTGACCAAAAAAATTCATTTGTTTGATTGACACCCGCTCTATTGTCAACAACGGGGTCCGATCCCGAGAGGTTGAAGTTGAAATTCTCGAGTTCGCGTGCTCGTTGACGCTTCGCAAGGAGTGCCGATGGAACGCGAAACTTCAGTGTGGTGGCAGAGGCCCGAAAGGGTTTCGCACGCCGGAGTCCATTGGATTTTGGCGACGGGGATTCGCAAGGGTTCCCAACATTGACGCTGAGGGCTTGAGGACGGAGACGGAGATCACTCGGGATCGTTATTTTAGCAGGCCTATCTTTCCTGCCCCATGCTCCCGAAGTTTCGGGCGAGGTTTTTGACGTAACGTCCCCGAGCCTCGGCTTCATTCAAGCAACCCCGTCGTCCTGAAGGTTCCCGCTGGCGGCAAACTTCTCTATTAACTTGCGGTAGTCGGATGCGTAGAGCACTTTGATGTTTATCTCAGGATAGAGATCGCGCAGTCGACGGACCTTGCGATTCTTCTTTGTTACGAGCTGTTGCTTGGCTGTGGTGAGTTCGATGTAGAGTTGGTGATCCGGAAGGTAGAAGTCCGGCGTAAAACTGCTGGCAACGTTCCCCTCGTCATCCCACTCGACGGCGAAGGTGCGCGGCTCGTACTGCCATCTAATGTTGTAGAAGTCGAGTATGCGCGCAAACTCCTCCTCTGACTCGTGGGCAAAGCTAACAGTATGCTGACTGTGCGGCTCGGGCTCGTCCTCATCTTCGAAGTTCTCCTCGAGGACGGCGACCGCGCGCTTGAGTTCCGGCAGCAGCGCCGCAGGTATCTCGATGGTTTGTTCCGTCGTGGAAACAGTACCCGCAGGATGCTGCTCTTTTATTACTATGAATTGGTGGCCTTCTCGACCGGCGATCTGAATAGTGATCTCAGCGTTAGTACTGACGCTGAAACGACTTACTTCATCAGACCGTTCTTCGGAATACTTTGTGGTCATGGCAAAACCCTTTTGCTCGAACCTGTCTCAGATCCTGCTCTTTAAGCGCGACCGCGCGATGCGGGAGGCCGGTGCGCTTGCCTCTTGAGCTTCGGCTGAACGGCAAGGCAAAGAGGCAATGCTGAGCGAGGCACGCCTCGCTCAAATGTCCCCCTCAAAGGACGAAACCCCCGCGGTGCGTCCGCCAAAGACGCACTAAACGGGGGTCAAACAAGGGCAGTCTACCGCACTTGGTCATTTGAATACAACCTTCATTCTCGCGTGTATGGGTCGGTCAGTAAGCGAACCAAGAGACCACTGACGCCAAGACTAACGGTTAGCCGAGTTTTCCTTTGCCTTCCTGAACGTTGAGGGTATAATCGCGGCAGATGGGGTACTGAGTTAATTATCAATAATCGGCGAGTTAGAGGATGACTCACTGATCACCCATCGAGGCGCACCTCGCTCACTCACGTCCGGCAGCCTCGTGCTCGGAGGTAGTATGAAAGTCGCCAGAATTGTTATTTCTACTGTGGCTCTTGTTGTGGTCTCGGCGCCCATTTTGGCTCAGAATCGGCCGCCAATTCCCCGAGACGAGATGAGCAAGTACGTAATCTCCGCTAGGGCAGGCGTCGTCAATCTGGTCGAAGGTGACGCGAAGGTCTTGCGCGCCCGACCCTTTGCGATTCCCGAAATGCTGATCTCCGGAGATGAGTTGCAAAACCGGGACACCCTTAAGACGGGCACAAACGGGCGCGCTGAGATCCTCCTCAACCCGGGTTGTTACCTTCGCCTGGGTGAACAGAGCGCGTTCGTTTTCCTGTTCGACGACTTCATCAGCGACAAGATCAAACTCTTGCAGGGCTCTGCAGTCCTCGAGGCGTCTGCAATCGACGGTTCAATATTGGTGGAAACGCCGAAGGCAAATTTCGAGATTACTCGTGACGGTCTCTATAGATTTAATGTTGGCGCTGACGGGAAGGCTGAGGTTGAAGTTCGCAAGGGCCGCGTCTTCGCCGGCGACACCACGATACGGGAAGGGAAGCGCGCAGTCGTCGAAGGAGGGACCGCGGCCATCGCCAAGT
>CAZOOE010000484.1:2103-5334 GCA_964581275.1 uncultured Clostridia bacterium
GAATAAACAAGACGTCGACGCTCTCGACGATTGGAGCAAAGGCCGCGCAAAGTCACTGATCGCCGCTAACAGCAGATTGTCAAATGCAGGGATGTGGCGCACAGTTGGCATATCCTTCCTGCGCAACTCGTGGATTTATGATCCGTTCTGCCGATGCTATACGTTCCTGCCTTTGTCGGGCGGTTTCGCCTCGCCCTACGGCTGGGACTACTCGGTGTGCAATCCTTACGGGTACTACTACTACTACTCAGGGCGGCGCTACAACAACGGCGGTTGGACGGGAGGCGGCGCCAACGGCGGTGGTCATACCAGCGGCGGGGGCTCGAGCAGTGGCGGCGGACGATCTGGAGGTGGCGGGAACTCGGGTGGCGGCGCGGGGCACCCATCCAATCCTCCACCAGCGCCACCCGACCCCGGTCGCGGTGCGAGCTCCGGACAGCGCGACCGAGAAGCGCCTGCACATCGCCGTCCATAAGACCGAAGAGTTCTGAATTTGAGTAAAGAGGCGCCGAGTGCGAGACGCAAGTCCAGTCCACTCGGCGCCTTTCGCTTTGTAACCGGCCGGTTCTTTGCTTTTGATCCAACAGGAATCGGGCTAGACTTTCCGGCTCAAGAATAAACGATTGCGTGTGTTATGGCCTACATCGTTGATGGTAACAACGTGATGGGTCAGACGCCTGGGTGGCATCGAGACAAATCAAAGTCCCGCAAGGCGCTGCTTGAGAAGCTGGCTACGTTCGCTCGGTTTAAGAAAGCTCGCGTGACGGTGGTATTTGACGGCGCTCCCGACAGCGCCGCCCCGGAAGGTTCGGCATTCCACGGTGTGAGGGTTTTGTATGCGGACCGGGGCTCGGATGCCGACACGCGAATTCAACACCTGGTTGAAGGCTCGTTGGACCCTCGAGGTCTAACGATCGTAACCTCAGATCGCCATCTCGCCTTCCTGGTGCGATCTCGAGGCGCGATGGTCATTCGCTCGGGGGACTTCAGAACGCAGATCGAGCGTCTGCGCGCCTCGCCCAGCTCAGAAGATGGAGCACAGTTCGAGGTCGGCGATGTCAACGCCTGGCTGAGATACTTTGGCTCATTACCGCAAGACGATGATATCAGTGACTAACGACACGTGATCAGCCCTGCCGGCGATTCACTTGCTACTTTTTGGAGGAAGGGCAATGTCTACTGGCGAAGCTATCGAGGAACCTCGCACCTACCGGGACGTTGGAGTTGGCGAACTGCTCACGGTCCTTTCTCGAGACTATCCGCAGAACGAAGCGCTGATCTATCCCAATCGTGGTCTGCGATACGATTTCAGCCACCTGGAATGGCTCGCGCGCAAGATCGCCAAGGGATTGCTCAGCCTTGGAGTCGCGCCGGGCGATCGCGTGGCGCTCTGGGCCCCGAATATTCCAGAGTGGGTAGTCACACAGTTCGCGCTGGCAAAGATCGGAGCAGTGCTGGTCACCGTCAACACGAGTCTCCGAACGGCTGAGATCGAATTCCTTCTCAAGCAATCTGAGAGTAGTACGCTGATAACCGTCGCAGGCTTTCGGGATGTTGACTATGTGGAAACGATCTATGAGGTAGTCCCAGAGCTGCGCAACTCTGAAGAGGGAGTGCTGCGCTCGGGGAGGTTGCCGTTTCTGCGGAATGTAATCTACATTGGCGATGAACACCCCGGAGGAATGATTCGCTATGATTCACTGCTGGATCGCTCTGAACAGATCAGCGACGTCGAGTTGGAAGCGCACATGGCTTCGCAGCGCCTCGACACCGTGATCAACATGCAATACACGTCAGGAACGACCGGATTTCCGAAGGGAGTGATGCTGACTAACCGGAACATAGTGAACAACGGGTATTGGCTTGGAGAAGGGCTCGCGCTGACCCCCCGGGACAAGCTCTGCGTGCCGGTTCCATTCTTTCACTGCTTCGGCTGTGTTATCGGAGTGCTGGGTGCCTACACGCACGCGGCATCGCTGGTGCCGCTCGAAAGTTTCGATCCTTTGCGAGCTTTGCAATACATCGAGAGCGAGCGATGCACGACGCTTTTCGGCGTGCCGACAATGTTTATCGCTGAACTCGAGCAGCTGGATTACCACAACCTCGATATGTCGAGTTTAAGGACCGGGATCATGGCCGGTGCGCTGTGTCCTGAACCGCTGATGCGCAAGGTGATGGAGCGCATGCACCTGACCGAGCTGGCCATCGCGTATGGGCTAACCGAGGCGTCGCCTGGAATCACGCTCACGCCACGCAACGACAGTGTTGAGCTTCGCACGCAAACCGTCGGCCTCCCGCTGGCGGAAGTCGAAGTCAAAATCGTCGACCCCGCGACATCTGACGCGTGCACACCGGGCGTTGCCGGCGAATTGTGCTGTCGCGGCTACAACGTCATGAAGGGCTATTACAACAACCCAAAAGCAACAGCGGATGCTATCGATTCGGATGGATGGCTGCACACTGGCGACCAGGCGACAATGGACGCTGAAGGCTACGTGAGAATCACCGGCAGGATTAAGGAGCTCATGATTCGTGGCGGGGAGAACATTGCTCCGAAAGAAATCGAGGACCTGCTCCGCGACAATCCGAAGATCTTTGACGTTTACGTTTATGGAGTGCCGGACGAAAGACTGGGCGAGGAAGTCGCCGCTGCGATCAAGTTGAAGCCAGGAGAGACAGCAACCACAGAAGAGATTCGCGGGTTCTGCGACGGGCGCATAGCGCGATTCAAGATTCCCCGCCTGATTCGCTTTGTCGATTCATTCCCGATGACAGCCTCAGGAAAAGTGCAGAAGTTCAAGCTTCGTGAGGCGCATATGGTGGAGCTGTCGGGCTCGCATCAGCAATTCACCTCTTACTAATGCATGATCTTTTCCCACGAAGCATTGCTGTCAAAGCCCGGGCTGGTCTCAGAAGTATGACAGCTTACGCAAAAGCTCTGTATACTGGCGACGCGGCCATAGCCCTTTGCTGGTTTCGCAACATGATTGCTACCCGGGCCATGACATTGCTCGCACTGGACGGTCTGAAGCCGTGCCATCTCAGCCTTGCCCGCCGCCGAAGACGGTTTGGAGCCCGTAGCATGACACTCCAGACAGCTCCATTCGAATTCGGAGACTGGTGGTGGAAGGGAGCCGGTGGCCTGGGCGTGAGCGCTGTTGGCCCACTTCAGGTACTGAGTGAGATGACACCGGCTGCAAGCCGCGCTAGTGACGTAGGTGGGTGGTGACG
>CAZOOE010000485.1:0-5330 GCA_964581275.1 uncultured Clostridia bacterium
ACGCCCGGCTTGTTCCTGCATGTTGAACGTAAGTTCGTAGCGAAATCCGGACGCAGTCTTTCTCGAACGCACACGTATCAGCCTCGCGTCAAACCCGCCGGAGTTGCCCCGCGGCAATGCGGGCATCGGCGTCGAAACAGTGGTGGTCGCCATTGCCGGCGGTTCGGGGGTTGTTCGCAGTGGCTTAGTCTGTTGTTGAACCATCGCAGTCTTACGCGCGATGCGGGTGGTATCTGGCGAGGAGGAATTCTCGCTGCGAATTCGCTCGAGGGGCCGGTCGGGCTGCCGCTCAGGCGACGGAGTGGTCTGGATAGGAGCTTCTTCTTTATAGTCTTGCGCCTCTTGAGGGGTCGGAATGAAGGGCAAAGGCTGCGGGGTGAGGTCCGTTTTGCTCGCGACCTGTACAGCCGCTGAAGGGGATCGGCGCGAGAGACTTGAAACAACCTTGTACATCGCGACGACCCCAAACAGTGCGAGCGCGATGACTGTCGCGATAGCGGCGACCCGAAAGGCCGGTTGCTCGAGCCTGGGCTCCTGAACATCGGGGATAGGGTCGCCATAATCGAAGGCGCTGATGCGGCTGGCAAATGCCCTGATTGGTTCGGTTGCCAGATTTCGATCAGGAGCCTCGTTGACCGGGCCGTTCTCAGAGGACGCGGTATCGACCGGGACCGGCGCCACCGGCTCTTTCAGACGTTCTATGGTGGGCCGCTTGAGTTCGAGCTTCGTTAGTTGCCTCGGGCGCTTAAGTTGGGATCGTTTAAACTGTGTTCCGTCGAGGCTGGCTTGGACAGGGACGTTTGTATCGTTTGGGCGTTCGTCCGATTCGTTATTCGACAAACTCGGTATCTGGTGTCTCGTAAGAGGTACGTGGTGCACGGGGCAAGCGGAAAAGGTGAGCGGGTACTCGGCCGCGCAGGTCGGGCAATACAACACAACCGCAACGATGGTCTCGTTAACTGGTTTGGCGGCGGCCGGTTCGGGCTCGGATGCCATAACCGGTACGGTGCCAAGGTTCGAGGCGGCATCCGGGCAAAACGAATAAGTGTCTTCCAAATCGAGCGCGCAGACTGGGCAGGTCTTCATCTCGTCCTCGCAACCTGAACCGGTTTGAACTCTCCGATCGCTTGTAACTTCCCAACAACTGGAACTTCTCATCAGCAGATGCGTTAGCCCTCGACAGGAGTTGCCCGAAGCGACAGATTGAGAGAGCCCCGATTTACAGCAACAGCGTCTCCGCGCCGGATGTCTCGAACACAGGCTTAGCCGGTCATTGAAAAGCTGGCAAAGGTACTCGGTTGTCGGTTATTCTTGAGCGTAATGCGAACACACATAAACCTCTCGCGGCGGCCCTTTACTAATCACCGACTCTTTTGGATCGCTCTGGTTGCGACCTACTTCATAGCTTTCTGGCTGTTTCTGTGGATGACGGCCGAGAAAGGCCGTGTGCTTGCAAAGCAAACCGAGGTAAAGCAGCGCATCGAGGGGCAGAAGAAAGCTGCCGAGGAGGCGATTCGCGAGCAGGAACGACGCAAGCTGGAACAGCAAAAGATCGTCCTCACCGAGCAGCAAGCCATACAACTCGCATCCGCGCGGCAGTTGATCCAGCGCAAGACGTTCTCGTGGAACAGAATGATCGGCGATATCGAAGAGTATGTTCCAAAGAACACTCGAATCATGAGCATCAAGGTCGAGGAAAACATCAGCACGGCAGATGAAGCAATGGCCAGGGTTCAGGTGAAGGCCCTTGGCACAACGCCGGGTGAGATGACTGAAATGATGAGCAACCTCGAGAAGTCGAGCGGGCTCTTTCTTGTGGGTGAAACCGGTCAGGAGGCGACCGCAGAGAGCGGCGAAACGCCCTTCACCCTAAGGTTGGTTTACAGGCCTTCGAGGGGTAGAGAGCAGTGAGCACCCAGGTGCGCGAACGAGTGCAACGATCCGAAGTCCACCAGGTCGGCGTGACGAAAATGCCGTTCGGCCTCAACCCGGGAGAGGCGATCGCGGTGTTGCTAGGAGTCGCCGTCCTCGTTTGGGCAGTCGCATATTATTTTTCTGCGCTCAAACCTGAGCAGGACCGCTTGCGCGCGATTGAAGCGGAGCTTGACGCGCAGCAGCGCAGCATCATTGCCGGAGCAAGGGCGGGAAACGGGGAACCCGTCAGCGTTGAAGACGAGGCGAAAAAAGCTCTTGAATCCTTAGAGACATTCAAGGAGAGCCATCTTAAGGCGTTCTCATCCGGCCGCATTGCTCTCATAAATGAGATCAACGCGCTAGCGAAAAAGAACACCGTTACTTTGACTAGCGGAATTGACATGGGCTCAAGCAGAGGAGAAGCGGACCAGGAAGGCGCGCCAGCGAGTGAAAAGAAGACGCGCAAAAAATCAGATGAACTCCTGAATGCGTTTCCGAGCGTCCTCTTCCGATTCACCGTATTCGGTCAATACGCGAACCTGCGGACGTTCATCAACGAGGTCGAGCGAGAAAAACAATTCGTCGTGATCAACTCGGTCAACCTCACGAATCAGGAAGCCCGAACTGCAAGCCGCCGGTCGCGCCCCGGAGAGAGCTCGTCCGGGATAATGCTCAGTATCGAGATGTCGGCATACTTTCAGCCGAACTAGAATAGAATCTTACTGACGATTCTGATTGCGACAGCCCCCGTAACAGATGGCTAAGCGAAGGACATCATCAGATCAGGTCAAGCGACTCTTCCTGGCAGGGTTGGGAGTCGTTTTTGCCGCGGTTTTTGTTTACAGATTGTTCCTGAGCGGTCCGCCGACTAAGCCTAGAGGTACCCCTCAGCAGGGAACTGCTACGGCTGTCGCCCCTGTGCCTGCCAACGCGACCGGATCCGGGGGATCGAAAGCGCGATCGATGGGCGCCGCTGCCCAGCAGGAAGCTCTAATGCAGGCGCTGCTCTCGGACACGACGCCGCTAAATCTGCGGCTGGCGTCGAGCGGCGCCTCAAGCACCCCAGGAGCCCGCGGCAATATTTTCGCTTATTTTGTTCCTCCGAAAGAGCCGCCCCCCAAGCCGCCCGATCCGCCTCCGGTTCAACTTGTTTCGATGCAACCTCAATCAGCGGTAGCGGGCACGCCACGAGCGCTTACACTCACGGTCAGCGGCAACAGGATCCCGGCGGATGCGCAGATATTCATTGACGCTCGGCCGAGACCCACCAAGCGGCTGAGCGAAACTCAGCTATCGACGGAGATTTCACCCGGAGATTACTCTTCGGCGCGATCAATGAACGTGGAACTGAAATCACCAAGCAACCCGGCGCTGTTCTCAAACGCTATTCAGTTTGTCGTTCAACAGGCGCCTGAACCGCAGTTCGTATTCAAGGGAAGACTTGGCACACTCGGTCAACCACAGAGTAATTATGCAGTGGTTGAGCTCAACGCTACCAAAGAGATCAAGCGGGTAAAAGTCGGCGACACGATCATGGGCATCTGGCGCGTCGATGCCGTATCGGCCGACGGCATCGACGTCACCCTCACGCAGTACGACATCAAGAGACGAGTGCAGTTGCAAGACAAGGTGAGATGATGGTCCGAGCATTTGACAGGGCCAAACATAACCGCGATGCGAATTCGGCGAACGAGCAGGGATGGGCGTTGCTCGGCCTGCTGCTTGCGCTCGGCGTGATGAGCATTGTGCTCGCTTCTTCGATTGTTCCAAACGTTCAGATGCAGGTTCAGCGCGACAAGGAACTTGAGATGTTGTATCGCGGCGAGCAGATGTCGGAAGGAATAGCCCGCTACTACAACAATGGATCATTGCGCGGAATTCAGCTTCTCCAGCGGCCGCCGTATGGCTACCTCACCGAACTGGCTAAGCTGCGTGACGGCGTAATGATAGGTGTGCGAGAGTTAAAGTTTGTCAGGGCCTCGGCGATGATAGACCCCATGACCAGCTCGGCGTGTGAGCCGGTACGAGCACTGGATACCAGAATCCAGAAATTTATACAGGGATGGGCCGCTCAGACCTTAATTCCTATCCCTAGTCAGTATCTACTGCTCGCCGGTCCTCCTACGAAAAGCGCTTTCGGAAAGTCTGGTACGCCCTTATCCATTCAAACGCCCGGCGGCGCAGCTTCGGGAGAAACGCCTCCTATCATCAATCCCGCCAACCCCGGGAACCCGCAAACCAAGCCGCCTGGCCAGCAACCAAACGATTTGGATGATGACGACGACGATGATGATGAGATCAACGATCCGCTGGCTCATTTTTTTCAGTCAGGCGCGCCGGGTACAGGTAACGTCCCAATCGTAGGGGTTGCGTCCAAAAGGAAAGGCAAGGCCGCAACCGCATACTACGGGCTCGCAAACTATGAAGATTGGGTATTTCTCTACATCCCCAAGAACTTGCCGCCGCCGGTCCAAGTTACTCCGCCGCGACCCGGGCAGCAGAACAGACCACCTCAGATTAGCCAGTAATCCGTCCGCAGAATCAGTTTTAGCCGCGCAGGTTTTGATTTAGACTCTTTGCTCCGTCGTAGCAGCAATCGTCGCGGCAGCTCGGACTTTGCTGAAGTTATTTCGTCGAACGGGCTCGACAATGGCGACCAGCATTAAAGAACCAAATCAACCAACTACCGACCTCAACCGGGATCTTGTTAAAGCCCGAGATAACGGTCCTCAGTTGATTCGCGGCGTCGGGCTCCGAAGCGCGACTACGCTGAACATGATTGACATGATCGGCGTCGGCCCATTTATTACGATCCCGGCAATTATCGCGGCGATGAATGGGCCGCAAGCAATGCTAGGGTGGATATTCGGCGCGGTTCTTGTGATGTGCGATGGCCTTGTTTGGGCTGAGCTCGGCGCGGCGATGCCGAGGTCGGGAGGGCCTTACGGATTCCTGAAGGAGATTTACGGCCCGAGACGGCTCGGGCGGATGATGTCCTTCTTGTTCATCTGGCAGCTCACGTTTAGCGCGCCACTCTCGATAGCATCCGGCTGCATCGGTCTCTCGCAGTATGCGGGGTACATATGGCCGAAGCTCGAAGAAGCGAGGGATCTTCATTTTGGTTTCGGTTTGCTCGGCTCATTTGACGTGAAGCAGATCGCGCCGGCTGCGGCGGTGGTGGCGGTGGGCGCTTGTTTGACGGCAGTGTTCCTGTTGTATCGCAAGATTTCGGTTATCGGCCGGTTATCCGAGTTCCTTTGGATCGGTGTGACTATAACTGTCGGCTGGGTGGTCTTTTCTGGCGTGACTCACTTCGACAGTAGCCTTGCATTCAACTTTCCACCTGATGCCTTCATGTTGTCGCCGGCATTCTTCACGGGCCTCGGCTCGGCCATGCTCATCGCGGTCTATGACTA
>CAZOOE010000486.1:0-5321 GCA_964581275.1 uncultured Clostridia bacterium
TCCGCGAAGTTTGGCGTCGGATCGGACTTGATCTTCGCGGCGTGTGCGAATTCATCCACCGCGCGTTCGATGTCGGGAAAGTAGTTCTCGTGAAGCTCCTGATAAGACCTCAAAGCGGAGCGATATAGATGCTCGACGCCGATGTTATAGCTCTCGGCTATTCCGATCAGCGCGCTGACGAGCGCACTTGCTTCCAGGGGCTGGCGAGTCATCAGCTCGACTACTTGTGCCGGTGAAATACCAAACAGATGAAATGGAAAATTATGAAGCACCGGCGAGCCCAGAAAATCAGAAAGGGGGCTGAGTTGTTCGTCCAGCCGGATCGAAACCAGGTCGTCGTAGCTTCGACCGAGCGCTTCAGCCATGCGCGCGATCTTCTCGGCCTTGGGGTACTTTTTGCCGTGCTCGATCTCGGTCAGGTAAGAAGTCGACAGCCTGATGCGCGCACCGAGATCGGTCAGCGAGAGCCCCGCCTGTTCGCGGAACTGCTTGAGTTTCATGCCGAAAATGACTTTATGATTGAGACCCATCGAACTCCAGTGCGATGTGATTGAGATCGGCGCTCGGTCTGTGAGAGGCCCGCTTACTTAAGTTTCAAACTAACGCCTGCATTTGGAAAAGTCAACGAGGCGGACAGTCAAGGAGGCGGCCGTTCGTTGGTCGTTATACTGGCGTGCGAGGAGGACTCGTGTTGCGGACGTGTGCGGACAAATGCAGGGACCCGGGCTGCTCCCATTCAGCCGACAGTTGCCGCTTGGGGGGACAACTTCGTCGTCCCTCAACAATACTCGCTCAGTCGTATCCACTCGGAAGGGCCGAACTCCAGAATAGTCTAGCTGGTTTGCTCATTGAGTCGTTCCGTAGACTAGGAATGATTCGTCAAGACTGTTCCGCCGCCCGGCCCACTCAGGATGTGAGGCCCAGGCGCTGTAACAGGGTTCCGAACCGCGTGTCCGAACGAAGGATATCCCATTGAGGACTGACGTTGAGCCCAACTGGAAGACCTCCCTGTTGGAACGCTCTGTCCAGCGGGTTCATTACGACGCCCTCCCTTTCACCTTCGACGCCGATTGCTTGACTGAAACAAGCTCCAGGAAAGCGCGCGCCGCCTGCGACTGGTATCGATCCTTGTTATAGATCACTCCGAGCTTGCGCTGGAAACGCGCGTCTCGGATCGCAAGCGCTTTGAGGCTTCCCTCTTCGAGCTCTTTCGCAATGCACAATCGCGGAACTATCGAAATTCCCATTCCGATCGACACAAAACGCTTGATCGTCTCGATTGATGCAAGCTCCATCGTGACTTTCAGCTTCACACCGCCGTCATTGAAGTGTTTCATAAGTCGTTCGCGTGTCGTCGTGCCGATCTTGTGAAGGATGAATGGTTCGTCTTCAAGGTCGTTCATCTTAACCGTGCGCCGCGAAGCCAGCTCGTGCTCAGGACCGACTATCAAGGCCATCTCGTCGCGGTGAATGGTGATCGCTTCGAGCCGCGAGTTCTTGATCGGCAGCGTGACAATCCCAAAATCGAGTTGTCCCTCGATAACCCGTTCGGTGATCGAGCGAGTTATGGCTCGGTGTATATCCACCTGAACCTGTGGATAAGTGCGCTTGAACGATGCGAGCACCTCCGGGAGCACATACAGGCAAGTCGTTTCATTCGCGCCCAGCCGCAAGGTGCCGCGGCTCAGCCCGCGCAGCTCTCCAATCGCGAGGACCGCTTCTTCTCGAAGGCCGAGCAAGCGCTTCGCGTATTCAGAGAGCAGCTCGCCTGCTGCGGTGAGGCGAATGCTCTTGCCCATTCGGTCAAAAAGCGGCTCGCCGAGTTCGCCTTCGAGCAGTTTGATCGCCGAGCTTATTGCCGGCTGGGTTCTCCCGATCCGTTGACCAGCACGCGAAAAACTTCTCTCTTCAGCCACCGCCGTAAAGACCTCGAGCTGCCATAACTCCATAACGCCAGACCCTTTCGCTTGATAAAGAGGGTTTATACGTAGCATAAAAAGAATAGATTTTACAAATCCGAACCGTTGGAGTAAAAGAGTACGTGTCACGGCGGTCAGCCTACCAATTTCGGGTTGCAGGTTTTGGATTGGATAGCCCCCGCAATCTAAACCCCGAAACCGGCGATCCGAAATTGGTAAGCTGACCGCCGAATACTTTTTTCTAACAAACACCCACGACACGACGCGCGCGGCCCGACAACCCCGTTTGTCGCTGAGTTGGCAGTTCGCCCGTTCGCAGGTTGTACGTCAAAAACCTCGACAAACTCAAGTTTGTCGGATTTCGGACATTTTCGCAGGAGGACCTTATGAGCGCAGAAGCTGCAATAAAGTTCGCGGTCGAGCACGGAGTTGAATTTGTGGACGTCAGATTCACAGACCTGCTCGGCCAATGGCACCACCTCACTATCCCCATCGAAGAGTTCGGCGCGGACGCATTTGAAAACGGCGTCGGATTCGACGCATCGAGCCTACGTGGATGGGCGGCGATCAACGAGTCGGACATGTTGTTGATTCCGGACGCATCACGCTACTGGATTGATCCATTCATGAAACCTGCGACGCTCTGCCTGATCTCGAGCGTCTTCGACCCGATAACAAAAGACGGCTACTGGCTTGACCCTCGCGCGGTTGCGCAGCGGGCGCAAACCTATCTGAAATTCACCGGCCTGGGCGACGTGATTTACTTTGGGCCGGAAGCCGAGTTTTTCATATTCGACAAGGTCTCTTTTCACAATGAAGGACACACCTCGGGCTATTCGGTGGACTCGATGGAAGGTCCGTGGAATACCTCGTCGGAGCGAGGCGGTTCGAACGGGCACGGCTATCACATCCGTCCGAAGGAGGGCTATGTGCCGCTGCCTCCGCTCGCTTCGATTTCGAATCTTCGATCCGAAATAGCCACGCTGCTAAGGCAAGCAGGAATCCCAGTTGAATGTCATCACCACGAAGTTGCAACCGGCGGCCAGTGCGAGATCGACTTCCGCTACAACACGCTGCTCACGACCGCGGACAATCTGATGATCTTCAAGTACACGGTGAAAAACGCCGCTTTGGGCGCGGGTAAGGCTGCGACCTTCATGCCCAAGCCAATCTACGGAGATAACGGCAACGGCATGCACTGCCATCAGTCGATTTGGAAAGAGGGCAAGCCGCTGTTTGCAGGCGACGGCTACGCCGGGATATCCGAGATGGCGCTGTACTACATCGGCGGATTGCTGAAACACGCCCGAGCTATTGCGGCGTTCGCCGCGCCGACAACCAACAGCTACAAGCGACTCGTGCCCGGATTCGAAGCGCCGGTCAATCTGGCTTATTCGAGCCGGAATCGTTCGGCCGCGGTGCGCATACCGATGTACTCGCAAAGCCCGAAGGCGAAACGGCTGGAGTTCCGTCCGCCAGATCCATCGTGCAACGCCTATCTGGCGTTTTCGGCGATGCTGATGGCCGGGCTCGATGGAATTCACAACCAGATCGACCCAGGCCCGCCGCTCGACAAAGACATCTACGATATGTCGCCTGAAGAACTGCAGAATGTTCCGTCGATGCCCGGCTCGCTCGAGGAGAGCTTGCAGGCGCTCGAGCGCGACTACGACTTCCTCCTTGCCAACGATGTGTTTAGCGAAGGCCTGATCGAGCGCTGGATCGACTACAAACGAGGGCACGAGATCAATCCGGTCCGCATGCGGCCGCACCCGATCGAGTTCTCGATGTACTTTGACGCTTGAGCCTCGATGCCGGCGACTTTAAAAAGGGCGGAGCGATCAACAACACTCGCTCCGCCCTACTATTGTCATCGAAGGCTAGACGGTCGATGCCTTCCTCGACGGCGAGCGTCTCAACACGGCGACCATCACCACACCGAATACCACGCAGGCGGCAAGCTCCCACTGAAGATAGATTGCAGAGTCGCGGTTCCCTACCAGATGAATCCGGCCGAACCAACGCTGGTCGAACATCCTGAAGATCTCAAACCAACAGCAAAGACCGAACGCGGCAGTCGTCGCGAAGAACACCATCAAGTCCCCGGGCATCGTCCTGGATAGATTGCGCAACCATACTTGAACCAGCGCGGAACTCGATTGCTTCTCATAGCGGTCTTTCGCGGACGACACCAGGGCGGCCGCGCCAACGAATGCAATAACTCCGAGAAAATCGTAGAACAGATCGTTCGGTGTATCGTCCCAGGTGTGGATGCGTTCGAAACCGCTCCAGTAATATTCATCCCATAACTCCAGGATCTCGTACCAGCCGCAATAGGTGAATGCAACCACAGTCCCAAGAAATCCGAGCAGACTATTTGAGAGCTTGAACCCCATCCGCCTCGTACCTGCTCTCAGCAGCCAGAAAGCTGCCAGCGCGGAGAAGCCGGAGCCGGCGAAGTGCGCGAACTCGTCGTAGTCCCGCAACGGACCGAAAGGGTGCCCATAGAGTCCAAACTTGTTGCCCAATATATCCACCGCGACCGCTGTGGCGAGCGACAAGATCACGAAGACCGGAGCTCGCAAGCCCTGCCGAAACCTGAAGAAGCAATAAAAGAGCAATAACAGAGCGGAGGTGTAGATGGTGTTCACCGGCCACTCGCGATAGGGAAGCCCGATCAACAACAATGATTTCGCACAAAAGCTGATTACGCAGAACGCGTAGAATTCGATTTGCCTGTAAACAGGCTTGGTGCTGACTGTCGCTACATCCTCCATCTGAATACTCCCACGGGCAGATTAGCTCTGGGTTTCGAGAGCATACCAAAAACGACGTGACCGCGCAGGGCGTTAGAGGGCGACACCCACGGCTTTGGTTGCTCATTGGTCATCCGTCAGTTGTTCGTGTTAAGTTGTCTGTACGTTGATTGAACAGACCTTCAAGCGGTGCAGCCATCGTTTCGAACCTTGACGATCCCCTGGTTTGCCTCGCCCGATGAAATGGTGGGTCAGTCGCAGAATCCCGTCGAAAGGTCTGGTGTTAGAGTTTCGCCTGGACTGGATGGCAGTGCGTGGACTGAAACCGCTAAACCCTGGAGAAGTTGTCGATGGACAAACAGGTGCGATGAGTGTTGGCGCGCAAACGTTTCACAACCTTACCCACAACGGCTATGCGTTGTCAGACCACGATCCAATCGTATTTGACGTTGCGCTGACCGGCTGAGCATCCAGCCCTTTAGAGTCTGCTAGTGCAAAGCATGTGGACTTATTGGGCGCGTCTGATGTGTCTTCTTGAATAAGCGTCGAGACCGTGGTCGCGAATGTAGATAAGGTCCTCGGCCGAGAGGTCCTTGTGCCCCGCGTCACTAAGCTGTCTTATGAAGGTGGGACCTACATCGCGACT
>CAZOOE010000487.1:0-5292 GCA_964581275.1 uncultured Clostridia bacterium
CGAAACGGGTAGCCCTACAAGGAAACGCAGCAAGCTATCATTTCATGAAGCAGAGCCCTCATATCGTGGCTGAGCTTGCGACTCGCTCCGGTACACAGCGCCGCGGCCAGGTTGTCTCCGCGGTCCTCGAAGTGGTCGAGGAAATTGCCGAACGAAGCACGATAGCCGCGGTCGAATGCTTTAAAGCCAGTCCGCTCGCCTTGCGCGCGGCTTCGCTTGGACAATTTCGAGACTGGGCCCAGCGTGGTCTCGAGAAAACTGGAGAGAACTCGCGTCGGGTGCAGGCATATTACTCGCTCGAATCAAAGGCCAGCCAGGAAGCCCTATTCAAAATTGAAGGCGGCCTAACGCTCGATTCAGTGGCGCACACCCTGAGACTTTACGTTGAAGGTTTAACTGGACGTTCGCTCCACATTGCCTCGCTGGCCTCAATACCGGACGAGGCAAAGATCGGCGATGGTACGACCATTTATCTACCGTCGGTTGTCGCGGAGTTTGAAGGAGAGAGAGAGAACTTTAGGCTCTTTAAGGTGCTGGCAGCGCACGGAGCTGGTCAAATTGAGTTTGACACGTTCGTCAAAGATGCTCCAGAAACAATTGCGGCTTTGGACGAAATACGCGCAGCCTTTCGCCACCGTCGGAGGGAACCAGGTAGCGATAAGGCTCTTAGGCAAGCGAACCGCCTAGATGAGCGGGACGCCGCAGGTGCTAGTTTTGTTAACGTATTGGCTCAATTTCCTAACCCGGATCTTGCAACCAGGTTGTTTACCACTATCGAGAACGGCCGCATAGACTTCTTGCTTCGAGCAGCTTATCGCGGGATTCGACGCGACCTTGATTTTGTGCGGAAGCGCCTGAATGAACGCAGACCGAACATCGACGGCATTCCCCATGAGCTATTACCATTTGAATTGCTTTTTCAGGTTGCGGTCTGCGGCGGGGCAACTGCGGAGGCGCGCCGATCCTATCCGACGGTCGTTCGCGAGCTCGACCGTATCCTCTCAGAGTACATTTTTCGCGAAGAAGCCACGGTTGCAGACTCATTGATAGCGGCCCGACACGTATACGAATTCTTTGTCGAGCAGCCAAGCGAGGCCGATGCTCAGAGCGAGGAAGTTGGCCAGAGTGGTGAAGGCGATACGAAAAGCAGCGAGGCATCCATGGCCGATGCCGAGCAAAGCGCCCGGCGTCAACAGATCGAAGTTCGAGATGATCCATTCAGCTCGTGGAATAGCGGGCAGCAACAGGATCTCAGCTCCGACCAGGACATATTCAATCGACTTCACGCTCCGGACAGCCCTGAGCAAGACCTTGAGAAAGGGGACCGGGCTTTCTATTACGACGAGTGGGATCGGGAGCTTGCCGACTACCGTACTCGCTGGTGCCGGGTGATCGAGAGAGGTGGGTCTCGCGGGTCGCGAGGGTTTGTCGAGCTTGCCCGAAGCCGCTACGCCGGGGTGATCTCCTCGATCCGGTATCAGTTTCAATTGATGCGGCCGGAAAATCTCCGACGCATTCGCGGTGAAATCGATGGTGAAGACTACGATTTGCAAGCGGTCATCGACTACGCACTCGACAAGCGCAGCACCGGCTTGATCGACGATCGTCTGTACACGCGCAAGCTCCGTCGCGAACGCGACGTCGCGGTGTCGTTCCTTCTTGATATGTCCAGCTCAACGGCGCGAACGATCAGCCGCTATCCGAATCATCCGTACTCGCAGCCCGGACAACGGATAATAGACATCGAGAAGGAGGGGCTAGTGTTGATGAGCGAAGCGTTGGAAGCGGTCGGCGACGCATACTCGATGCAGGGTTTCACAAGCGAGGGTCGCCGCAACGTAAAGTTTTACTTGATCAAGGATTTCTCTGAAGGGTATTCCTCTGAGGTCGAGCGGCGCATCGGCGGAATCTCTTATCAGAACAACACGAGGCTGGGAGCTGCGATCCGGCACGCAACGACGAGGCTGGCCCGACAAGACGCCCGCACGAAGCTGATGATCGTCCTGTCGGACGGCCGCCCGTACGATCACGACTATGGTGACAGTCGATACGCGCGCGAGGATACGAGAATGGCGCTGAGACAGGCTCGAGTCGAAGGAATAACTCCGTTCTGCATAACGATCGATCGCGAGTCTGAGGATCAGTTGCGGGATATGTACGGAGAGGTCGGCTATACGATCATCGACGATGTGCTGAGCCTACCGGAGCGGCTCCCAGGGATCTACAGCAGGCTTACCACGTAAGCGACAAAGCCCAGAAACACTCAACCTCAGTCTCGCCTCTGTCTTTGCTATTCGTATCTGAGCGCCTCGATAGGATCGAGACGGGCCGCCTTCCTGGCGGGCCACACTCCAAAAACCAATCCTATACCGGCGGATACGACAAGACCGGTCACTACCGCCCAAAGCGGGATTGACGCGGGAAGCGACGGAAATATAAGAATAATTATCTGACTCACCGCCACTGCCAACAGCACTCCCAACACTCCGCCCAAGAAGGTCAATGTCATTGCCTCGAACAGGAACTGATTGGTGATATCGCGCCGACGAGCGCCGATGGCCTTTCGCACCCCAATCTCGGCAGTGCGTTCGGTGACACTGACCAGCATAATGTTCATCACCCCTATACCGCCAACCAGGAGTCCGACGCTCGAGAGCGCAATAGCCACCAATCCGACCATCGCGGTAATGCTATCAAACTGCTCGATGAAGCGGTCGGCGGTCTGGAGATCAAAGTTGTTCTTCTCGTCGAACTTCACTCCCCGTTGCCGGCGTAGGACATCCTCGACTTGATCGAGCGCCTGTTTGAGCTGTCCCGAATGTGCCCGGACGATCAACATCATCCATTCGCTTCGGGGTGAAACTTTGCGGAGGGTGCGGAAGGGGATCATCACGGAATTGTCGCTTTCGCTTTCACCTAGCAGGCTGCCCTTTCTCTTTTCAAGCACGCCGATGATCTCGTAGGGTTTGCCCCCCATCATCACTTCCCTGCCGACCGGCTGTGCGCCTCCAGGAAACAAGGCTTCAGCGGCGCCGTTTCCAATCACCATAACATCGCGACGGTGCTGATCGTCCAGTTCGCTGATGAATCTGCCTTCCTGCATCGACGCATTAGTGATCGCCGCGTAGTTAGCCGAAACGCCCTCGAGGTTTCCCTGCTTGTAAGTCTGCCCGCCGTAGGTGAGATTCTTATCAAAGTTCCATTCAATAAACCCCTGGTTTGCGACATCCTGAACGGCAGGTGCGAACTGTCGGATCGCTTCGCCGTCTTCCGAATGCAGCGGCTTTCTAGTTCGCTCAGAGCGATCATGCGCGCCAAGCGTTATGCCGGTGGAGAGGTGAAAAGCATAGATGTTATTTGTGCCGTATTCCTCAACAAACTGGATGATGTTTGCCCGAAGCCCCGTCAGGATCGAGGCGATGGCAATCACCGTCGTCACTCCGATGACTATTCCAAGTACGGTTAGAAAGCTTCGAAACTTGTGCGCCCGGACATTATCCAACGCCATCACAAGTGTTTCACTCCGAACTAGCGTTCTCAGCTTCACCCGTTATCACCTTTCAGATCTTGCCGAGTGCGATTATCGGATCCAGCCGGGCTGCCTTCATCGCCGGATAGATTCCAAACAGCATTCCGATAACGCTGGAGACCCCAATCGAAAGCACGATGTATGTGATCGTTATGCTCATCGGCACCGGCGTCGTCGCCCGGATCAGCCACGAGATTCCCGCCGCAAGCAGCAATCCCAGAACGCCGCCCATCGCACACAACACCGAGGACTCGATTAAGAACTGAACAAGAATGTGTTTGCGTTTTGCACCGACCGCCTTGCGCAAGCCAATCTCGAACGTCCGCTCGGTTACGCTGACCAGCATTATGTTCATAACCACGATTCCGCCCACTACAAGCGAAATAAACGTAATCGGTATGACAGCTAGGGCGATTGATCCGGTGACCTGATCGATCTGCGTGTTCACCTGTTCAACGTTCACCAGCCCGAAATCGTCGTCAGCGTCACCCTTCAGTTTGTGCCGGTTGCGCATCGCAATTCGCGCTTGTTCAATCGTGGAATCAAACGTCTCGCGGTCGTGCGCCTTGCCGTGGAGCTGCAGGCTCTGACGGCGGCCGAACATCCGCTCAAATGCGGTCAAGGGAATATAGGCGTTATTGTCCAGCGACTGACCGAACATCGAGCCTCGCTTTTCTTCGACGCCTACGATCGTCACGGGCAGTTCCTTGATCTTAATGGTACGGCCGATGGGGTCAAGCCCGGCGAAGAATTTCTCCCTCAGGTCCCAGCCAATAACGCAGACCATTGCGGAATGTTCGACCTCGTGCGGCAGCAGAAACCGTCCCTCGGAAATCGTCTTATCTTCGATCTCGGCAAGGTTCGCGGTAACTCCGGCTATCTGGGTGCCGAACAACTCCTGGCCTTCGTGCTTTAGGTCGCTGCGTGAATCGGCCTCGGCTCCGACCTCTTTGCAAGACGTGCACTTGTTTAGCAGCCAGTCGAGGTCGTCCCAATCAAGCCGCTTATTCCGCTTTAACATCTTCTCCCATTCCTCCTCGGTCATGTTTCCGACATGGGCGATCCGGGCGATCATAAAGTGGTTGGCTCCAAGGAGCTTAGAGACCTTGTCGAGGACATAAGAATTTAATCCGTTGATCGACGCCCCGACAACCACCACCGACGCAACTCCGATGATGATCCCGATGAGTGTGAGAAACGCACGGAGTTTGTGCGCGAAGATGGATTGCAGGGCAATCTTTGCGGCATCCAAATAGAACGAATAGACCGTGCTCATAGGATTTGAACGGAACCTACCTACGCCGCTGTTTACGATTAGCAACTATGCATAGTTTGCCGGAACCTCGCAATCCATTTCCAAACCCGGCCAGACGCAAATGCGCTCACTAGAAGAACGCCGAAAGCCCGGGTGACTTAACAACCGCATACCCGAATTATTAAAGCCAACCCCTTGCCCTTAAGGAAAAACCTGAACACCCCCGTGAAATCTAGACGCAATATAGACATAATCCGGACAGCCGTCGCGCGGGTTAGCTTTTGTTTACCCGGAACTCTGTGGGTGGGTCTGGGGCGTTGGAAAACCTTTGGATTTAACCTCTTTACCATATGTTGGGGTTCGGGTTCGAGCCTCCACTAGTTGCACAAAACTTGTTCAATTGGTATTTTTTTCGCACGGGTTGAACCTTGACAACATGGATTGCCTTATTCAGAAAGGGTGCCCTTGAGGTTTACTCTGGGGAATTGTGCACCGGTGCCTTGTGTGC
>CAZOOE010000488.1:0-5288 GCA_964581275.1 uncultured Clostridia bacterium
CGTCGCGGTTCGCAGCTCATATCCAACCAGCAAGGGTCTACTCAACGAGCAACCGGGTATTCATCTTCAAACCATCGCCGACATTCTGCTTCACTTTTAGAGAGCCGGTGATTCAAATAGGATTACCCGAGCAACCCGCGAGCTAACCGGTCGTCGACATCAATCTCCATCCGAAGGAGCGCGGTGCTATAAGTCTTGCCTTGCGCGTCGGTTTTCAGCGAAAGGGTGCCGCCGCCATCCAGGCTCTGGTGAAGAAGAAAGTTCAGCGCGTGCAGGTTCGGCACCTCGAAGCGCTCTACCTCGCCTAGACATATCCCTTTGAAGTGATCTTTCACGCGTTCAGCAGTCACTTGCTCGACCAGTATCGAATAGTACTCGGGCTTGTATGCGATCAAACCAACGTTAGCAGTGTCCCCTTTGTCGCCAGAACGTGCGTGCGCGAGTTGCAACAGTTTTACTCTTGCCATATTCAAGCCTCGATCACTGATATCTTGGGTTCGACCTCGCTCTTTGGTATGAGCGCGGGCCAGTAAGCGATGATCTCTTCAACTTTAGCGCGCCCGGCCGCGAACCCGGTAACGGTCGGCGGGCCGTTGAGCACTAGCGGCGCCACTTCTCGGGTGAATCGCTCGACCGCGCGTTTGTCTTGCGAGCGCACGCCGATTCGGAACGTAACTTCGGCGATATCCGGCGAAGGCAGCCCCGAAAGCGCGCCGTGACAAGCATCCACTCCGACGAATTCGGTGAGCACCGAGTCAAACCTCAAGCCTAGCCGATCAAGTCTCTCTCTCACCACTCGATCAGCAGCCTGGGCCTTCTTATATGCGTCCGGCCAGCCGTAGACGAGTGACCCCACTGCCTTCCAACCCGCGGAATAGCTGACGCTCACCTTGTACAGATCGGTTGCCGGACGGCCCTTGATCCCTGTGAATCGCACCCGATCCGGACCCACTTGTTCCAGTTGAATTGTCGTAAAGTCGGCGATGCAATCCGGTGTTATGTATTCGTGTGGGTCGCCCATCTCATAAAGGAGCTGCTCTTTTATCGAGGCGACGGTGATGCGCCCACCGGTACCCCTATGTTTGGTGATGAGGAATGTGCCGTCCGGGTGAGCTTCTATGATCGGATATCCGATGTCGGCCATGTCGGGAATCGTCTCCCAATCGATCAAGCAGTTGCCACCGGTGCATTGCGCTCCGCACTCAACCGTGTGACCGGCAATCGTTCCGGCCGAGAGTCTGTCCCAGTCGTCGATCGCCCAACCGAACTCGTGAATCATCGGACCGAGCGACAGACCAGTATCGGTCACACGTCCGGCGATGATGATCTGGCCGCCCTGGCCGAGGGCTTCAGCAATATGACGCCCGCCAAAATAAACATTCGCGCTTTGAACGCGAGATCGAAACGACGCGAGCGGCTCGCCGGTTTCCTGATTCTTCAACTCGACGCCTCGGCTGATGAAGTCGTCCAGCCGCGGCATTATGTCGTCACCGGCAACGATGCCAATCTTGATTTTGCCGCCAAATCCTCTACGTCGGGCGGCCTCGATCACCGCGTCGCGGCAAGCCTCAGGATTCACGCCCCCGGCATTCGCTACGAGCTTGATTTTGTGTTCGACCAGGTCCGGCAGAATCTCTTCAACTAACGCGACGAAGTCACGCGCATAGCCAGTTTGTGGATCGCGAGCGCGCTGCTTCTGCATGATCGACATCGTAATCTCGGCGAGGTAATCGAGAGTAAGGTAGTCGATTGGTCCTCGCCGGACTTGTTCGATCGGCGCCTGCAGCGAGTCACCCCAGAAACCCTGCCCGTTTGAGATTCGGATTGTTTTCATGACTCAGTTGATAGCTAGCGGATGCACAGAGTCCGGTTTTCGATTCTGGCTGGTGGTCTCAAATCTGTGATTCTCAATTCTCAGATCCTAGGTTGCGAGTATCAAGTTTCAGATCGTCTCAGACTGCAAATTTCAGATTGCAAATAAATTGCAAATTTCAAATCTCAGATTGCAAATTTCTGCTTTCTGATAATTTCTGATTTCTAATTTCTGATTTCAGGCTTCAGACTTCAAATCTCATATATTTGCAACCTGAGAGTTGCAATCTGAGATTTGAGATTTGTAATAATTTGTAGTCTGAAATCCGAAATCTGAGATTTGTAATCAAAATCTGCCCTTGAGATCGGTTCGACATTTGACCTCATCACTTCACTTCCCGCCTATAGCTTCGGGATCGGCGGCGGCAGTTCCCTCGCCTCGACCTCGGACTGAAATCCCACTCTCGCGTGTGTCCCGTCGCAGAACGGTTTGTTCTGAGAATGACCACATCTGCAGAGGGAGATCACCGTACGCCCAGCTAGACCAAAGGTATTTCCGGCTGCGTCCTTGATCGTGATGTTATCTCCGATCACGCGATAGGGTCCGTTATTGATTACGACTATTGCGTTTTCATTCTGATCACTCATCAACTGCCTCCTCGAGTATTTTAAAGAAAGAAGCCCGGCCGCTCATTGTAACGCACCCACTGGTCCGGTAGAAAGCAACGCTAGCACTTTGAGTCCAAGGCCTCTGATATTCGTTGAATAAAACATTCGCGAGTATTAGTATTCCCGCGCTCTTACCATTCACGCGAGATCAGATCAAATGGCTCAACCGACAGACGAGGGTTTGGTTAGGGGGATTCGCCGATGGGATCTCGCAGCGATCACCGTCAACGGGATAATCGGAGCCGGCATCTTCGGCTTGCCCTCCAAGGTCTTCGCCAGCATCGGCGTGTACTCCATCTTCGCCTTTGCCGCATGCAGCCTGGTCGTGGTCATCATTGTCCTGTGCTTTGCCGAGGTGGGGAGCCGTTTCAGCGATACCGGCGGACCATATCTCTACGCGCGCGAGGCCTTCGGCCCGGTGGCAGGATTCGAAGTTGGCTGGTTGCTTTGGATCGCGAGGCTGACCGCCTTCGCTGCCAACTGCAATTTGTTGATCTCCTACATAAGCTTCTTCGTTCCGTCGGCCGGGGCCGGTATCGGGAGAGCGGTCATCATAACTGCCGTCGTCACTCTGCTCTCAGTCGTCAACATCATCGGCGTGCGGGACGCCGCAATCGTCAGCGACTTCTTTACCGTGGGCAAACTCATCCCGCTTCTGCTGTTCATCGCCGCCGGTTTGTTTTTCATTCATCCTGGCAATTACTCGCTCGGAACCGCGCCGAAAGCAGGAGAGTTCTCCGCCTCATGCTTGCTGTTGATTTATGCTTTCAGCGGATTCGAAATGGCGATCATTCCGGCAGGTGAGGTTCGCGACCCACGTCGCAACTTGCCCTTCGCGCTGCTAACGGCAGTCGGCGTCGTCGCGGTTCTCTACATGCTTATCCAGGTTGTTTGCATCGGAACGCTGCCCGAGCTCGCAACATCCGAGCGGCCACTCGCGGACTCGGCATCAAGGTTCCTTGGTTCAGCCGGCGGAGCAATCATTTCGGTGGGGGCATTGGTTTCGATTTTTGGGAACCTGAACGTAATACTGCTCGCAGGCTCGCGCTTGCCGTTCGCGATGGCCGAGCGAAACGAACTGCCCAATTTTATCGGTTCGGTCCACCGTCGTTTTCGGACGCCGCACGTTTCAATCGTGATTAGCGGTGCGGTGATGCTTGTGATGACGCTATCGGGGACGTTCGTGTACGCCGCAACCATCAGCGCCATCGCCCGGCTGCTGACGTACGCTGCAAGCTGCGCCGCATTGCCGGTTCTTCGGCGCAAAGAGCGAGAGCTGCCCGCGTTGTTTCACGCCCCGGCGGGTGTCGCCCTCGCGATTGTCGCGTCCGTGCTAACTGCGTGGCTGCTTGCCAACAGCACCCTGCAACAGGCTCGGGATGCAACGATTGCCGCAGCCATCGGCATGCTGATCTACTTCGCTTATCGACGGGCGCGTGCGGACACGATCGTTGCCGAAACTACGTTGAGCGTAGATGAGGATCTTCAACCTCACGGCTGATACTAATAGAATCTGGATGAAGCCTGTAGGGGCGTCCCTTCGTGGACGACGGCCTCATTCGTAATCGAAGTTGGGCCGCAAAGAGGGGCGCCCACGCGAGGACCGGCCTACAGGTCCATCACTTTGAGCGTGACCGATTACTCGTTCTATGATTGCCACTCAGCGCGATCTTTCCTGATCGAAGCACAAATCGGTCCGCCCCCCTTGCCGGTCATGTCGATGATTACCCTCAGCGGCCGATTCCTTGAGACAGCCTCCCGGACTTGCACCCATGTCAGATGGTTCAGATGGATCTTCGCTCGTCGAAACATTTTGAAGTGCAACTCCTTGTCCATCACCCCCCAGGAAAGATAGAAGAACCTCTCTTGAGGCGTGCCCTTTGCAAAGGGCCCCAGGAAGTTTGGAGAGCCGTCTTGCTGTTGCCCGATCTTGAACTTCGGCCGAAATGTTACCTGCTTTCGATCGCCTGGAACTGCTTCAATAACCTCGTTGCCTTTCTGAATCCCGAGGTAGATTGGCTCTCTCTTTTCCCCGGGACCCTGCAAATCGTCGAAGCATATTCCCGGGAGATGCCGGCAAACGACCTCGATTGTTAACTCCTTCTCATTCATTGCAATTCCCTTTTGGAAGACGACCGTTGCGTCCCACTACGATCTGTCTCCACCGAGCATCTTCTGAAAGCTACATCTTTCCTGGCCGTATGCGAATGAACAGATGAAAGCTCGTCGGGCTCGAACCATAGATCGGTTTTAAGCCCTCGGGCACCTGATAAAAGGTCACGTCCGCGCCAATTCCCATACGCACCTTTGAATCAGCGACTATATCCCGCACTCCGCCAAACGTGAATGCCGCTACACGAAAAGGCTGCTCGAACCGGTCGCCCAGCTCGAACCCATTGCCTATCGGGTGAAACGCATCGACACCACTGCGACCAAAGATGTTTTCTTCGAGCAAACCTGCCTTGTCGACAAGCTCCATCCGCGTGTACAGATAATTTTTATCCAAGAAGTTTGCGGTTGATTCGAGCAGATAAGCGTTTGAGTTGCCGTGCATCTCGTGATTGCGGCCCCAGATCAAGCTGGTTGCCCAGTTCCCATCAGCCCAGGAACGATTGTAGGAGATCGAGGAAGTCATGCGCTCGAGGTTCCCGGGTTGTACCGCCTCCGGATGAACCAGGTGGCCATAAGAGAACTGAACGGCCCACTCCTTCGTCGGCGTGAACCAGATCCGACCACTCACGGAGTCGAGCTTACCCAGTTCGCAGTACTTGCCGTTTTTATCCGGCCTCGGCCCCCGGCATAACGGG
>CAZOOE010000489.1:0-5285 GCA_964581275.1 uncultured Clostridia bacterium
CTATCATCAAGAGGTGAGTCGTGTTGAAACCAATTTCCCTAGTTTTTTCTATCGGGTTCCTGGTGATGTTTCTGGTGATGGGTCACTCGGCCGGCGCTCAGAGCTACACGTTGCGCTGGGCGGATGAATTTGATGGCGCGGCCGGCAGCGCCCCCGACCAAGCTAAATGGAACTACGACGTCGGCGGCAACGGCTGGGGCAACAACGAGCTTGAAACCTATACCCGCCGAAGCGACAACTCGTTCCTCGATGGCGACGGCCATCTGGTCATCAAGCTCATCAAGGAAACCTTCACTGGGCTGGATGGTATTCGGCGCGATTATACGTCCGCCAGACTACTTACTAAAGACAAATTCACCCAACGTTACGGCCGAATCGAAGCACGCATAAAGTTACCGTTCGGACAGGGCATCTGGCCGGCATTCTGGATGCTTGGAGCGAATATCGCGGAGGTGGGCTGGCCCACCTGCGGCGAGATTGACATCATGGAAAGCATTGGCCGCGAGCCTGCGGTAAACCACGGTAGTCTGCACGGTCCAGGCTATTCGGGCGGTTCGCCGCTCACTGGTATTTACACCCTGCCTGCTGGCCAGAATTTCGCCGACGATTTTCACCTCTTCGCCATCGAATGGGAACCGGCGGCCATTCGTTTCTACGTGGACAGCGATCTTTACCAGACGAAGACCACAGCGGATGCGGCGGGCAACCGGTGGGTTTTTGATCATCCGTTCTTCATCATCCTGAACGTTGCGGTGGGAGGCAACTTCCCTGGCAATCCGGATGACACTACAACGTTTCCGCAAACGATGACTGTCGACTACGTCCGGGCCTATACGGACAACCGCTACGCTCCAACGATCAACAACGTTACCGCCGAAAGGAAAAATCTTGTCGTTAGCGGTGAGAATTTCGATACCGAATCGTTAATCTTGATGAATCGCGACGTCCAAAAGACCTTACGCGACGATGTTGCGTCCGGCGTGCTGGTCGGCAAGAAGCTTGCTAAAAGAATCGCGTCCGGCCAGAGAGTGACGATTCAGGTGCAGAACGGCGACGGCCAGATTACGGCAGAATTCGACTATACAAAGCCTTGACTCCCTACCTTCGGGGACGACAACTTCGCTCCACCATTTCGCGACGATGTGACCACAATTCGCCACATGACCGCACATCGTCATTTACTCAGGTCAGATGTTGCGAGCAGTAGAATCAAACCTTCAATATCTGCTGTGGAAGAACAACGACGAGGCCAGATGCCGTGGGGTGCCCTGTGGCAGCACTCTTGCTACCGTTGGAGAATGATTGCCAGATCAGTTTGCGATTATATGCGGCCTGCTCTTGGCCCTCGTGCAAATCGAGGATTCGAAAGCAGTATGAAGGAGTAGGAAAAGCACTTACGGCGCTCCGCTCTCACGCTCTGGAATTCTCGAATGACGTGAGGTGTCAACCGCGGGGTGAAAAGAAGCTAACAACAAGAAAGGAACGGAGTAGCAGGGATGAGCAAGAAATTGAATGACTATGTGACGCTGGGACATTCAGGTCTGCGCGTGAGTCCGCTTTGCCTCGGCACTATGACCTTCGGCACCGAATGGGGCTGGGGATCCGACGAAGAAACAGCGCGCGCCGTTTTTGATCGCTATATCGATGCCGGGGGAAACTTCATCGATACCGCCGACGGCTACACCGAAGGGCACAGTGAGGAATTGCTTGGTGACTTCATCAGCGAACGCGGTCTGCGCGATCGAGTCGTGCTGGCGACGAAATTTACTTTCAACCGTGAACCCGGCAATCCGAACGCAGGAGGGAACGGTCGCAAGAACATTTATCGCGCGCTGGAAGGCTCACTGCGAAGGCTGCAAACCGATTACGTCGATCTTTACTGGTTGCATGCGTGGGACACGATAACGCCGGTCGAAGAGGTGGTCTCAACACTCAATGATCTGGTGCGCGCAGGAAAGATTCGGTACTACGGGTTTTCCGATACACCCGCTTGGTATCTTGCGCGAGCGAAGACGCTCGCGGAGGAGGAAGGCAAAGAACCCTTGGTGGCGCTGCAGCTTGAATACTCGCTGGTCGAGCGCAATATCGAGCGCGAGCATGTTCCCGCGGCACAAGAACTTGGCCTTGGCATTGCGCCCTGGAGTCCATTGGCAAGCGGCTTTCTCACCGGCAAATACCGGCGAGAGGGCAACACAGGAGTTGGCAAGGGTCGCCTGGAGGCGGTCGGGGACAACCCAGCCTTCAATCAGTTCAAGGAACGGAACTGGCAAATCCTCGATGAACTGCTCGATGTCGCGAAGCAAATCAATAAGACGCCGGCGCAGGTCGCGCTGAACTGGGTGGCAACACAGCCCGGCATCACGTCAACCATCATCGGCTCTACGAAGACAGCCCAACTCGATGACAATTTGCGGTCGATCGAGTTTGATATTCCGGCAGACCTTCGCAAACGCCTGGACGACGTGAGCGCCCTCGAGCCAGTTCATCCCTATAAATTCTTCAATCCGGAGATGCAGGGGATGCTTAGCGGAGGCACCAGTGTGCGGCCCTGGGCGCCCGCTCGAGTCTATGCACCGCCATCCCGCGAGCCCATTAGCGTGACTGCAAGGGTCGCCAAGAAATGAGACCGGGAGCACGCAGACCCACAGGGCGCTGTACCTGCGTGCTCCCCGCCCAGCCCATATCAGCTCAAGTCAAGAAACCATAGGACCTGCCAAGCTGACCCCAGCCCTCTTCAATTTGTACGACTAAATAACGCACGCTGCGACCCTGGGTGACTTTGGGGAGAGGCGCGACCGAGTCGCAAGCAGGACAGCGTGCGTTAGCGGGTTCGTTCATATCCCTCCTTCATTCTCTGGGAATTTTAGGGCAAGCTTTGGCTATGACTGCATTCTCCTTGTGTGCCTGGTAAGGTCCGGAGATTGTAAGGAGAACGCCCGGTCCGCATCCCGAGCGCCAGTCCGCAGCTTTAAGAACTCATCAACCATTGAAACATTCGAGGTCGATGAGCGTCTAAATAGTCGAGCGCCTCAGCTGTTCGCAAGGAGTCTACTCACTATGAATCTGCTACTCAGGACGATCGTTGCACTCTTCATCCTGGCCATCGGGGTTGGCGTTGTGGAAGCATGGTTTGCCGGTTCGCCCGCCCCTGTTCCAGCACCGGGCGATCCGACCGCATCAGACCAAGTACAGAACCACACAACCGGCAACTCTACACTCGAAATGGTTTTCGTGCTCGACACCACAGGCTCGATGGGCGGTCTCCTCGAAGGAGCAAAGCAGCGAATCTGGGGTATCGTCAACGAAGTGATGCAGTCAGCTTCACACCCAGCTGTTCGCGTCGGGCTTGTAGCCTACAGGGATCGAGGCGATGAGTACATCACAAAAGTCTTGCCTCTGACAGCCGACTTGGATCAGGTCTACTCGACGCTGATGAGTTATCGCGCAGAAGGCGGAGGCGACACGCCTGAGGACGTGCGACGAGCGCTCGCCGATGGCGTGCGAAATACAGGATGGTCGCCGCACACGACGGGGATCGCACAAATTATCTTTTTGGTTGGCGATGCGCCCCCACACGAAGATTATCGAGACGAACCGAGCACCGCGGCGACTACCGCTGAAGCCGTAAAGGCGGGAATGATCGTCAACACGATTCAATGCGGCAACCTGCCCGGCACGCAAAACGTGTGGCAGTCTATTGCTCAGAACGGCGAGGGGCAATACTTCGCCATCGCCCAGGATGGAGGGGTGCAAGCGATCGCCACTCCCTACGACAAGGAGCTGTCACAGCTGGGCGCGACGATGGGTTCGACTTTTGTGGCTTTTGGCGGCGGAGGTGGATCTGGAGGCGTTTCTTATCGTGCACGTGCCCTCGAAAAGCAGGCGAAGATGGAAACGTCGGTCACCTCGAGCGCACCGGCAGGTGCAGCGGCGGACCGCGCCGTTAACAAAGCGGTGAACTCGGTACCGTACGCTGGAGACTTGCTGACAAGTGTGGAAAACGGCTCGGCGAAGCTTGACCAGATAAAGGACGAAGACCTGCCTGATGACTTGAAAAAGCTGGAGCCGGCGTCCCGTCAGCACGAGATAGAACGACGACTCGCCGAGCGCAAGAAGCTGCGCGAGCACATTCTCGAGCTATCAAAACTTCGTGACGAGTTCATCGCGGCCGCGCGAAAAAAACAATCGGGTAACCCGACGAGTTTTGACTCCGCGGTCGCCCGTGCGGTCAAAGAGCAATTGGGCCGCAAGGGCATCAATTGATGAGCTTGAGCTTCAGAGTGGACGACTGATGACCGGCAACCGCAGTGTGATCCGGACCGGTCGTCGATCTTCGCTCATCGGTTGGTTTGCTGCCGCTGCTTATCGCTGAGCCCCGGCCATCAGTCTCTCAATGTCTGCGATTTCGACCGGCCCGACGAGCTGCCAGCTTGTCGTGACTGTCCGACGAGCTGCCAGCTCGTCGGGCCTATTGATAACCCCGACCCTCGACAAGCTGCCAGCTTGTCGTGACTGTCCGACGAGCTGCCAGCTCGTCGGGCCTATTGATAACCCCGACCCCCGACAAGCTGGCAGCTTGTCGGACCATCATTAGCCACTAGTTGCCGGTCCGCCCTAGATTGCGGAGACGATACCCCGAGCCCCTAATCGTTTCTAAGGCTGATGCCTTGTTGCCAAGCTTCTTGCGTAGAGAACGTACCACTGCCTCGATTACGTTGCTCCCAGTTTGTTTCCAGCCCCAGACGTCCTCGATCAGCGATGCTCGCGTGACTGCCTGATCCGTACGCTGGTACAGATAGAAGAAAACATCGAACTCGAGCCTGGTCAGCTTGATTCGGCTGCCGCCAAGAACGAGCTCGCGCGCGTTTCTATCAAAGAGTTCGCCTTCCTCGAGCCCAAGCTCAGCGCCAGCCAGACCAGCCAGCCATCCATCAACTGACGACGGCCCAAAATCCAGCACCGCGATTTGGTAACTGCTCTCACCGACCGCAATGTCGTAGGCGGGAAGGGGCTGAAAACCGAGACTCTTTGCAACCGAGGCATAGGGCGCCAGATCCTGCACCGATAGATATACGCGACGCAAGTGGGGCCTCATCTCCATATACGTTCGTTTTATATCCAGCCAGCAAGCGGCCTGCACCGGAGACGGTTTCTCTCCGTGATCACGATCGAGCCACTTGCGCAAGAACAGGACTCGTTGATTGTCCTGGATAGGGTCGCCGCGAAGGTGACTCTGCCATTGATCCACAATTGGGTCATCCCGCAAGAATGAGACGTTGACTCTC
>CAZOOE010000490.1:0-5267 GCA_964581275.1 uncultured Clostridia bacterium
AGGGAAAACTGAGTCAGGGGAGTGAGCACGTTGACGCCCGACTACTTCGCGGACCTGGTGAAAATGGCCCAGTGACTGGGCCTCGCGCCTGCGATGAATCCATCCCAGAACTAATGACCGCGATTCTGATGACATGCTTCGTTCGAATATCGAAGTTTGGCAATAGAAGCATCTAGGCGCATGCGCATTCAACAAGGCTCGCGCGGAATCGCGCGACGTATCGAGTTTCAGTTTGCGTACACCGCGCTGCTAGAATCCAAATTCAGTTGTCTGCTTTAAATTGGTCATAAGCGCTGGGTCGCTTTTGGTTTATTAGTCCGCTCACCAGGAGGTTCGATAACTCATAACAAAGGATTCGGCAGAAGTGTGTCTAAGGCTGGTACGGTCTTCTTTTTGATACTTTTCCTGTCACAGTTATGTCCAGTAGTGTCGGCTGTGCAATTCGATGGCGCGACGGTCTTAGGAACCGTTAAGGACTCGCTTGGTGCAGTGTTGGCGGGAGCGACCGTATACCTTAAGAATATTGATACCGGCATTTCAGTGTCTGCTCAAACTGACGCAGATGGCAATTACCAGTTCACCAACGTGAAGATTGGAAATTATCGTATAAGCGCGGAAAACCTAGCCTTTGCGACAGCGATAGTAGAGAAGGTCAATGTCACTGTGAATTCCCGGCAGCGCGTGGACCTGATTATGCAGCCAGGGTCGCTGACCGAAAGCGTGCTCGTTACTGCGGGCGCAGAACTTCTTGAAACCGAATCCAGTGGCCGTGGACAGGTTGTCCAGCGCGAGCAGATCGTAAACCTCCCCCTCAATTGGGAGGGCCAGTCATCAAAGAAAGACCGCACATTCTTCTTTGTGGATTACGAAGGCTTTCGACAGATTTCAAAGACCCTGGTCTTCTCAGCACTGCCGACGATTGCACAACGAGACGGCATCCTGTCAGTGGACGTTCGAGACCCGTTCACCGGAAACGATTTATCTGTTACAGGTTACGGCCACTGGCCATTGCGAGGACTACTGCCGAATTCCGCTGATTTCTGCGCAAGATTGTCACAAGATTCTCACAAGAATTTAGGTCGCCAATGCCTTTCCTCAGGTCATGAACAAATACGCTGATAGTTTGCCTTTCTTCAGTACAGATCGGAATGAGTTAAAGGAGGCCACCCGGGATTGCTCAGGAGAGCCTTCCCCACATTGAGACATCGGAAGCGGCCAGAAAGGAAGCCGATCCATTGCGAGGTCACGACTTGTCTGTGCGCACCATCGATTCACCAGCTACTCACACCACGTCAAATACAGATCGTCTGATCGCGACACTTACTCACGCGGCAGATGAGTGCGGAGGTCAGCAGAGTCCGGTCCGACACACTCTCAGCCCCACTTCGATTCAACCACAACCCCTTAAGAAAGTCCCGCGCGATGAATTATGTCGGCGAACCGCGGATCGGCGCGCAGCGGATCCAACAGCGGTTCGATTCTTAGAAGCAGCGGCCCAAAGATCTCATAAGACTTCTCGAGTTCGTCGAGTGCCTGCCGCTTTTCGCCGAGAGCCACGCAAAACACGACGACTTCATATCTCGACAGTTTTGAGAGCTGCTCCTTTGTCGTCAGAGCTCGGAGGCATCCTTGCCAGCCGCCTCTTGCAAAGCTCTCGCGTATCAATTTGGCGGTCTGCCGATCGCCAATCAGGTCCCGGTATCTTGCATAGCTTGCGGCGGCATCGGCGTACTCCTCTTTCTGTTGATAGTACTTCGCTAAGTTTCGATATGCAGTCGAGAACTCTCCGTCGAGTTCCAGCGTCTTTTTCAACTGAGCGATTGCGTCGTCGTAGCGCCGAGCGTAGAAGAATCCTTCTGCGTAGGCCGTGTTGATAATCGGCGAGATTGGTTCGATCTCAACCGCGGTACGAAGTTGCAAAAGCGCTTCTTCGTTTCTTGCGAGGTAAAGAAGCAGAAGACCATACCATTGATGCGCGGTCGCGTAGTTCGGTTCGAGTTCTATCGCGCGCTTGTATTCGCGTTCGGCCGCCTGAAAGTCATACTGGTGCGTATAAACGCGACCAAGCGTAGCGTGCGGCTCTGATAACTCGCCGTCCAGTGCCAATGCTTTAATCGCCGCTTCTCTAGCCGGCTGCATCGCCTGACGCATTGGCTGATCCCGGTATAGCGGAAGCACGGTGTACGCGTCGGCAAGACCAACATAAGCCAGCGCATAGTTGGGATCAAGCGCGATCGTCTTGTTAAAATAGTCAGCAGCTCTTTCGAGATCCTTCAAAGTTCGTTTGTTCCAGTACAGTCGACCCTTCAAATAGAGATGGTACGCGTCTTCATTCGTTGTATATTTCTTCGACAACGTCTGCTGCTCTGCGCCAGTCAGCTTCATCCGCAACTTATCGGTCACATCGAGCGCGACTTCGTTCTGCAATGAAACCAGGTCGGTTTGATTGCGAGTGTACTGCTCGCTCCAGATGATGTTTTCTGTTTGCGCGTCTACGAGCTCTAGGCTCAACGTCAACTTATCCCCACGCAAAGCTATTCGGCCATTCAGGATTGCTTGCACGTTTAGGTCCGAGCCGACGGTATGAGGTGTGACATCTTTCCCCTTGTAGCGGAACACCGACGACCGCGCCTTCACATTGAGAATCGGCAGTCGCGATAGATTGCAGATCAACATGTCGGTTATTCCATCCGAAAGATAATCGACCTGCTGATCGGCATTGACATTGATAAGAGGCAACACTGCGAGCGATTGAATGTTTTCGGTCTTTTTGGTTGATAACGAGCGATAAGACCACATCGTCAGCATCAAAGCGACGATTCCAATTACGATCAATCCGATTCTCTTCTTGTGTTTGAGGAATAGAGTGATCGGAGGTGCTATAAACCCACTATTAATCGCCGTTGCCGGCGCTGCCGCCCCGACGATCGGCTCTTCTCCCACAGGTGTAGTCGCGAGAGGAGCTTTCGGATCGAGCGCAACAGTTCGAGCGGTGCCAAATGAATCGCTGGACTCAAGGAGACGAACTCCATCATGCCGACAGTATAAAAACGTGTCGTCTGTCGCTGGGCGGCCGCAATGGGGACAACTCTTCATAACGCCTCGGGAACCAAATGCCGGCTCGGCGCTCTCGTTCGATGCTCAGTGCTTCTTTGCATTTTATACGTGCAACTTGAACTACAAAAAGAGACACCTCGATGGTTGAGTTTAAAAGGCTCTTGTGAATCAAATCCATCGTGCTGGCGCTCGCCTTTTCTGGCCATACCCAAACGTTCAGGCTTCAGGTTAAAGCGAGGAGTTCCATGCGTTGATTTGAGCTTAATTTGGTATTTTTTCGTAGGTGTCCCTTCGCTCGATTGTAAGAAAGGCAATGAGAGGGCCACCTTTAACTGGTTGATATTGTTTGCGGCAAGAGTGTCTACTCGTGAAATTCTAACGACAGACCGCAAGAACATCACAGCGAAAGTCGGCATCAATGCTACGCGAGGCGTCGACCGAAGCCATCGCCGCATGCATCTTCTTGATGCTTGATTGCAGCTCGGATCATCCAGGATCGTTCCCCGGCTTATCGACAAGGTGTTTTTGTATCGCTTGCTGACCATGATTTGCGAGCGCACAGAGAAGTGCTGGGCTCTCTAGGTCTCAGCATCTTCGTCACCGCTTAGGGTCGTGATCGCTTTAGGTGATAACCGAAGCTATCGATGACGATCTTTGGAACAATGACGCCGAAGCTCATCGCCAGGATTATCGTGAGAGCGGTCATGCCGTTTGCAATCGTAGCTCCGAGAAGATCCAAAGTCGTGTTCGAGTTATTCGCAAGTTGCAATAGGCCGCTCGCCATTCTGAACAAGAAAACGCCCGGCATCATTGACACCACCGACGCAAAACCGGTGGCCGCGAATGGCGTTCGATAACGACGAGCCACAGGAGTTAGAACTAGTCCGACTAATAGACAAGCCACAAACGCACCAGTGGCCGCGCCGGCGCCAAGGTCGAGGGTGAACCAACGAAGGGTATGAGCCAGCATGCCAACCGCGGTCGGCCACCCCAACATTCGCAGAGGCGTCGAGAAAAAGATGCTGAAGGCAGCAACAGCGACCCCGGCAGCTATTGTGTCGAGCCAGATCGGAACGACACGGCCGGGTACTTGCACCGGCAGACTTACGCGGAGAAGTCCGAGTCCAATAAGGAGTCCCCCCGAAATCGCCATAATCACGAGGCCCGAGAATATGAGGCGGCAGACCCCGAGGCTCACGCGCGTGGTGATCAAGTCAAACATGCCCTTAAGCACGTGCGGCCCTGGCACCAGAATCATGCACGGACAAATAGCGATCAGGCGCAATGATGAACTCAGCTGAAAACGAACTGCGATTGCGCCGACGATGCCGGCGAGAAGCGCCGCGCAGAACGGTTGCAGCAGAGGGTTTGTGCTGTACCGGGCCAGGGTTCGACGCAGGACAGCACCGCCAGCCGCACTGGCAGCGATCAGTAGGACCGCGGTAAGGTGGCTGACCCCAAAAATCACCGACAAGGCCACGGCGCCACTCGCGGCGGCCAAAGTAAACAGCCAGGTTGGCGCCGGCGTTGCGTGCGAGATCGCTTTGATCTTCTCAGAGGCAGCGGGTGATGCTAATTTGCCGGCGCGCAACTCTTCAATGGCCCGCCAGGCCGAAACTACCCGATCCATCTCAACGCCGGTAGGATCAGCGGCCACCACAGAAACCAATTCGCCGGTTCCGTCCGAAGACAGCAGTTGAATCTCTCCCCATCGCAGTATGATCCTGGTATGTATGCCAAGACTCTCGCTTAGTCGCGCGGTTGCCATGATGGTCTGATCCGTGGACTCACCATTCACGTGCAGCACTTGCGCGAAGGCAAGCACAAGATCAGATCGTTCCTTAAGACACATTGCTTTCCCCAACGAAGAACCATCAAGCATCAGTCGCCACGTAAGGCTTGACCATCTTTCCTGGATCAACAACGCGATCAAATTCCGCTTCGGAAACGAATCCCAGTTTTAAGGCAGCATCTTTGAGGGTCAGATCATTGTCCAGCGCGTAGTGTGCGATCTTTGATGCCTTGTCATACCCGATAACCGGCGCGAGCGCGGTCACCAACATCAGCGAACGCTCCACGTATTCGTTGATCTTCTTTTGATTAGGCTTGGTACCCTCGATCAGGAACCTTCGGAAGTTGGTGCAGCCGTCGGTAATGATCGCGATTGAGTGAGTGACATTGAAGATCATCAGCGGCTTGTAGACGTTCAT
>CAZOOE010000491.1:0-5248 GCA_964581275.1 uncultured Clostridia bacterium
GGATTCTGAACTTCCTGCAGTGGTTGGTGCGAAATGGGTTTTGAAAAATCCTGAACTCCTGACTCTCGCAAACAAGCTTGGCATATCGGAAAATATTCGAGAGCGTATCCCCTGGGATGTTCTCGTTGTTGGAGCAGGACCCGCGGGTCTGGCGGCAGCCGTGTACGCGGCATCGGAAGGTCTTCGGACACTCGTGCTGGATGGCTATGCTCCCGGAGGGCAGGCTGGAACAAGTTCGAGGATTGAGAATTACCTCGGATTTTCAAATGGCATCTCGGGAGCCGAGCTTGCCAAACAGGCTCAAGTACAAGCCGAGAAGTTCGGCGCAACCGTGGCTGTTTGCAGGACAGTGACAGGCATCGTCTGTTCAGAAGGACCATTCATTGTAAGCTTGGATGAAGATGAGAACGTTGCAGCAAGAGCGGTCGTCATTGCTACCGGGGCAAACTACAGGAAACTGACTGTTAAAGGTTTAGAGCGTTTCGAAGGAGCAGGCGTTCACTACTCGGCTACGCCGATTGATGTTCGTCCGTGCCTCGGTCAGCCTGTAGTGATCGTGGGTGGCGGAAATTCGGCCGGACAGGCGGCAATGTATCTTTCCGCGCAAGCCAGTCATGTGCATATGCTGATCCGGGGACCCCTTCTTTCCAGCACAATGTCGGACTACTTGGTGCAACGGATTCATGCATCCAAGGCGATCACACTCTATCCATCTTCAGAGGTGGTGGGCTTGGAGGGGGAGACTCACCTGAGCCACGTCACATGGCGCTCGCGCAATATAGGAGAAGATAGCCGTCTCGCAGCCCAACACTTATTCGTGATGATTGGGGCCGACCCATGTACAAAGTGGCTGCCCGACTGCGTAGAACTGGACTCGAAAGGCTTTGTCCGGACTTCATCAGGATCTGAGCATAGCGGTCCGTTCGAAACGTCGGTGCGAGGGATCTTTGCTGTAGGTGATGTGCGGTCCGGCTCGGTCAAACGAGTGGCCTCTGCCGTCGGAGAGGGTTCTATAGTTGTCGCGGCGATTCATCGGTACCTTGGGAATCTTGGAGCCTAGGACGAGGTCGACTGGTGAGAATAGATCGCTGATCATTGCGCCTACCGAGCCTTCGGGCATTCGTCGCTCGTGCGTTCGATGCCAAGTCCAAATCTTCACCACCTGAGCTTAAAGCGATGTCCGGTCGCGAGCTCGACCACCAGTCCAGGTAATCGATGATTGGGTTCAGGCGTTTCACCGAGGCGCCGAGCCTTCAAAGACTTCTCATCTCATCGCCGAATTTGAAGATGCCACAATTCCAGGGTTGTCACCGACCGCTGTCCGGTCTTTCCATCCTAAAACACTTACGACTTCTCAAGTTGAAGGTCATTTGGATTGCTCGGCGGGCGAGAACGCGCTGAGCGTGGCGGCAGTAAGTTCACGTTAATCAACTCTCCAGATTCAGGCACGTGATAACTCTGGTAGCTGCCGGCCGCATCGTCTTTCGCAGTCCACGTCCCAATTGGTTGGATCAGCTAAAGGATATCTTCACTCTCAACTAAGTTTGGTTTTCAACTATGGAAAAATACAGTCTGATTTCTGTGGTTATTGAGGTGTCTCAAATTTCTCAGTGCAACTATCCTCTCACCGTGGATTTTGAAAAACGCAGAGTAGCGAGTCGATGGCCGGATATTAAGGTATCGATCGATAACTTGGTGTAATGGATTGACGGTTTTCATCGGTGCTGTATTTGTGCCTGCAATCGTTGCCACCAGGTCAGAGTAAGAAAAATTTTAGGGAAAAGGAGTGTTCGCCGTGATGACCAAATACCAAATTGTTCGGCTCATGATAGTGGGCTTGTGCATTCTTGGAATCACCGGAACCAGCCCTCTACGTGCTCAAACATTGTCGCCACTGGTTGCTCAAACTAGTGCGCCAATCGAAGTCCAAACCAAAGCAGCTAAGCCAGCCGCTAAAGCGACAATCGTACTCGTGCACGGCGCCTTTGCTGACGCCACCGGTTGGCAACATGTGATCCCAATTCTCGAACGCGATGGCTACAACGTGATCGCCGTCCAGAATCCGCTTAGTTCGTTCGCCGCCGACGTCGAAACTACAAAGCGACTGATCGATGCCCAACAAGGTCCTGTGGTCGTCGTCGGTCACTCGTACGGCGGCGCGGTGATCACCGAGGCTGCTGCCGGCAACGTTAACGTAAGAGCACTCGTGTATCTCTCAGCTTTTGCGCCAGAAGCGGGTGAGGCGATCGGGGCCTTCATCGATAAGTATCCGGCTCCACCACTTAACGCAACGCTAAAGCCAGATGCGGCTGGGTTCCTTTATATCGACCGGGCGCAGCTACGAGACGTGTTCGCAAAGGATGTCTCGCCAACGGAAACAAGCGTGATGGCGGCGACGCAGAAGCCGCTCAACAAGAGCGTGTTCACAGCATCGCCGTCAGAGGCAGCGTGGAAAACCATCCCGTCATGGTACGTGGTGGCCCAAGAAGATCGCGCCATCAACCCTGACCTGGAGCGGTTCTACGCTAAACGAATGGGAGCGAAAACGATTGAGATCAAGTCTAGTCACGTCTCGTTCATCTCGCACCCGGCTGAGATCACTCGTTTGATCGAGGAGGCGGCGAGCGCAGCTCTGAAGTAACTAAGACATCAGAAAAAACCCCTGACAAAGGAAGGAGAAGTGAAATGAAAAAAGGCAAAGTACTAGTGCTCGGTTCCAATGCCAATCGTATTGAGGTGCAGGGCGGCGGCACCGGTCCGACTGGCAATTATCTCAACGAGACCGTCGTTCCGGCGATGGCCTTTATCGAGGCCGGATACGATCTCGTGCTCGCAACACCGAACGGCACTAAACCGCATATCGACGAAGCTTCGGATTCGCCAGTGCATTTTGGTGGCGACCAGGCCGCGTATTCGCGCGCCAAGGCTTTCTGGGCAACTGATCCGGCAATAAATCAGCCCCGCACGCTGAGTTCGGTGATCAGGGAGGGGCTAGACAGCTACGCCGGCGTGTTCGTGCCCGGTGGCCAGGCGCCGGTCGTCGACCTGATGCAAGACCCTGACGCGGGCGAGATCCTTCGTTATTTTCATCAGCAATCGAAGCCCACGGCACTGCTCTGCCACGGTCCGATTGCGCTTGTCTCGGCGCTGCCGCATGCCCGAGAGTTTCGCGCAGCGCTCATCGCAGGTGATGAGAACAAGGCCAAAGAATGGGCCAGGGGATGGCAATATGCGGGCTACAAGATGACAATTTTTTCGGCATCTGAAGAGAAGTGGGTCGAAAACGACATCCTTCACGCCAAGATGTATTTCAATATGCCGTATGCGCTCAAAACCGCTGGCGGAGAGGTGACTACCGGCGCTGTCGATTTCGAGCCAAACGTGATTGTCGATCGCGAGCTCATCACTGGTCAGAATCCGAGGTCCGACCATGCGATTGCCGCCAAGCTCATCGAGGCGTTGGGCTCATTGCGAAGCCAGGGCCGGACTGCATAAGCGGTGAGACTCGGCGAGGTGCGGTACGGTTCATCCGCACCCCGCCGATACTCAACTCTCTGGAAAATAGATTGTGTCAACTTCAGTGAAGACAATAGCCATCCTTGTCGCCAGGCCCGGCATGGTTGAGGAACTTAGAGCACTGCTGGACGGCATGGTGGTACCAAGCCGGGCAGAGCCGGGGAACTTACAGTACGACCTGTGGCGAGACCATGCTGATGCCGGCCGGTTCGTGCTGGAAGAACTCTATACCGACGATGCGGCCGTGGCTGCGCATCATGCGACACCGCATTTCGAAAAGTACTCTTCTAGAATCAACGAACTCGCGGAGCGCACTTTCATGATGCTAGACCCGATTGAAGTTGCGCGAGGCCTAACAGAAGACGATGAACAAATGGAAAGCCCGCAAATTGGAGGAGTGAACAATGGCTAAAAAACCGAACGAGCCGAAACCCAACCCGAGAGTAAGCGCCCAACCACGCCTGCACCAACGCGCGCGCGAAATTCAATCGTACCGAACCGTTAATTATGCGCTGGCTCTGGATTTGGAAGAGCCGGTGCGTTTGCAGATGACCAATCAATTGAATCAACTGCTCGCTGACACTATGACGCTGCGCGACCTTTACAAGAAGTGTCATTGGCAGGTTGCTGGTCCGACCTTCTACCAATTGCACCTGCTGTTCGACAAGCATTACGATGAGCAGAACGAGTTGGTTGATTCAATCGCCGAGCGGATTCAATTGCTTGGCGGCGTCAGTTTGGCAATGGCTGCTGATGTGGCTGAGACCACTCAAATCGAGCGACCGCCTCGTGGCCGGGAAGAAGTACCGGTTCAGCTCTCGCGACTAGTCGACGCTCATCAAATCATCATTCAACAGTCTCGACCGCTCGCGGGCCTTGCTGCCGAACTGGGCGATGACGGCACTAACGATCTGGTCGTCAGTGAGGTAATCCGCACCAACGAGTTTCAGATCTGGTTTCTGAGCGAACACCTGGTTGACGTGCCTTTGGTGAAAGCGACAGACCGGGCCGCCGCTGTCAGCGCATCATAGACGCCGCACCGTCGTGGAACATGCATGAGGTCGTCGCAGGATGATTCAGCGCTCGCAATTTATCGCTTGCATCCTGGTGGTGCTGATCTTTGCCGGGAGTCGCGCGCCGGGGCAGACTCCCCCGGCGAAAGATTTCCAGCAGTGGACCAACGTGGCGGCCTCATGGCAGGTAAAGCCAATGTTGGCCGTTACCGCCTTCGGTGAAGTGCACACCGGAAACAACGTATCTCAATTCGACCAGGAGTTACTCAGCGCCGGAGTAACTTACTCCCCTGCGCGATGGATCGCTGTTGGTGCCAGTTATCTTTACATTCAAGCGAATCCAAAACTTAGCGGGCTAAACTATGAAAACAGGATCTACAGCGAGATTACATTTAACGCGCCCGTGTTTTACCATCTCTTGTTGTCTGACCGAGTACGGCCTGAATTGCGATGGGAACAACTGCCCAGCCGAGCGACGTTCACACAGAGATATCGGAATCGCATCATTCTGGAACGACCGATCCAGATTCGCGAGAAACAGTATTCGCCGTTTGTGTTCTGGGAGAAATTTTACAACTCGAACGTCGAGGCCTGGAGCAGAACGAGATACTACGCCGGCGTCAGTGTGCAGGTAGCCCAAAAGGAGAGCGTTCAAGTCTATTTTATGCGTCAGAACGATCGGTACTCCCGCACGTTCCACACGAATGTGATCGCCGTCA
>CAZOOE010000492.1:0-5244 GCA_964581275.1 uncultured Clostridia bacterium
CTTCACTGCTGTAAAATTGGGGCGGATTATCTTTTTCAAATGGATATAGCATCTTTGTCTCTGAATCGCAATCCCATTCCGCAGTCAGCACCTGCTTCTTCCAATCCTGGTAGCTGAATGCCACTTTCCAACGCGCCGCCTTTGCCCCTTGAAGAAGCTTCTTCTGAGACGCTTCCCATCCTATCGACGTGATGTTGTAGGCACCTTTGTTTTTTGCATAGTCGTCCACTACCTCTCCAAGGGTTTTGGTCGATAGTTGCTGGTTGACTTCCGGCTTCATCGCTTGAACCTTCTCAATGACTTCTTTCCCCTCCGGTGTCGTCTTGGAGATCCTGTCTTCTATCGCCGCGATTTTTGGGTCCTTCTGAACCTTTGCCACCGGCGCGGGTTTGTGATCGCAGGCCACCAACAGAAAGAGAACAGCCACAACCGGTATGAACCTTATCATCTTAGATCCTCCATTTGTTTTTTTGAAATGAGCTTAGAACTCACTGCGCCATCAGAATTCTAAGGTCCCTGACATTATTGCCCGTGGGTCCGGTGACAACTAGGCCGCCTGTTTTCTTGAAGAAAGAGTGAGAATCGTTATTGATAATGAAGATTGAGGCATCTGACCCGCGTCGTCTCGCCTTGATCACCTGTTCGGCGTCGGCCACCGCCCCAGCCGCTTTGCTGTTTCCGTCTATGCCGTCGGTTCCGCACGAAAGGACCGCAGCCCGTGCACTCATTCCCGAGTCAGCCAACTGCGCTGCGCAGTATAGCACGAATTCCTGATTGCGCCCACCGATACCGTCGCCTCGCACCGCGCAAGAAACCTCGCCTCCTGAAATGACGCAGACCTGCTCATTTGGAAAGCAAGTTTTTAGTCGCAATAACCGCTCAATGAGGCAGTCAGCAACCATCCGATATGATCCCTCAATCAAGTCGCCGGCGATTTCGACCCGGAAGCCGAGGTTCGCTGCCAAGTCCGCCGCCGCTTGTATGGCATCAGAATTGTCAAGGAGGAGCAGGCCCACGAGGTGCCCGGCGGCCTCGCCGCTGCCAATGTAATCACGGTTCAACGGCGCATCAGCGATCGCGCTCACGACCGAACGGGGAAGCCTGTCCTCGAGGTTGAATTTAGTTATCACGTCTTGAAGGCGCTCATCTTCTACCTCCTCTGGCAAGAGCGGGTTTGAGGCGATCGACCGCAAATCACCAGGGTTGACGTCCGAGAGGTAAAGCCCAACGCACTTTGAGGCCCGTGCAAGGTAGCCGAGACGTCCGCCCTTTATCCGCGACAGACTCTTCCTGACTATGTTGATGTCGCGAATGGCAGCTCCACACCCGACAAGAACATGATTGGTCAGTCTTAGATCTTCGAGTGAGATGGACCGTGACACCGGCAATTCCACCAGCGACGAGCCCCCGCCAGAGATTAGAAACACTATCAACGCATCATCGCCAGCCGACTCCACAAGGTTCGCAATCTTTTGCCCGGCGATCAGGCTATTGGCATCCGGCGATGGATGACCAGCAACGATGACTTCGGATCTGAAGCTGGCGTTTGTTCGTCGATCGGTCACCAAAATCCCGCGGTTGACTCGGTCGCCGAGCAGGTTCTCGACAGCAGCACCCATCTTCAGGCTGGCCTTCCCCATTCCGATCAACACGATTTCCTCGAAGTCGTCGAGGGAAATTTGCTCGCCGCCTAAGGTTAGAGTCCCACGCTCGACTCGCAAAGTCCGCCTAATCAAGGAGTCGGGGTCGATTGTTTTTAGGGTTCCAAGGAATAGGTGCTTTGCGGCTTCCTTAAGCTCAATCATAACTGGAACGAGACGATGCTTGCTCGCTACTGAGACCGGTTTCACGATGATGTTCGACGTGGCCAATGACCAACACGGTCAGAATGAGGCAAGCCTGGGGTGGCCTCAGCATCGCGTGTGACTATCGCATCTGTCTTTATCCGCCGCGCGCGCTCGGCAGCCACGGCGTGGCTACTTGCTCGCGATTCAACCAATCAATTCTCAATCTCCGACGAGCTGATATTGTGAGCCTGCATAAGCTTCAAAACGTCTTGTCTCACAGAATCCCACCTCGTTGCTAACGAGTCAGCACCGCGACTCGTTGTGGTTGAGATTACGCGGTCCGTTCGTCTCGCTTGGCGTGCCATGGCCAGCGTAGCGCCGCGCATGCTGTGACGGTCTCGAAGCGAATTTGTCAACCTTGCATAGAGCTGCGCCGCATTCGCAAAGCTGTCAATGGCGAAGAGCAATTCTATTTCTGCATCTCGATACTGCGCGGCGTTGTCGACTTCGACTCCGGTGCCGGTCATCCGAACACCGTACACTCGTTGATATTCCGCTAGGAGATCCTCTGCCTTGCGCTGCAAACTGCTGGCCGAGGGAGCTGCATTTCCGGAAGGCGCCCTCGTCTCAGCGTCGACGTCAGTTCTTCCTCCCAACGCAATCAGCTGATCACCGCCAGCCGAGTGAATCACGACTCGTCGAACGTACTCCACACCATCCCTTACGCTGAGCTCAATTCGTCCGCGCGTTATAGCCTGAGTGACCATCCCCGTCGGCCTGACTGCTCTCGCGTAGACTTCGAGCGTGTCGCCGTTCACGACCTGTTCGCCGAACCATCGCCATCCGCCTGTGTTGGCCTGCGTATTTATCAAAACCGAGATCGCGCCGTCTTGCGTTCTGTTAGCGCTCGCCGAAAGCACATTCGCCAGAACCGTCGCTGGGCTTGCGGCGCTCTCTGTCCTCGTCTCCCGCGGGCGGTCGGGGATTCGGTCCGTCTCCCGCGAGCGATCAGGGGTTCGTTCCCTTTCGCGCGAGCGATCAGGGGCTCGTTCAACACTCGACGAACCGACAATTCCGAGTCGCTTTGCGGTCTGCGGATCCAGATCACCAGTTTCCTGAAGATTGTGCTCCCGTTGATAAGCGCGCAGGGCGCCAGAGGTTCGCGCGTTCATTACACCATCAGACTCGCCTTCGTAGTAGCCCTGCTCTCTCAACGCCCCTTGCGCTCTCCGCACCATCTCGGGTGATGAAAGCGGAAGATCGGGAGCCCCAGCCGTTGACCTTTCGGCGTCGGGTCGCGTCTCTGTCTCGGGGCGGCTGGGTAGGGGTCGATCCGGATTGTCCGGTTGTGATCCATCTGGATCAGGTCTATCGGGACGATCGGGCTGACGATCAACAGGCTGACGATCAGCACGCTGATCCGCAGCACGGTCTGGCGATGGGGCTCCCTCCAGGATGAAGCTCTCTCGGACGATCAGCGCTTGCTTGATCTGAACACCAAATGGAGTTCCCGACGGCACCTGAGCTTCCTCACCCTTTGACAGCAAAACGCCGGCGACGCCGGCACCGACGCCGGCTACTCCGCCCAGTACCGCACCCTTGCCGCCACCAGCGATTCCGCCAAGAACAGCTCCGATTGCACCACCGCCACCGATGAATACCGCGGGCCGATTGTTGCCCTCCCCTGATACCCGGCTCTCGTCATCGATACGGCGTCGGGTTTTAGGATCGTCCGACGTCAGACTTCCGACGAGCCCGACTCGAGCGCCATTCGGAAAGAGTATGTCGTCGAAGTCGATCCCTATTGTTCCCGACCGATTCATTCTCTTCGCCGGAGTAACCTGCGTGACTCGACCTTCAATGATTGAACCGGCCGGTATTACAGTCCGGCCGTTGACGTATACCGGCACAGTCACTGTGGCGGTGAACTTGTCCCCGACCCGAGCGGTCCGCGAGCTGAGAGTGCCATTCAGTTGCACGCTGATCACAGTGTCCGGAGACAATGTCCAGCTCGGCTCGCCGTACTGAGACGAGTTATCGCTCGGAGATGTATCCTGTGCGCTTATCCGATCGCTGAGGACGGCTATCATCGCTCCAGCGAGTATGCCGCTCGCAGTTCGCTTTAGGCTTCTCTTAAGATTCATCGAACGTACCTCCCGGGAATCTGGGCTGTTTATCGGGGGACTTGGCTCATCTGCTAAGACGATTAACAGCCCCAATTTTGTTGTCCGCTTCACCTAACTTAGTCACTGGCAGCCTCACGGTGGCCGTCGTGCCCGCGCCTACGTTGCTCTTAACGATGAGATCGCCGCTGTGTAGCTCAGCGATCTGTTTTGCGATTGCCATGCCCAGCCCCGTACCCTTCTCTTTTGTGGTAAAAAAGGGCTCGAACAGTCGCCTTTGAGTCTCGGCATCCATACCAGCCCCATGATCTACTATGTCCACTATAACGTCCTGGGAACCGTTCAGGCGCGTCCGCAGCTCGACCGAGCTTCGCGACTCACTCGCCTCGACTGCATTAATTATCAAGTTCAGAAAAAGCTTCTTCAATTCCGTGACATCGTAGTAGCCGACCGGGATATCCGGGCCGTACTGTCTGACTATTTGCATCTGTTTCGTATTCAGCCGATCGGCGACCATAGGTAGAACCTCGTCAAGCACCTTGTTCAAGTCTGCGTCAACACGGTTCAACTGCTTGGGCCGTGCGAATTCAGAGAGCTCGGTACAGATTGCCGCCAAATGGTCAACACTTCGTTCAATCACTTGAATGGTCGACAAGTCATCCTCCGGGTCCGTCCCTCGCTGTCGCTTTAGAACCTCAGCGGCGAAACGGATGCTGCCGAGAGGGTTCTTGATTTCGTGAGCGATCTGCGCGGTCATCTGACCGACCGCAGTGAGGGCGTGGCTGCGCCGTAGCTCAGCCTGCGCTCGCGCAGCTTCCGTGATGTCGACGAAAACCAGGATGACACCCTGCCGCTCTCCCCCGAGGATCAAAGGTGACGTGGACACATCAAACAGGCTCAGCCCTAAGTCGACTCTGCCGTAGTAACGACTCGTCGGCGTGGGCTGCGACAGCTCTTCTGAAACCACTGCCATCAACGAAGCGTTATTTCGAAACAAATGCGTATAACTTTGCCCGCCTCCAATTTCCGCCGCGGCGCCCGGCAGTCTTCGGAATGACTCGCTGACCGTCTGCACGATTCCGTCCCGCCCAATCACCACTACGCCAGACACCAGGCTGTCAAGAAGCGATTGAAGATAATCCCTCGATTCGGCGCTGGAGGTGTAGGCGCCCGCCAGTCGCTTTAGGTTTTTTCGAATTTCATAGAAGGCCAATGCCGCGACTACTACACCGACCATCAGTACCGCCCCGGTCGCGCTTATTATTCGATTGCGAGCGCTCACGCTCATCTGGTGGGCCTTGATGTTGTTTTCCGCTCGCTCCCGGTCGACCAAA
>CAZOOE010000493.1:0-506 GCA_964581275.1 uncultured Clostridia bacterium
GGCCCGTCGGCCATCGGATCGGAGAACGGCACGCCGAGTTCGATGATGTCAGCGCCGCTCCGTTCGAGCTCCAGTATTATCTGCTCGGTCGCATCAAGCGAAGGATCGCCGGCGGTGATATACGGGATGAAAGCCTTGCGCCCTGCGTGCGTGAGGCTTTGGAACTTTGCTTCGATTCTCACGTTTTTTGCGGTGCTTCGTTTAAGATGGCTTTTTCAGAGTCTCAGCTACCGTGTTCACGTCCTTGTCGCCACGCCCCGACAGATTCACCACGATAACCTGCTCATTGGTCATCGAAGGCGCTACCTTGCCACCCCCGCTATCGCGTGAGCGCTTTCCAAAGCCGGGATGATTCCTTCGAACCGCGCCAACCACTTAAATTCCCCGAGCGCCTCCGCCTCCCCAGCCTTTGAATAACCGATCCCCCCGAAGTCCGTCCAAAAAACCTTGCCAAGTCCTAAACGCCAATAAGCCAAATCCCCCAGAACTGAAAACGCGCTGCCCAA
>CAZOOE010000493.1:516-5241 GCA_964581275.1 uncultured Clostridia bacterium
GAGCCCTCCGCAATCACTAGCCTGGAAGTAATGGTTCCGCCCGATGTCGTGCAGATAAGCGTGCTCAGGTCCGATAGCCGAATAGTCCAATCCCGCAGACACTGAATGCGTCGTCGAGATTTGCCCGTTCTCATCCTGAAGCACGTAGCTCCGAGTTCCCTGCAACACGCCTGGACTTCCCCCGCTGAACCGAGCCGCGTGCTCGCCAAGCGCCTCGCCGCGGCCGCCCGCCTCGACTCCGATCATCCGCACGCGCTCTTCGCCAACAAACTCGTGAAAAAGACCTATCGAATTGCTGCCGCCGCCCACACAGGCGATCAAAAGATCAGGCAAACCGCCTTCGGCTGCGACGATCTGGTTGCGGACTTCGCGGCCGATGACCGATTGGAAATCACGAACCATCACCGGGTAAGGATGCGGGCCCATCACCGAGCCGAGCAGGTAATACGTGTCGTCGACATTCGTCACCCAATCTCGCAGCGCTTCGTTGATGGCATCCTTGAGCGTGCGGCTGCCCGATTCCACTCCGACTACTTCAGCGCCAAGCAAACGCATGCGAAATACGTTCAGCTCCTGGCGACGCATGTCTTCGGTGCCCATGTAGACGATGCATTTCAAGTTCATCAATGCGCAGACGGTGGCAGTGGCTACGCCGTGCTGCCCGGCTCCGGTTTCGGCAATGATCCGACTCTTGCCCATCCGCCTCGCAAGCAGCGCCTGGCCGACGGCGTTGTTGATCTTGTGCGCGCCGGTGTGGCAGAGGTCTTCGCGTTTGAGGTAGATTCGGGCGCCGCGCAGCCGATCGGTCAGGCGTTGTGCAAGCATCAACGGCGTAGGCCGACCCACATAGTTGGCGAGCAAGTAGTCAAGGTCGCGATGAAACGCGGGATCGCGCTGAGCCGCCAAGTAAGCTGCCACCAGCTCCTCGATCGGATGCATCAGCGTCTCGGGAACGAACCTTCCGCCATACGCTCCGAAGTGCCCTTGCGCATCAGGAAAAGGGTACGCCTTTTCGCCTTCGACTTTGCTCATTGAGTGAATCCCGTGCGATTGCTGGCTTCTTCGTTGCCGGCTATTAGCGCATTGGCTCGCGCGACAACCGCCATAAATCGCCGCAGCTTTTCCAGGTCCTTCCGGCCGGGCTCGGCTTCTACCCCGCTACAAACATCAATGGCGGCAGGTCTCACGTAAGTGATTGCGTCCCAAACGTTTTCCGTCGTAAGCCCGCCCGCCAGAATGATCGGCGCCAGGCGTTTCGCCTCAACCGCAACCCGCCAGTCAAACCTCTGGCCCGTACCACCGTAGCTGCCTTCAATACTTGAGTCCAACAAAACCATGCTTACCCTATACTTTTCTATCACGCTCAAGTCGAAGTCTCGCCCAACTCGAATGGCCTTGATTGTCTTGATCGAGGCAAGACGCTCACAGAAGTCCGGCGACTCATCGCCGTGCAACTGGATCGCGCTTAGGCCCAGCTCCGAAGCGATGTCAACAATCCGATTCACGTCTTCGTTCACAAACACCCCCACTGTGCATGCAATCGGCGAGAGGTTCGTGACAACCTCCCGGGCCGCTCTTGGTTCGATAAAACGAGCGCTTTGCGGCCAGAAGTTGAATCCCAGCGCGTCGGCTCCGGCGTTCACCGCGGTGTGTGCTTCTTCGAGAGTTCGGACGCCGCAAACTTTTACCTTTACTCTTGTCATAAGACCAGGCAACTCTGATGATCAAGCCTCGCGAGCCTCGATGAGTTCCTGGAGCGCCTCGCTCGGATTTTGGGAGCGCATCAGATGCTCACCTATCAGAAATGCGCTGAAGCCCGCCGACCTCAGGCGACGTATATCGGACGACGTGTTGATTCCGCTCTCGCTGACCAGGACCGCTCCGTTCGGAGCGAGCTGAGCGAGCCGAATCGATGTGTCGAGATCAACTTCGAAAGTAGTCAGATCCCGGTTGTTGACACCGACGATCGACGCGCCTACCGCGGCCGCGCGCTTCATCTCTTCTGCGGAATGAACCTCGACCAGGGCGTCAAGTCCAAGCTCGCTTGCTAATCTGATTAAGCGCGCGAGCAGGTCGTCTTCGAGTATGGCCACGATCAACAACACCGCGTCGGCACCCAGTACCCTTGATTCGTAAAGTTGATACAGGTCGAATATGAAGTCTTTTCTAAGAAGCGGCAGCGTAACTTGAGCTCGAATCGCCTTGAGATGTTCGACCGATCCGCCAAAGAAGTCTTCTTCGCACAAGACTGACAGCGCCGCGGCACCGCCGCCGGAATAGCTCCCGGCTATCCCTACCGGGTCGAAGTTGTGGCAGATGGTCCCTTTCGATGGCGACCGCTGTTTGATCTCGGCGATGATGTTGACGCGATCCGCCCGCTTGAGGGCATCGGCGAGCAATGTTCTCGGCCGACCCGAAGTGCCGCGCGCCTGCTCGATCAACATCTCGCAAGGGGTTTCAGCCCTCGCCGCTTTAAGACGCGCCGCCTTCGCGGCGACGATTCGATCAAGCACGCCGCCCGCGTTTAACACACCCGGAAGCTGCATTCGTGTTTCCACTGTCCCCCCGCGGTTTCGCGGCTTGGCTGCTTTGCGGCCAGTCTTTGCGTCTGTTGCGACTTGATGTGAGTCATTTAGCCCAAAGACGCCAGGTCGCAAAGGCAATGTCAAAGCTCCAGGAAATTCCGAAGAAGTTTTTTCCCGTGCTCGGTCATCACCGATTCGGGATGAAACTGAACTCCCTCGATCGGCAATTTTCGGTGCCTCAGGCCCATGATTAGTCCATCGGGGGTCGTGGCCGAAACTTCCAACGTGTCGGGCAACCCTTCCTTGTCGACTATCAACGAGTGATAGCGCGTCGCCTTGAACCGATATGGCAACCCGCGAAAAATGGTGGCGGAGTCGTGACATATCTCGGATGTCTTACCGTGCATCAGGTAGGGCGCGCGCACCACGCGGCCTCCGAACGCCTCACCGATGGCTTGATTCCCGAGACACACGCCAAGTATCGGAAGCTCGCCCGCAAACGCTCTGATGACGTCGATTGTCAGGCCCGCGTCGCTTGGCACGCCAGGCCCTGGCGAGATAAGAATCCTCTCGGGTTTGAGCCTCCGCATCTCTTCAATGGTAATCGCGTCGTTCCGATAGACCCGGGGCTCAACCTCCAGCTCACCCAGATATTGGACAAGGTTGTAGGTAAAAGAGTCGTAGTTATCGATGACTAGGATCATGCCCGTGAATTGTACCAGCTTCAGGAGTTCGCAGTCCGGCCTTCGGGCGGAAGTTTGTATCGACTGGCGAGTAGTCAGCGGTCTTCGGTGGGTACAAACTTCCGCCTGAAGAAGGCCGGACTACGAACTCTTCCTATTGAATTGCTATCTTCTTGATCTCGATTCGCTGCTTTGGCTTGTCGCCTTCCACATCGGCATCGGCGATCTTGTCTACGACATCGATGCCGTCGATTACCCTCGCGAAAGGCACATGCTTGCCATCAAGCGCCGGGTTGTCTCTCGAGATGACGAAGAAGTACCAGCTGGTCGTGCCGTCCGCTCCCTGTCGCATAGAAAACGTTCCTCGCTCCTGTTTGACGTCGCTCCTCTCAGCGGGTATCGACCACAGGCTGAACTGGCGTTTCCGGTTCGCGCTGTCTTGCGGCCAGTCTCCAAGGTACCCAACCTCCAGGTAATATTTTTGTGATACTCGAAAGAACGTCGAACCTTCGTACAAACCCGCCCGCACATAGCGAACAAAGGAGCGCGCAGTGTTGAGAGCGGACTCGGGCAGCAGCTTAAGCTTAATGTTGCCCAGCGATGTTTCGACCGTCGCTCGCATCGCCTTCATCTGATCCTGCGTTGGTGTCTTCTCCCGAATGGTGACCTTCTTGATCTCGATTCGCTCGGCTGCGACACCGGCGGCGCTTGCAGCAGACATAGAGATGCTCGAGGCGGCGTCCATGCCTTCGACGACTCGACCGAAAACGGTGAAGGTTGAGTCGAGATTCGCTTGCGCGGGTCCCGCGTTCAACACGATGAAAAACTGCGCCCCCGATGTGCCCGGTTTGACGTCCGTCGAGCCGGCGCGAACGGCTGCCAGCACCGAAGACACAGCGCCGGGAAGGTGTTTGTTCTTGTTGACCTCGTCTGGAAGCCCGGCGTTCAGCCCGCCAGTGCCAAATCTGGCGCGGTCCCTCGGGTTCTTTGACAGCGGATCGCCACCTTGGATCAGCCCGTACTTGACGAGCCGGTGGAAGGTTGTGCCGTCGTAAGAACCATCACGCGCGTTTTTGACAAAGGATTCAACGTGTCTCGGGGCATCCTTCGCGAAGAACTCAATTACGATCTGACCATTGGAAGTTTCGAGAACCGCCTCGATGTTGTCGTACTCGCTCGTCCCAGCGGCTTGTTGAATTGAGCCCTCCGGCTCGTTCGAAGCCGCCGATCTTTCGAGGCCCCAAGCACCAAGGGCCAGATAGGTAAGCATCACGCAGAAGATTCCTGTCGTTCGCATCGCAGGCTCTCCTTTGCATTGAGCTAGTTCCCAGGTTCGGGCGTACATCGAGTGCTGATTGTCGCGCAAATCTCTACGAGGCACAACCGGGAGGAAGGTGTATCGACATAGGTAGGCTGTCGCCAGCTTTCCCTGTCACACCACCGTACGTACGGGTCCGTATACGGCGGTTCGGACGAGTTAAGCCCTCCAGGCAGTCATTCTCGGAAGCCCGAGCGAG
>CAZOOE010000494.1:0-4395 GCA_964581275.1 uncultured Clostridia bacterium
AGGAGGCGAACAAAGTGGATTCGAACAACCAAAAATCTGAAGTGATCATCATCGGCGGCGGTGTGGCCGGACTCGCGGCCGGGGCATTTCTTGCACGAGGCGGAACGAGCGTGCGACTGTTCGAGCAGTCGCAGGCGGTCGGTGGCCGAGCGCAGACCAGGCAGCAACAAGGCTTCCAGCTGAACCTCGGGCCTCACGCGCTGTATCGCGGCGGGAGGGGCATCGAGGTCCTCCGCGAATTGGGAGTCGAGCCTCGTGGGAGGGTGCCTTCGGTATCGGGTGCGTTCGCGGTCAAAGAGGGTGTCAAACACACTTTCCCTGCGGGCGCGGTATCGTTGTTTACGACGAGCTTGTTCGGCCTTTCAGCAAAGCTCGAAGCCGCTCGTTTGCTCGCATCGATCGGCAGGATCGACTGCAGCCGTCTCACACACATAAGCGTTAACGACTGGCTTGATCGGACACTCGCCCATAGCGAGGTTAAGGAGTTTGTTCGTGCTGCGTTTCGAGTTGCGACTTACATCAACGCGCCGGATCTCATGAGCGCCGGAACGGCCATCGAACAATTAAAGAAAGCGTTTGACAAGAGTGTGCTCTACCTCGACGGTGGTTGGCAGACGCTGGTCGATGGATTGCGCGAGGCCGCGGTGAGCGCCGGAGTGTCAATCGAAACCGGCTCCAAAGTCGAAACCGTCACGCGCGATGCGGCCGGCGCAGTAGACGGCGTCCGTCTCGCGGAGGGCCGTGCAATCAAGGCCCCGATCGTAGTCATCGCGTCGAGTCCATCGGTTGCGGTTCGGCTTGTGGAAGGCGCGAACCGAACATCGATGGCGAAATCGGTCGATGAAGCGATCCCGGTTAGAGCAGCGTGTCTCGACATCGCGCTCAGCCGCTTGCCAATACCGAAGGCGACATTCGCGCTCGGCATGGACCGGCCGCTTTACCTGTCGGTGCATTCGGCGACGGCCCGGCTTGCGCCTGAAGGATGCGCGTTGATTCAGACGGCTAAGTACCTATCACCCGAAGATCGCGAATCAGCGGACGACATCGAGCGCGAGCTCGAGGGGTTACTCGATCTGGTGCAACCCGGCTGGCGAGATGCGCTTGTGTATCGTCGCTTCTTGCCGGATATGATCGTGATGAACGCGATGCCGCTGGCTCGACTCGGTGGCGCGCCAGGGAGACCCGGTCCCGAAGTAAGTGAGGTCCCCGGTTTGTTCGTCACCGGCGATTGGGTGGGCGACCAGGGGTTGCTCGTCGACGCGGCTTTGGCCAGCGCAAGGTCGGCCGCGCAGATGATAACAGCGGCTCAATCGGCTCCCGCGATTGCGGCAGCGGCCGTCTGACCTTGATGAATTCAAAGACAGGATAGACTCAGAGGATGTCTGGTTACGCTGAAACGCTGGAGACCGATCGCAGGCTGTTGTGGGGTTTGTGTTATCGAATGACAGGCAACGCCGCCGATGCGGATGATCTGGTTCAGGAGACCTTCGTGCGCGCGATCGAGAAGCCTCCGCGCCGCAGGGATGAGCAGCTGCGGCCGTGGTTGATGCGGGTCGCGATCAATCTCAGTCGCGATTTGCTGCGACGCCGAAAACGGCATGGCTATGTCGGCCCGTGGCTTCCGTCGCCGGTTCCTACGGACGAAGAGAGCCCGGCGTCATACGAACCGCCCGCTCCCAGCGAAGACTCACCGGTGTCGCGCTATGACTTGAAGGAAAGCATCTCATTCGCGTTCCTGCTTGCTCTGGAGGCGCTCTCTCCTTCTCAGCGCGCGGTGCTGTTGCTTCGTGATGTTATGGACTATTCAACTAATGACACTGCCGAGGCGCTCGATATGACCGAAGCGAACGTGAAGGTGGTGTTGCTGCGCGCGCGTCGAAGGATGATGCGATACGACAAGAATCGATCAGTGATTAGTCCCACCCGCCAGGAAACCACCCGCCGCGCGCTCGAACAGTTTCTGCTCTATCTGGGCGCACGCGACGCAGGCGGACTCGAACGATTGCTCGCCGAAGATGTTGTGAACCTGTCGGACGGAGGGGGCGAGGTGCACGCCGCGCGCCAGCCAATCCGCGGCCGCGAAAGGGTCCTTCGCTTAATCCTTGGGCTTGCGAAGAAGAGCCTTGTTGAGCCGAGTTTCGCTGTTCGTATGCTCAACCACTTGCCGGCGATCTTAGTTGAGGATCGGCCGACGACCGCGCGGACAGCGAGTCGCTATACGATCCATTTTGAAGTCGATGACCAGGGACGTATTTGCTGCTTGCACGCGGTGCTCGCGCCGAACAAGCTTTCTGCAATCACGTGACGGGACTGCGGCGCGGTTTGTGCGTTCGCGCCGTTTTCCATTTGTTCTCGAATCAACTCAGCCAAAGCGGCGCGAACGCACAGACCGCGCTGCAGTCCAAATTCTGCTTCGACATTTTCCGTTTCCAAAGTACCTGGGTCCCGTTCATTAATTGCACCCGTCAGGAACTGAGCGTGTTCTACCGGCAGCTATTTGAGCGCGACCGGCCTCTGTGGTACATATTCAGCCGCAGTTCCTGGGGACCGAGTATGACTGGAGCCAAAAACAATTTGAGCGAATACGTAAAGCGGGTCATGAAACTTAAGGGACTGACTCAGAAGGACGTTCAAAAGATGTCGGGGAGAAGAATAACCGACGGTTACGTCGCCAGTATCACGACCGGGAGAGCGAAGAATCTGTCGGTGGACAAGCTCATGGCTCTGGCCGACGGGCTTGGCGTCGATACTGATGAGCTGTTCCACGTGGCTTGCGGTGATGAAAATCTCGATGCCGACGTCAAGAGGCGAACGTCACCGGATCCGCTGACGATTCTGGAAACGGTGCAGCAAGCCGTAATGAATCCCGCGGTGACCCAGATTCTTCATGAAGTCGTTCGCTTGTCGGCTGAGGAACGGGCCGGTTTGCTCCTGTTCATAAAGAGGTTGGGCTCGACCAAGCGAAAATCGCGCCGTAAGCCCAAATCCGATTAGCCCTGGGAGTCTTTCACATGCGCAGTGATCGGCGACTGACTCAACTGACCCAGCTCAGCTCAAGGTTCACCGCCCGATCTCTCCCCTTTCTTGGAGCCAGAGTTTGCTTCATGACGATTGGTCGGAGGCCGGCCAATTTGGCCTCTGACGTTCGCGAAAGGGCGTCACGACCAGCTTTGGCGTAGAATGAGGTCATGCCGGTACAGGCGCTCAAGTCCAAAGCAAGTGGCTACCTCGTCGGCGTCGTGGGAATAGCCGCGGTGGCGGCTTTGCTCAGGGCGCTGGGGCCGAGCATAAACTCGACAACCGTAGCGCTCGCGATGTTGCTGGTGGTTCTTTTTGTGGCCGCCAGTTGGGGCTCACGCCCGGCCATCGTTGTCTCTATCTTTGGAGTGCTATGTCTTAACTTTTTCTTCCTGCCGCCGGTAAACACTTTTACCATAGCCGACCCGGATAACTGGATTGCGCTGATCGCATTTCTGATTACTGCCGTCACCGCAGGGCAGCTTTCAGCTCGTGTAAATCGTCGCGCAGCAGAGGCCGAGGCAGCGCGGCGCGAGATCGAGCGATTGTACGACGAGCTCCGATCAGCCTTCGAGCGGGCGAGTCACGCGGAAGCATTGCGGCAAAGCGAACGCTTGAAATCCGCTTTGCTTGATGCGGTCACTCACGATCTGCGCACCCCGCTCACTTCGATCAAAGCTTCGGTCACCACTCTGCTCGACGATCTGAAGACAAACACTGCTGATGCGCCGCCCACCCTGCTCAATGCGGAAGGCCGGCAAGAGATGCTCGAGGTGATAAATGAAGAATGCGACCGGCTGAACCGGTTTATCGAAGGTCTAGTCGAGCTGGCACGAATCGAGGCCGGCGAGCTTCGGTTGCGACGGAGGTGGGGAACCATCGAGGAGATGGTCGAAATGGCGCTTGCGCGCGCAAATCCGCTGACAGCGCAGCATCGAGTCCAGGTCGAGATAGAAACCGATCTGCCGGTCGTGCTGGTGGATTCTCGGGCGGTGAGCGAGGTCATCTACACCCTCATTGACAATGCCGCGAAGTACTCGCCAACTGGAACGCCCCTCCGAATCACCGCGTCTCGAGCCGAAGGCGACATCGTCAAGGCCAGCGTCGAAGATAGGGGACCGGGCATTCCCGTCGAACTGCGCGAGCGCGTCTTCGATAAGTTCTTTCGGGCGATCCGGCGCGGGGATTCAAGCAGGAATCAGCCCTCGGGAACCGGGATGGGTCTGGCAATCGCGCGTGGAATAGTCGAAGCGCATGGCGGGCGAATATGGATCGAGAGCGGAGCGGGTGGGGTTGGGACGAGAGTCGTTTTTAACCCTCCAGTCCGCAGTGAAAACGAAAAACCCTAGGGCGGGGGGAAAGGGTGTTGGAGGACCC
>CAZOOE010000494.1:4405-5197 GCA_964581275.1 uncultured Clostridia bacterium
CGAGAGTCGTTTTTACCCTCCCGATCGGCGATGAAGACGAGAACCCCGAGGCGCGGGTGAAGGTGCTTGACGAACCCACCTTCGCGAGAGCAGAAGAATAACCGTGGCACAGAAGCAGCGCATTCTCATTGCGGATGATGAACCGCAAATCACTCGGGTGTTGCGGACCGGGCTGAGCACTCGAGGTTACGACGTGCGGGTTGCCGCCGATGGAGAGAGTGCGCTTGATACGTTCAACGACTGGCACCCCGATCTTGTTGTTACCGACCTGGCAATGCCCAACCTTAACGGTCTCGATCTATGCAGACGGTTGCGGTTGATCTCGCAGGTTCCGATCATCGTGCTCTCGGTGCGAGGAGAGGAACGAACCAAGGTTGAAGCGCTGGATGCGGGCGCGGACGACTTCGTTACAAAGCCGTTCAGCATGGAGGAGCTTCTGGCTCGTGTCCGCGCGACGTTGCGGCGCGCCCCGGTAATGTCGGATGAAGATGCTAACTCAACCGTTTTGGAGACGGGAGACTTCCGTCTGGATATAGAGACTAGAAAAGTGATCGTTCTGGGCAAAGAAATCCATCTCACTCCAAAGGAATTCGAATTGCTTGCGCATCTAATCCGTCACGCGGGTAAAGTGATGACGCATCGAAAACTGCTCACGGCAATTTGGGGGGCAAACTATAGCGAGCAGACCGAGTACCTGCGCGTATTCATCGGCCAGTTGAGAAAAAAGATCGAAGATGATCCTTCCGCCCCTCCGCATATTCTTTCTTGGGCTTTTAGTCGTTTTCTTTTTTT
>CAZOOE010000495.1:0-5154 GCA_964581275.1 uncultured Clostridia bacterium
TGTGCGCGGCGGTGGACTCGCGCAATAGACGCGGCGCGGCGCAGGAGGCAACTCGCAGATTGATGTCGGCGACGGGACATACGAAGTGCGCTGCCGAGTGTGTTACGAGCCTCATGTAGCCGTGAGCGAGTCTGAACCGCGGCAGGGCGAGACCCAGATAAAGTTGGCTTGATAGGAAACGCGATTACAAAAGCCTGACTCTTACGCACGGATAAGCAACTCCGTCGGTTGGTCATGCACCCGTTCAAGTCATCTCGGTCAGCTGCGAGCAGGTGAGATTTTTTGTGCGCGTCGAGCAGTTATCTGCAACCTACGATGAATGTATTTGAGCTGGCTCGAACTCTAATTTCAATTCCTTCCATCAGCGGTGAAGAGAAAGGCGTCGCCGACTTCCTGGCCGACCATCTGAGTACGCTCGGATTTGAGGTTGAGCTGCAGGACGCCGGCGGAGACCGGCCCAACGTCTACGCGAGGCGAGGGGACCCTGACATCGTGCTATCGACCCACACCGACACCGTCCCGCCTTACGTCGAGTTTCGTGAGGATGACGAGTTCATCTACGGCCGCGGAGCTTGCGATACTAAGGGGATCATCGCGGCGATGATCAAAGCAGGTGAGGCGTTGATCGAAGCGAAGTTGACCGACTTTGGACTGCTATTCGTCGTCGGCGAAGAGGCCGGGAGTCCGGGGGCGCGGGTCGCCAACCTAATCCCTAATCGCTGCCGTTATCTCATCAACGGCGAGCCTACTGAATCAAAGCTTGCGCGTGGCTCGAAAGGGGCCCTGAGAGCCATTGTCAGGGCTACTGGCCGTGCCGCGCACTCTGCTTATCCGGAGATGGGCGAATCGGCAATCGAGAAGCTCCTCGACATTCTTGGAGATCTTCGCAGCGTCGAGTTTCCGAGTGACCAAACGCTGGGCGCAACGACGATGAACATCGGGATGATCAGGGGTGGCGTCGCAGGCAACGTCATTCCGCCCGAAGCGGAAGCCGAGTTGATGTTACGGGTGGTTACGAGCAACGACGGGCTCAAAGGCTTCAACGAAGGCGTTGTGAAATCGAGAGCCGAGGTTGAATTCACGTTCGGGTGTGATCCGGTGTTCACCGAGCGTCTGGATGGGTTCGACACGGCGGTGGTGGCCTTCACGACTGACATCCCTCAGCTCGGGAACTGGGGCAAGCCGTTGTTGTTTGGTCCAGGCTCGATCCTTGACGCGCACACGCCCCACGAGAAGATCTCGAAGCGCGAGCTTGTCGCAGCCATCGAAAGCTACAGGCAGATGGTGGTGAGATTGAAGGTTAGCGGTTTGTAGCTGTATGTTTTTCTTGGTGAACCTTTGCCTTTCTGCGTGGAACCAGCCATCGCGCAAAGACGCCAAGGAGCGCAGAGTCGCAAAAAACGTTAAGGTGATCGGCTGATGTCGAATAAGATTCCAGTTGGGATCCTTGGAGCAACCGGCGCTGTTGGGCAAAAGTTTGTCACGTTGTTCGAGGATCATCCGTGGTTCGAGCTGACTGAGCTTGCCGCTTCGGATCGTTCGGCGGGAAAGAGCTACAAGGAAGCTACGGTCTGGCGTCAGTACAGGCCGATCCCGGCGCGGCTGACGGACCGCACGGTCAGACCTTGTGAGCCGACGCTCGATTGCCGCGTGGTGTTTTCCGGCCTCGATTCATCGGTCGCCGGTGAGATAGAGGAGAACTTCGCGCGGGCCGGCTACATCGTTTTGAGCAACTCCAAGAACCACCGGATGGATGCAGATGTTCCACTGCTGGTTCCCGAGATCAACCCGGATCATCTCGCTCTGATCAAACTCCAGCGCGATCGCCGCGGCTGGCCTGGCGCGATCGTCACCAACCCCAACTGCTCGACAATCGGGTTGGTGATGGCGCTGGCGCCGATTCATCGCACCTTCGGCGTGCGGCGAGTGATCGTCACAACAATGCAAGCGCTCTCTGGCGCGGGTTATCCCGGACATTCGGCGATCGACATGCTCGGGAATGTGATTCCGTTCATCGGCGGCGAGGAAGAAAAAGTCGAGACCGAACCGCTAAAGATAATGGGCGCGCTCGATGGAGATGGAATTCGCTTTGCCGGCTGCCGCATCAGCGCGCATACGAATCGGGTGTTCGTCGAAGATGGCCATATGGAATGCGTGTCTGTGGAGCTGGAGCTCAAAGCCAAGGCTGAAGAAGTCGCGAGAGTGCTCGCCCAGTTCAGCTCGTTGCCTCAAGAGTTGAAGCTGCCGTCCGCGCCCCAACGTCCGGTGATAGTGGTTGACGAAAGTGATCGCCCGCAGCCGCGGTTCGATCGCGACGCCGGGAATGGTATGAGCGCTGTCGTCGGGCGCGTTCGCGAGTGTCCTGTGTTTGACATCCGATTTGTAGTTCTCTCTCACAATACGATTCGGGGCGCCGCCGGAGCTGCGATATTGAATGCCGAGTTGATGAAGGCTCAAGGGTTAATTTGACAAGTAGCCTGTAAGAGCGGTCCTCCGTGGCCGCCCTGCTCCACCAAAGCACCCTTTTTTCAGCCAGGAGGGGCGGCCACGGACCGCCCTTACAGGTTGGGCTTGCCTATGATAGTAATGAAGTTCGGAGGGACGTCGGTTGAGGACGCGCCTTCGATTGAGCGAGTGGCTGAGATCATCCGCGCGCGGCTCAGCCTCAAGCCCGTCGTGGTTGTATCGGCGATGGGTAAGACAACCAGCAAGCTGCTTCAGGCTGCCGAGGCTTCGGCGGCAGGCGACAGCCGCACCACTCTGGGTATCGTCGCCGATTTGAAAACCCGTCATTTGAGCGAGGCGCGGCGGCTCGTGAAAAACTCGGACGGCTGCGATGTGTTCCCGCTAATCGACAAGCATTTCGATGAATTGAAGAAGCTGCTCGAGGGCCTCGCGATACTCGGCGAGGTGCCGCCCCGCGGACTCGATAAGATTCTGGCCTACGGCGAGCTTCTTTCATCGGCGGTCCTCACCGATGCGCTATCCGAGCGAGGCATTCCTTCGCGTTTGGTCGACGCACGCGAGTTGATCAAAACCGATGATCGGTACGGCTCGGCGTCTCCGCTGTTCGAACTCACCAACCGGAGAATGCGCGAAACGATCCCATTTCTCATAGAAGGTGGCGTCGTGCCCGTCATTCAAGGCTTCATCGGTTCATCACGAGACGGCGCGACGACGACTCTTGGTTTTGAGGGGTCAGACTACACTGCTACCATTATCGGCGCCGCGCTCGATGCGAGTGACATTCAAATCTGGAAGGACGTCTCGGGGCTGATGACCGCCGACCCTCAGGTATTTGCCGGAGCGCGCACGGTGAAGCTCTGCTCTTTTGCCGAAGCCGCCGATCTGACTTTTTTCGGCGCGAAAGTGCTTCATCCGAAGGCGATCCACCCGGCAGCTCGAAGGAACATTCCGGTTCACATCTACAATTCCAGGCAACCAACCGCGCCAGGGACCGCGATTACGGCCGGCACTCCGCCGTGTGCCAATCTGATCAAGTCGATTGCCTACAAGCGGCCGATCACAATCATAAACGCGACGGCATCCTCGGGCGGCGACGGATCACGATTCGTTTCGGCGGATGACCTGTTGAGAGTCTTTGTCGACACTCTCGCGAAGCGCCGCATTCAACCGCTGATCACATCGGTGTCCGCGTCGAACGTGGTCCTTGCGCTCGACTCGCGCGACCTCCGCCACGGCGGACGCGATCTGATAGAAGCAGTCGCTGATATTGGAATCGCGACGGCTGAAGCGGGCCGCGCAATCATCTCGATGGTTGGCGAAGGGGTGCGAAGCGATCCCTCGCTTGTAAGCCGCGTGTTTAAAGCGATCGACGACACCGAGTTGGGCTTGATTCTGCACGGTTCGTCACCCATCACGATGAGCTTTGTGGTGCCGGAAGAAGACGTCGAGAAGGTCATCGCGAGGCTCCATGAAGTTTTCTTTGACCGACTTGATCCGCAAGTTTTCCATTGAGGGCTTTGCCGCATCGCTCTAGGCAGCATCAAGCATCAGCGTTTAGAATCTATCCTCAGTCAAGGAGTGAGAGTATAGAAGCCGTGCATCTGTTGAAGCCAAGTTTCACTTTCAAATCGGAGACGACCTGGATTTGGATAATCCTAGCCGGTCCGCTTATCCTGGGGTCGGCACGAGCGGTCATAGATTGGCTAATAAGAAAGGTGTTTGAGTTTTGATATCAGCAAGGCAACAAGTGATACTATCGCGCAGTGTGGCAGTCATGATGCTGCTGATGCTATTGGTTCCGTCGCAAATGGCCGGGTCAGTACCGGTCGCAAAGAATTCTTGGCGAGGCATCACACCTCTCCGCTCTTCGGCAGAGGACGTGGCCCGTGCGATCGGCACCGAGCTTGAAACGTCAGAGGTGATGTCGAGCGGACCGTACAAGGTCGAAGGGGGCGAGGTGACTTTCTCCTACCTCACTTCCAGCCTCGCGAAGATTTATCGCGCTCCTCGCTCGATGGTAGGCAAGGTGTTTACGATCTACTTCAAACCAAACAACTCGCTGTCGCGTGAAGAGCTGACATTAGCGCCGGGCTTCAAGCGATGCGTGGAGGAGCGGGATCGGATTTTTTATTACTTCGTAAGCGACGCCGGAGTTGCCTACAGGCTTCTGCGAGACAGCGATCGAGTCGAGACGATTATCTATCAACCTTCGCGAGGTGAAGTGCGAAGTCTCGCGGTCAACACCGAGTGTGTGTTTTAGTCAGTGGTCCGTAGCCACGAGCTCTACTGACTACTGACTACTGACTACTGACTACTGACCCTATGAAACTAGCGTTGTTCGGCTATGGAAAGATGGGACGGATGGTGGAGGGAGCCGCCGAACGCGAAGGCATCGAGGTCGTCGCCATCGTTGATCCCGTCGCGGGTTCGCGAGGCTCGCTAGCCGATGCGGCTGTGTGCATAGACTTCAGCGAGCCCCACGCGGTGATCGAGAACATCAAAACAGCGTCGGCCGCGGGCGTGGCAATAGTCGTGGGCACGACTGGATGGTACGAGCATTTGGAGGAGGCCCGGCGGTTGGTCGATGAGAGTGGGATCGGACTGGTCTACGGATCAAACTTAAGCGTTGGCGTAAACCTGATGTTAAAATTACCCAAGTACGACGCCGAGTTGTTCAGCAGTTTTTCC
>CAZOOE010000496.1:0-5123 GCA_964581275.1 uncultured Clostridia bacterium
TCTCGGCGTTGTTCACCGTCGGTCACCAGATCGAGGCCAAGTCTCTCCTGGTGCTGCAACACGAGGACTGTCGCATCGTCGCACGCTTCCTGCATGTTCTCAGGCGGCACAACAAAGGCAGCGCGCGTGATATTTGTTTTCGCAAGCCATTGGGGCCTGGGGAAGCTGCCGATGCTGGTCGTAGCCAGAGGCGCAAGCTGCATGTTGGTCTCGATTCTTTCAGCGTCGTCTGTTTGTACGACGGGCCTCCAGTCGACGACGGGTGCGGATCCCTTCATAGACTGGTCCGGCATGAATGGCACGTCGCCATGCTCCAATCGGCGACGCATCGGGAGGCTAAATTTGCTACTATTCTCCAGAGCAGCACAGTGGGCCGGCAATGAAACTTCCCCGTAGAACTTTTCTGCATCTGGCCCTGGGCGCTGCCGCGCTACCCGCCATATCCCGCAAGACGTGGGCACAAGTTTACCCAACCCGCCCGGTGCGGTTGATCGTTGGCTTTGCGCCCGGCGGCACGCCCGACCTCTTGGCGCGCATCGCAGGCGAATGGCTGTCGGAGCGGCTCGGGCAGCCGTTTGTAATCGAAAACCGACCGGGGTCCGGTAGCAATACCGCTACTGAGGCGGTCGTGAATGCAATCCCCGATGGATACACTCTTCTCTTGGCCAGCATTGCCAATTCGGTCAATGCGACGATCTACGACAAGCTCGGTTACAATTTCATTCGTGACGTTGCGCCTGTTGCGGGGCTCGACCGCCAGCCGCAGGTCGTAGTGGTAAATCCATCGATTGCGCCCAGGACACTTCCCGAGTTCATCGCCTACGCCAAAGCAAATCCTGGGAAGATCAACATGGCGTCGCCTGGAAATGGTACTGGGCCTCATATCGCGGGCGAGCTGTTCAAGATGATGGCTGGGGTCGATATGGTGCACGTGCCGTATCGTGTCGGACCTCTTGCGCTCACCGACCTGCTAAGCGGGCACGTACAGGTCTTCTTCGGAGCGACTGCATCAACGATCGAGTACATCAGGTCCGGCAGGCTTCGGCCGCTAGCGGTGACCACCACGGCACGCTTGGACGCACTGCCGGACGTCCCCACCGTAGGAGAATTTGTTGCAGGCTACGAGGCAACCCAGTGGTACGGAATCGTTGCGCCGAAGAATACCCCTCCCGAAATCGTGGACAGACTAAACGGACAAATTAACGCGGCGTTTGACGATGCCAGGACGAGCGCGCGCTTTGCCGCGTTGGGCGGCGCTCGGCTTAGGATATCGCCGGCCGCACTTGGAAAGCTGATGGCGGACGAAACCGAAAAATGGGCAAAGGTCGTGAAATTCGCGGGTCTAAAACCCTAAAAGAGGCATCCATCGAAGTGCCGTATCCGCTATTCCGATCCGTGCCGCGCGTCCGATCTACCCCCAACAGCGGCCTAAGAGTGGCCACGCCGAATTGGCAGCGACGTGCCATCAGATGACATTCAGGTAGGCACTATCAGGGTTGAGCGTCGCGTGGTTTCTATTGGGAATGCGCACAAGATGCCCACCGTTATCGGTCCGGCCGTCTTTTCGGCGCTCATGGAGAAGTGGGGTTTTTCTTTGCGCAGAACTCAAGTACATTTCCGCTGTTTTAGGAACTGAAAGTGGAGACAACACGTGGCTACAGGCACTGTGAAATGGTTCAATCCGACCAAAGGATATGGCTTCATCCAACCTCAAGGTGGCGGCGACAAGGACGTCTTTGTGCACATCTCAGCCGTGGAGCGTGCGGGGTTAAGCACACTCAATGAAGGACAGAGCATCCAGTATGAAGAAGTGACTGGGCGCAACGGCAAGACGTCAGCAGAAAACCTCAAGGTGAAATGAGCGATCTTGACGACCGATGGAGAGCCCCGCTTCGGCGGGGCTTTTCCTATTTCATCGAGATTACGCAGACCGGCCAAGCAATCCGCCGCGCTCGGAAAGCGCGATTACGAGGGCCGACTGCGCACCAGGACGGCCTAGAGGCCGCCAACTGAGGCGGCCTCAATCACAATCAAGATACTGAAGCTATTGCGGCACCCCTTCGACCGCGTATCGGCGGAATTTGGCGTACTTCTCGCCAATTTTTTGGGCCTCTTTGTATTCAGGTGAATTATAGAGGGCCTGCGCTTCTTCGAGGCTGCTCCAAACATTTATGGCTACGCGTTTCGGCGGCACGCCAGTAAACGCTGTCACCTTTAGTGAGGCGGCTAGCTGTTTACCGCCACCTTTCTTGACGATGGGTTGAACGACCGGGACAAATTCCTTCATGTAACCATCTACATTTGTTACATCGATTTCAGTCACGGTGTACACGGGTGGTTTCCCCTGGGCATGGATGCCATGAATGGTGATGGCTCCAAGCCCGAAACCTGCGAGCAACGCCAATGCCACTGTGTGATGAGTTTTCATGGGTGTTTCCTCCGTTGTGACCCGCAGCAGTAGTCAACGGTAGGTCGGCGGTTGTGTCCCATCAAACATTGGTGAATGGCTCGGGATGAAGGGGGTCCAAAGATCATTTGCCGCCAGTTTCGCGATGTCCGCAACCGCTTCCGCTTCCACCCAATAGCGACAACAAAGCGGACGTGGCGCCATGTCTCAAGGGTGCCATTTTTGCCGTGAACACGCGCAGCAGCGATGACCTTTGTCGGTTCGGGCACCGGCAAACGGGATCGCTGGACTTCAGAGGATGGCCCGGACGCTGCGTGAGGAGAGCCCGGCGTGGACCATTAGCCCGCGCTCCAGTTAGTGCGGCCGATATCTGTCCTTGAACGATCGGTAAATCTTCGGGACAATACAACACTTCCCCAGACGTTGGATTGAGTTAGCCCGCGCCATTGAGTTCTTGCATACGCGGAGGTGCAATGAACATTGTCGACCCGATCCTCTTTCAGTGCAGGCTGAACCGATTGACGACCGCGATCAGCGCGCCGGGATCGGCATTTGGCTCGGTGCCGTATGGAGTGCTAGAGGCCTATATTCACAATGTGGCGCGGGCCGCGCGCAAATCAGGAATTGTGCCAGGGAAGATCGTCGCCACCTCCATTGGTGATGCCACCCTGCACACCGTGTTTGTTCTCGGTCTGATGCATGCTGGCGCGATGACCCTGTCGCTCAGAGGCCTGGGCCCGGTCGCGCGAATAAGACCTGATATCATACTGACGGATGCTCCCGGCGATTTTCCCGGCGTCGCGCCGGTCTTGGCTATCGATCGATCGTGGTTGGAAGGCGGTGGCGCCGCGGCGCCCGTCGATCCTCACGGCGCCGACAACGATATTTGCCGCATCATTCTGACGTCGGGTTCAACCGGCGCACCCAAGGGTCTGGCATTCTCCCACCGTTCGCTCGCGGAGCGGATCGCGCATTACACCTATGCAAGGGGGCGTCGATTTGCGCACTGTTCCCGGTTTCTTTGCGATTTCGGGATAGCGACATCGCCGGGATTCTCATACACGATGTCACTCCTCAGCCGCGGCGGTACGATCTTTTTTCTCAAGCCCGATCCTGCCGATGCTCTTGCCCTACAGACCATCGATCTGCACAAGATTCAGGGAATGGCGACATCGCCCTACGGGCTCGGCGAATTTCTCAAGTTTTTCGAAGCTGGCAGCGCCGTTGAAACGACCTTCGACCACATCATTTGTCAGGGTGCCCTGATGTCCCCGCAACTCTCGCAACGGGTCCGCGCGCGCATGTGCCAGAACCTGTACAGCTCATACGGCGCGACAGAGACCGCGACCGTCGCATTCGGGCCGGCAAGCGTGCTGGAGAAGGAAGCTGGCGCGGTTGGCTACGTCCGAACCGGTGTCGTCGTTGAAGCTGTCGATGGATCAGGGCGCATATTGCCGCCGCCGCACGACGGTACCTTGCGAATTCGCGCAGACCACATGGCCAACGGCTATTTCGGCGATCCCGAGACGACGAAAGCCCTCTTCCGCGACGGGTACTTTTACCCCGGAGATGTCGGGCATGTGACGCCTGAAGGCATATTGGTCATCACCGGCCAGGACATGCTTGAGCGGCACCGTCCGCCGAAGATTGCAGACGCCATCATCAAACCGGCTTGATCTACCTACTGCGCCAACCACTCAGAAGCGAATTTTCAGACCATGAACATCGTCGACCCGATCCTCTATCAATGTCGGCGTCAACCCGCAGCGACCGCAATGTGCGTGCCCGGGCCGGGCATCGGACTGATCTCTTATCACCGGCTGGAGGAGTTCGTTCACAACGTGAGCCGGCGGCTGCATACGCTCGGCCTGCCGGAACGAAGCATCGTTGCGGTCAGCATCGACGATGTCATCTTTCACACCATCGTTCTACTGGCCTCGATCCGGCTCGGAATGATCGCGGTTTCGTTACGCGAAGGTGATGTTTCCTTGCCGGTCACAATCGACGCGCTGATTGCGGATGGAAAGAATCCCTTGGCCAAGGCGGATCGAGCCATTGTCGCTGATTTGTCTTTGACCCAGGGCCACGGGCGCCCACTCGAACCGGATCCGCTGCGCCAGACTCATGAGGACGACCTAATCCGGCTTATTTTGACCTCCGGAACGTCCGGCACGTCGAAGGCCGTTGCGCTCAGCCACAAGCTGCTCGCCAGTCGCATGGCTCGCCACGCCACCTTCGGCAACCGCATCGCAAACTGCTCCAGGATTTACATCGACGTTCCGATTTCCTCCTCGCTCGGCTTCCAGTTTCTTATCTATACGTTATCGCGAGGCGGCACCGCTTTTTTCCCCGGTGAAGGCTTTACATCCACGCTGCCGGTGATCGAAGACTACAAGGTCCAGTGCATGCTTGGATCGCCGGGCGGTTTTGAGAATCTGCTGCGCTGGTACGATACCGTGCCGGACTATCAAAGCAGCGTCGAAGTCATCTTCTGTGGCGGCGATGTCTTATCCCAATCCCTGTCAGATCGGCTGCGCGCACGGATTTGCTCGCATGTCATCTCCGGCTATGGGTCCACCGAAGCGAGCATGACGGCAGTGGCGCTCGCGCCTGAAATCGCCCACGTGCCGCGCGCGGTCGGGTTCGTGACCCCCGGCGTCGGCGTTCAAATCGTCCACCCAGCGGGAAGGGTCCTCCCAGCCGGCCAGGAGGGGCC
>CAZOOE010000497.1:0-3989 GCA_964581275.1 uncultured Clostridia bacterium
AGACGCTTTGTTAAAACGCAGGCAGGCGCTTGTCCAGTGCGGTCAGTGCTGGACGAAATTACCTCATCGGAAGTTTGTGGAGGGAAGTTAGAGTTACTCGGATTCCCGAATAGCTGTGTCGCTTCGCCGGCGAGTTCTGCGGCTAGCCACAGACCAATTCCTGAAGCTATTCGTCATTCTCAGGAGAACCCATCACCAGCGTCGATGCCTGAAGATGACGACTGCCTTTGCTGGTGTCCGCACGTTCTACCCTCGCTGGTTTTCGATTTCGTAGCAATTGAGGTAGACCCACCAGTCGCCGACTTTGTAGAAACATTCTTACCCTCCTCACCACCTCGTAGTTTTTTTCACCCTCCACGGTCAATCTAGCCATTTCTTTCCTAAAGATCGCTCAGGGTAGGCACACGGAGGTGCTTTCGTTGTTCGTTTGAGCGGCCTTTACAGCACTACTTAATCAACCAGTTCTCGTGGCCAGTTCTAATGCTGCATTGGCTGCTCAGTACCATGGGCATGAACTCTGGGCTGAAACGGCGGATGCATTTGTGAAGAAAGGAAGAAGTCGTGATTTTCCTTCAGAGTAAGGCCTTATTAGCGCGACAACTTCAGTCTGTTGTTCTGATAGCAGTGACGACGACTGGCGTCGTGATCGCACAGAATCGCTCGCCGAAGCAAAAAATCATTTCTATTGAAACCCACCCGAATCCCCTTGGCTCTGCACAGCGCGCGCCTGCCGAGCTTCGGGACAGCGATTCACAATCATCAAGCCAATACTTTGACCCGCAGGGTGCATCATCCAGCGAACTTGTTCGCCGAGCACTTGCTGGGAACGCTGAGCTGGCAGCGGCCCGCCTGGACATCGAGCGTGCGCGAGGGGCGGTTATTGCAGGCGGGTCTCCGGCCGAATCCAACGGCCGACTTCGAGCATACTACCGGGCGGCTCACCGGATCGCCTGGTGAACGAACCACAAGCGTCGGTTTGGCAGTACCTTTCGAGCTCGGCGGAAAGAGACAGCGACGGATCGAGGTGGCTAAGGCGGAGCTCGAAGCTGCCGAAGCGGAAGTTGCCGACCGCGAACGGCGGTTGGCTGCAGAGGTGCGCACGGCTTATGCAGAAGCGCTATCAGGATTGCGGGAGTTGACGATCACCGAGCAACTGAACAACGTCGATATTCAGACGGCTAGAGTAATCGAAGTCCGCGTGTCCGAGGGCGATTCCTCTCAACTGGAGTTGAACCTTATGCGCGCGGAAGTCGAACGAACCCGCTCGCGCCGCGCGCTTGTTCAAGGTCGTCTCGAAGCCGCGCTGCTTAAGGTCAAGAACCTATCAGGAATTGCGCCCAGAGAGTCGCTGAAATTGCGTGAGGATTTGGCGGCTCCTGCCCTTGTTGAGCTCCCGGCTTCGCTTGAACAAGCAGTGGAGATGGCGCTCCGCACGCGACCTGATCTTCGCCTGGCGCGGCTCACAGAAGAAGCCGCACAGGCACGACTGCGACTGGCTCAGGCCGAGGGCATACCCGATGTTAGCCTGTCCACCAAGTACTCGCTGGACCGTTCGATCCTCGATGACACACCGGTCGGCACAATCAAAGACCAAGACAGATCGCTAAGCTTTGTCGTTTCGATCAGCATCCCGGTCTTTAATCGGAACCAGGGCGCCAAAGCAGAAGCGGGCACCGCAATAGCTCAAGCACGGCGACGGCGCGAATTTGCTGAGCAGCTTGTGAGGTCTGAAGTCGCATCCGCTTACTCACTCTACGAAGCAGCGCGCGCGGCGCTTTCCATCTTCGAGCAAGGTGTTCTGGTGCGTTCGAGCCAAAACGTCAGCACTATGCGCGAAGCCTATAGACTTGGCGCCTTTCGGGTCACCGAGCTTCTCGCTGAGCAACGTCGGTTCATGGACTCACAGCGCGAGTTTAATGAAACACTCACGGAACGTTATCGCGCGCTAGTCGATCTGTACTCGGCAATCGGCGTCGATCCAGAACGAGGAATAAAATGACTGACGAAATCGATCGCGAAAGTACTTCAATTGAGAGGCAAGGCAAAGCACAGGACCGCAGAGCTGGCTTTGAACATGTCGATGACTTGGTGTTTACGTCGAGCGCGACGCGGCTTGCTCGTCGAAAGAAAGGTCTGATGGTTCTCCTTGGCGTCATAGTACTCGCAGCTATCTTAGCCCTGGTGTTCTGGCCAAGTGGCAAAGCTCGCAGGAACGAGTCTGACGGGAGAGCCAAAGCCGAGAGCGAAGCAAGTTCGAGCGAGGCCGGCGAAGTCGTCCTTGCACCCGACGCTCTCGCGACGATTGGAATCGAGACAGAGGGCGTGACTGAGCGGCCAGCAATCGCTCCGCTTAAGTTTACTGGCGCAGTTGAAGCAAACGCCGAGCGAGAACAGGTGGTGGTGCCTCTAGTCTCTGGGCGCATAGCAGCAGTATATGCTGCATTAGGTCAGCGAGTAGCTCGCGGCAATGTACTTGCCACGATCGAGAGTCAGCAGATTGCCGAGTTGCGAGGACAGTTGCTTGAGGCGAGATCGAAACTGGCGTTGACAGTAGCAAACGTCGAGCGCGTACGGCTGTCCGCGAACCGTGCCGGGGTGATCAGCGCAAAAGCAAAGCTGGACCTCGCCGAGAAGACACTCGACCGTCAGCGCCGACTACTCGAACTAGGCGCGGGTTCACTCAAAGAAGTCCAGGCGGCTGAGGCCGAGTACAAAACAGCGAAAGCCGAATACGATTTCCAGTCCAGTATTGCCATCACTCGAGAAATTCAACAGGCGGAAAATGAACGAGAGGCTGCACGTGTCTCAGTAGAACGCTTGCGGCAGGCACTGCTCGCGCTTGGAGCAAGTCCTGATAGCTCGAAGGCAAACGCGATAGTTCCTGTCACATCGCCAGTCTCAGGGACCGTGATCGAGCGGGGTATCAACCCAGGCGCGGGTGTTAAAGAAGGCGATCGGCTATTCACAATCGCAGATATCTCTACCGTGTGGGTGATCGGGAATGTCCCTGAAGCGCAGGTGAACTCATTGCGCGTGGGGACACCGGCGGAAATCAAGTCCGCAGGACTTGGTGAGACTGTGCTTACCGGCAGGATTACCTTCATCGATCCCAAGTTGAATGAAGAGACTCGGACAGCTCGCGTCCGCGTTGAAGTGCCCAACCCTGGCGAACGTCTCAAGGTTGGTATGTTTGTCGAAGTTGGGTTCCAGACCGGCACAACGACGACTAATGAACTCGCCGTTCCAGAACAAGCGATCCAGCGCATAGGCGATCGCACGGTCGTCTTCATCCCCGAGGAGAATGAAGCGGGGCACTTTCAGGTGCGAGACGTTCGGGCCGGTGAGCTTATCGAAGGCTACCGCCGAATCATCAGCGGACTTGCTCTAGGAGATCGTGTTGTGACTAAGGGCAGCTTCACGCTCAAGTCCCAACTACTGAAAGGTCAGTTTAAAGAGGATAAGGACTAATGACCAATGGTCTGATCCGCTTTGCGGTCTCGCAACCGCTTCTCGTGTTGCTTATGGTCGGTATTCTCATCGGCGCGGGCATATACAGTTTTCATCGTCTCCCGATCGATGCCGTTCCCGATGTGACCAACATACAAGTCCAAATTCTCACGGCAGCTCCCGCCCTCGCGCCGCTGGAAGTCGAACGGCAGATCACTTTTCCCGTCGAGGTCGCAATGGGAGGACTTCCTAACGTCACCGAAATCAGATCGGTATCTAAATTTGGGCTTTCAGCTGTGACAGTCGTCTTCGACGATTCGGTCAACATATATTTCGCGCGGCAGCTTGTATTCGAGCGCCTCACTCAAGCGCGAAGTCAGATACCTGAATCTATTGGCCAACCTGAGATGGGCCCAATCTCAACTGGTCTCGGTGAAATCTATCAATACGAGCTGAAGGGACGCGCTGGTAGCGGATACGACGCAATGGCGCTGCGCACGATTCAGGACCTCGAAACGCAGGCTCTCGTGCGGCTCGCGTTC
>CAZOOE010000497.1:3999-5119 GCA_964581275.1 uncultured Clostridia bacterium
AGACGCACCAAGGGGGCTGCGGACGGTAAAGGACGTGAGTTTGCCACGACATTTGCTCGGAGTGCCCGGTGTGACAGAGGGCAACAGCTTTGGCGGATTAGAAAAGCAGTTTCAGGTGCGGCTCGATCCCGTGAAGCTGCAGTCCTATGCTCTCTCGCTTCGGCACGTGATGGAAGCTGTCTCCAGCAACAATGCTAACGTCGGAGGCGCTTACATCGAACACAGCGGTGAGCAGTATCTGCTTCGAGGAATCGGTCTGGTTACGTCAACAGACGACATCGCAAATATCGTGGTCAAGACGAGTAAAGAGGGCGGTGTCCCAATCTTCGTGCGCGATCTCGGCGATGTTCTAACCGGATCAGCGGTCAGGCAGGGAGCTGTTACTGCCGACGGTAAAGGCGAGATCGTCGCCGGCATTGTGATGATGCTCAAGGGAGAGAACTCGCGCACAGTCGTCCAGCGGGTCGAGCGACGTATTGAGGATATCAAAAAGACATTGCCGAACGGCGTAGAACTGATCCCGTTTTACGACCGCACTGAATTGGTAAACCGTACGATTCAAACGGTTGCAAAGAACCTGATCGAGGGCGCGATCCTGGTGATCATCGTCCTGTTCCTGTTGCTGGGCAACTGGCGAGCCTCGCTTCTTGTCGCAAGTATCATCCCGCTTTCTATGCTTTTTTCGGCGATCTGCATCGTCATCTTCGACGTGTCCGGGAATCTGATGAGTCTCGGCGCAATTGATTTCGGATTGATCGTGGATGGGGCCGTTGTGATGGTGGAAAATGCCGTGCGCAGACGCGCAGAGGCGCAACACGCCGGCTCTGATGAGCCGCCGACGACCACGATCCTGAATGCGTGCCTGGAGATTGGACGACCGGTAGTATTCGCGGTCGCAATCATAATGATTGTGTACCTGCCGATACTCAGCCTAACGGGGATCGAGGGAAAGATGTTCAAGCCTATGGCGCTTACGCTGGTGTTTGCGCTGACTGGCTCCCTGGTTCTCTCGCTGACATATGTGCCGGCGATGATGACGTTCTTGCTGCGCGGCAAGGTCTCTGAGCGTGAGAGCGTTGTTATTCGATTTGCAAAACGATGGTATCGACCGTCGCTCAAC
>CAZOOE010000498.1:0-5116 GCA_964581275.1 uncultured Clostridia bacterium
CCCTCTGCGAGAAACCGGGCCTAACCCAAACGCTAGGATGTCTGGGTGCAGGGGCGACGAAGCCGGGCATTAATGCGATCGCCGCAAGAAATGCGAACGACATCGCCGCAGCTGTAAACTTCGCTCGCGATAACAATCTGCGGCTGGTGATCAAGGGCACTGGTCACAGCTATCTCGGAACGTCGAATGCGCGGAACTCCCTGATGATCTGGACGCGGCACATGCACGATATCCAGATGCATGCCGATTTCGTTCCGCAAGGCTGCGCGCATGTCGCCCAACCTATACCCGCTTCCCCGAACCCTTCGGCTTGTCTTGTTCTCGGAACGGTGTCGGTGGTTCCTTCTCTCCGGTTAATTCGGCTACTGCGACCAGATTCAGCTCGACGTCGAAGTGGCCCGAGTTCGCAACAAGCTCCCCGTCGTGCATTCTCGCGAAGTGTTGGCCGTCGATCACATGCCGGTTGCCGGTCACAGTGATAAAGATGTCGCCTAGCGGAGCAGCTTCCTCCATAGTCATAACCCGCATTCCATCCATCACCGCTTCGATGGCGCGAATGGGATTGATCTCACACACGATGACGTTTGCGCCCATGCCGCGACCACGCATCGCCACGCCTTTTCCGCACCAGCCATAGCCGACTACGACTATCGTGCGGCCGGCAAGCAGGATGTTAGTCGCGCGAATCACGCCGTCCAGCGTCGACTGGCCTGTGCCGTAGCGGTTGTCGAAGAAGTGTTTGGTTTGGGCGTCGTTCACCGCGATCGTCGGCCACGTAATGCGCCCACTCTTTTCGAGCGCCCGCAGACGAACCAGGCCGGTCGTGGTTTCTTCGGTTGTTCCAATGATCTTGCTGATCAGCTCCGGACGTTCCTTGACCATCGTGGCGACGACATCAGACCCGTCGTCTATGATCAAATCGGGCTCGTGGTCGAGCGCCATTCGTACGTGACGGTTGTAAGTCTCGGGACTCTCACCCTTGATCGCAAAAACCGGAATTCCGTATTCGACCACAAGCGCAGCCGCGACGTCGTCCTGGGTCGACAGAGGATTCGAGGCAATCAAGACCGCGTCGACTCCAGCCGCTTTCAAAGCGCGAGCCAGATTCGCTGTCTCGGTGGTAATGTGACAACAGGCGACCATCCTTTTTCCTGCAAGTGGGCGTTCGCGCTCGAAGCGTTCCCTGATCAGGCGCAGAACGGGCATCTCGCGTTCTGCCCATTCGATGCGCGTTCGTCCCGCCTTTGCCAGGGCCAGATCTTTGACGTCGCTGTTCGGCATTTGAGTGCTAGTTGTCATCAACAGTCTCCACTAAAAGTTGTCAGTGGCCAGTGGTCAGTTGTCGCCGGCAAGCACGCAACTCACCACGCAACAAATGACCACTGGCCACGGTTAACCAACAAATGTCTATAGTCCGGCGGCGCGACGAAGCGCGTCAGCCTTGTCGGTGCGCTCCCAGGTGAACTCGGGTTCGTTGCGGCCGAAGTGGCCATACGCCGCGGTCTTTCTGAATATCGGTCTACGAAGATTCAAGCTTTCGATGATCCCGGCCGGCGTGAGCTTGAAGTGTTCACGCACCAGACCGGACAGCCTCTCCTCATCGATCTGGCTCGTGCCTCTGGTATCGACCAAAACCGAGACAGGATCGGCGATACCGATCGCATAGGCCAGTTGGACCTCGCAACGATCCGCGAGCCCGGCGGCGACGATATTCTTCGCAATGTACCTGGCCATGTAGGAAGCCGAGCGGTCGACCTTCGTCGGGTCTTTCCCCGAGAAGGCCCCGCCGCCGTGTGCTCCGGCTCCGCCATAGGTGTCGACGATGATCTTGCGCCCGGTGAGTCCGGTGTCCCCTTGCGGTCCGCCGATCACAAAGCGACCGGTCGGATTGATATGGAAGTCGGTGCCGGCATCCATCATCTCGCCGGGCACCACTGATCGAATCACGTGATTGATCACGTCTTCATGGATCTTATCGTTGGCCACCGCTTCTGAGTGCTGGGTCGAAATAACGACTGTGTTGACTCGAACAGGTTTGTGACCTGAATACTCGACGGTTACCTGAGATTTCCCGTCAGGCCTCAGATAGTCAAGCAACCCTTCCTTGCGCACATCCGAGAGACGGCGGGTCAGCTTGTGGGCGAGCATGATCGGCATCGGCATGAGCTCAGGGGTCTCATTACACGCATATCCAAACATCATCCCCTGATCGCCGGCGCCGCCGTGGTCGACACCCATTGCAATGTCCTGCGACTGGGTATCGATCGCGGTGATGACACCGCAAGTGTCGCAATCGAAGCCGTATTTCGCTCGGGTGTAGCCGATCTCGCGAATCGTCTCGCGTACAATCTTTGGAATGTCGACCCAAACCGAAGTAGTGATCTCGCCGGCTACAACTACCAATCCGGTCGTCAACAGCGTCTCGCAAGCCACCCGACCGTCAGGATCGTCTCGCAGCACGGCATCGAGTACGCCGTCGGAAACCTGATCCGCAATCTTGTCAGGATGCCCCTCGGTGACAGACTCCGACGTAAACAAGCGCTTGTTACTGGTGCCCACTAATAATAGCCTCCTATCGCTATTTGCCTATGGCAGGTTCTACGGTGGCGAACGCCGCGCCCGCGTTAAACGCCAGAATCTAGCAGACGACATGATGAGTGTCAAGGAATGCGCCGACAGGAATGCGCCGAGTAGTTGCAACAGGAATGAGCCGAGTAGTGTCAGGGGGTGACTAAAAGCGGGACTGTAACTTCAAGAGGTGTGCAGCGGCTCGGCAGTGGACTTCTTGCCCTCCGTGAGAGGGTCATATTGCGTTTATCTGCCAAGAGAAGCGTTTTCGACCTCCGCTAGGAGGGCCATGTCAGTCTTCGAGTTGTGGGCCGGAAGATCATAGTTGCCGTCAGCTTGTACTCGGAACGCCAGACTGAACCCCAAACTGATGACAACTGCCGGCCAACCGCCAATGAATTCAGCCGGCGGGCGTCGAGGATAGCTGACTCAAAATTGCAAATTCAATTTCAGTGGGCGTATCATCCGATCCGGCGTAGTAGCGCTTTCAGAATGAAGGAGAAGACGCGCAGACAATAGCGGCAATAGTAGCGCCGCCAATGTTCAGTCTCCGCATCATCTAGCGTATTCGGAGCTAGTCATGCCCGGCTCAATCGTATTCGCGGGAATTGCACCTCACCCACCGCTCTTAGTTCCCGAAGTCGGTGGACGCCGCATCGAACAAGTAGCCGCTTCGCAGCGCGCGCTGCGAGAGTTCTCTCGGCGACTCATTGCCAATAACCCGACGACCGTGTTTGTAATCTCGCCGCACTCGCCACTCGACCCTCGTGCGTTCACCGCGCGATCGAGCCAGGTTCTAGCTGGGGACTTCGGTGAGTTTTATGCCCCGGCGGTACGACTGTCGTTTCTGAATGATCTCGAGATGGTTGACGCGATCAAACGAGAGACCGCTAGCGAAGGCGTCGAGTTTCGCTTGCTCGATCGCGACTACCCGCTGGATCACGGTGCTCTGGTGCCGCTGTACTATCTTCATGAAGCCGGCTGGAGCGGGCCGATAGTGGTCATCGGCTTCACGCTTCAGTCGAACGAAGAACACCTTGCCTTCGGCCGGGCAATTGCCAGGGCTGCCGGTGCACTCGATCGGAGAGTGGCCCTGGTTGCAAGCGGAGACCTGAGTCACCGCCTGGTTGTTGGCGGACCATATGAGTACGAACCGACAGCTCGCATATTTGACGAGCAGATCGTCGCTGCGATAGCCCGCGGAGACTCGAGCAGTGTGATCAACATCGATCCTGATCTGAGGAACCGGGCGGGTGAGTGTGGCTATCGATCGATCATCATAGCATTGGGTACCATTGGCGAGGATTGCCTACATCAAGTGCTCAGCTACGAGGGGCCTTTCGGTGTTGGGTACATGGTCGCAGTTCTTGCCGATGAAGAGTTCGGTCGGAGTGCGGGCTACGAATAAGGTGGCGGGTGATCGGTGCCGGCGGCCGGTGACCGGTGGTCACCTGAGCGTTGAAGACCTCATGTTGCGTCCACCGAATGACATATTGCCGCACGATCTGGCCAGGCTGTCAGTCGAGACCTTCATTGGCAGGCTAATCCTGATCGAACCACCTGTCGAGCCTGAAGGCGTGCTGGCAGAACGAGCCGGGGCCTTCGTTACGCTGAGATCCCTGGACGGCCAACTGCGAGGCTGCATTGGCACGATCGAAGCAGTCCAGGTAAACGTGGCGGAGGAGATCATCCAAAACGCCATAAGCGCTGCCACGCGAGACCCCAGGTTCCCCACGGTATCCAGAGATGAATTGCCCGACTTGAGATATGGCGTGGACGTGCTCTCGCTTCCTGAGCCGGCGCGCGGTCCGGAAGACCTTGACCCCACAAACTATGGCGTCAGCGTTGAAACATTGGACGGACGCCACCGAGGGCTCCTCCTACCTCAAATTGAAGGAATCGAATCCGTGGAACAGCAGTGGCTCGCTGTGCATTCGAAGGCCGGGATCAAACTCGGCACTCCGGTTCGAGTGGAGCGATTCACCGTGACGCGCTTCGGAAAGGATTGACCCGGCGCTTCCGGCGTTCTGAGTTCAACATTCAGGTCCTCGATTCGCAAGCTTGACACTGGTTCGAGGGCTCCGCTATCCTATTCGTCTTTTGATTAAGAAGATTTGTCAGCAGTAGTGAGGAGAGACTTAACGCATGGCTAATCACAAATCAGCGGAGAAGCGAACACGGCAGGCAGACCGACGTAATGAAGCGAACCGCCGCAATCGGAGCCGGCTCCGCACCGAGATAAAGAAACTTCGCGCCGCGATCGAGGCGGGCAATCGGGACGAAGCAAAGACGCTACTGGGCGCAACCGTATCGCTGATCGATAAGTCAACTCAGAAGGGGATCCTTCACCAGAACGCCGCAGCCAGACATAAATCGCGGCTGACCTCCAGCGTCAACGCGATGTCGGCGTAACCGAGTTCTCACTCGACCTCATCTTCGGCCGAATCGAACGCGTACCATCTCGAGTCTCATATGTTGAACCAATTTGAACTCTTCCGTTGAGATTCAGGTGGGCAGCGTTCATGTTATCCAGTCCATACAAATGTCG
>CAZOOE010000499.1:0-2996 GCA_964581275.1 uncultured Clostridia bacterium
CCTTCGCGCCTGACCTGAAGTACGCTGGCTGATCCCGGATGAGGGAATGTTCAGTAACAAGGAAAGCAAGAACATCCGAACAAACAGCGAAGCGCGAACATGGCGTTCAAGCGAGTTCGGGAGAGCGGTTCTGAATTGCATTTGGTCGACTCGTGTCATTGCCGGCGCATCCCATCCAATGGTATGCCAGGCACAATTCAGACACAAACCAAGAAACGGCTCGCGCCCAATCGTTGTAGGTTGTGCAAATCACCTCACTCGTACCTGAGGGCCACCATTGGATCGACCCTGCTCGCTCTCAAAGCGGGAAACAAACAAGCCAACAACGCTGCAACCAACAGTAAGAAGGAGACTGCGCCAAACGCATAGCCATCGATTGCGCCGACTCCGTGCAACGTGGACTGCATCACTCGCCCCACTAGGTAAGCGCCTCCCAGTCCAATGATCACGCCAATGACCGCCAGAGCCGTTCCCTCTTTCAACACTTGACCAATTACTTGCGAACGCTGCGCGCCGAGGGCCACGCGCAAACCAAATTCCTGAGTGCGCTGCGCAACTCCGAAGGCCATCACGCCGTAGATGCCCACCGCGGCAAGTAGCAAACCCAGTACCCCAAAGCTGCTGAACAACATCACGCTAAACCGATCAATCGCGAGAGACTCACCCACGATCTGATCAATCGTCTTCACGCCAGCGAGGGGCAGATCGGGGTCGACTGAATTTACCGCAGTGGCGATACTCTTGATCACTCGCTGCGGATCGGCGTCCGTCCGCACTACGATTGAAGTCTGTGGCCATGGATTTTGCCAAAAGGGCACGTCGATCTCCGGATAGTCTTCACTGAATCCTGCGCCTCGGACGTTGTGAAACACGCCGACGATCTGCCACTCTACCGGTTGCCCACGTGTCGCGCCTGGGATCGATTCGACCAAAATACGTTGCATAAGCGGATCGACTCCGGGAAGAAAGCGGTTTGTAAAGTCTTCGTTAACCATTGCGACCCGAGTGCTCGTGGCGATGTCCTGCTCATCGATGCTCCGACCCTTGGTCATACGAATTCCCAGAGCATCGACGTAACCCGGAGTTACCATTTGAAATGCAGCGCCAGGGCGTTCGGAAGGATCGACCGAGGGCTGCCCAACGATGCTGAACCGTCTGCCGAACATTGAGCCGCGAGTCGGTACGCCGGTCATTGCGGCGGCCCGTCTTACTGAGGGGACAGCCTCGATCTCATCGAGCATTTGCCGGTAATACGATTTGATCTGCTCGGCCCCATTCAAACGGCGATCCGGCACCGGCAACCGAAACGAGAGGACATTTTCGGTCCGAATGCCCAGGTCCACTCGGGTCAAGTTCCAGAAGCTCTTGAGAGCCAGCCCACCGCTGGACAGCAGCGTCAGGGCGAGGGCGAACTCTGCCATCACGAGCACCCGGCGGGAGTTACGCGGCGCGCCTCCGGCTCCGGTACGGCCTCCGGTCTTGAGCACTTCGTTGAGATCGAGCCGGGTTGCTTGCCACGCGGGAGCGGATCCGAACAGCAAACCTGCTATCGTTGTTAGAGCGATCGAGAAAAGCACAACCGGAATACTGACTCTGATGTCCGCCTCGGACGGGAGCATCGTGCCCACAGGCGGCATCACTGCTACAATCGCGGCAATAATATATCCGGCAAGCAGAATTCCTAGTATTCCCCCGACCAGCGCCAACATCAAATTCTCCGTCAGAAGCTGAGCGAACAAGCGGCCTCTAGTGGCGCCCAACGCGGTCCTTATAGCCACTTCGCGCTGCCGCGATGTCCCACGCGCCAACAGGAGACTCGCCACGTTTACGCAAGCAATCAACAAGAGAAAACCGACGGCGCCCAGAAGTAGCCAGAGATTCCGACGCGTGGTCTCGGTCACAAAGTCGAGATGCAGCGCCTCCACGCTCACACTGCGGTTGGCATTGGACTTCGGGTATTCGTTTTGGAGCTGCTCAGCAATTACTGTCATTTCCGACTGGGCCTGGTCGAGCGAGATACCGTCTTTCAACCTGGCCATCACGAGCATGAAATTCGCATCGCGGTTGATCTGTTCTGGTTTGAACGCTAGCGGTACCCACAACTGCGAGTTAAAGCGATCGTAAATGCCAGGCGGCATGACTCCGACCACAGTGTAGGGTTCTCCATTCATCCGGATCTGTCTACCGATGATGTCACGGTCCGCGCCAAAATGCTGACTCCACAATCGGTTGCTGAGAATCACTACGTGGTCCCGGCCTGGCTGACCCTCTTCAGGAAGGAAATCGCGCCCGAGCAACAATGGCAGCCCCTCCATCGTGAAAAACCCGGGAGTCCGCCGTGAGGCAGCGACCTGCTCTGGTCTATCATCGGTAGCCACATTAAATGAGGCGCCGCTCCATGCGCCCATTCCATGAAAGGACTTGCTACGTCGCTCCCAGTCAAGATAATCGCCCACCGACACCGAGCCCCTCCCACTCCGCACCTTGGACCACACCATGACAAGTTGGTCGGACTTGGGATAGGGCATGGGTTCGAACACCGCGTGGACGACGCTGAACATGGCACTGGTCGCTCCTATTCCAAGCGCGAGTGTCAATACTGCGGTCACAGTGAAGCCGATGTTCTTCCGCAACATGCGTATGCTGTAGCTTAAGTCCTGTCTCAAAGTCGCCAACATTGTCCTGCTCCTTTAGCTCGATCGCCTGGACACACCGCCAAGTTATTCAGCATCCAAGGGTGCGGTGCGCGTCATTTCTCCTATTACCACTCCACCACGGTCACCGGGCACAACCGAGCCGAAGCGTTCCGCGTACACTGGAGGCAGCGGGCGAGCATTCGTCGGCGCGAGCCACAGTCGCAACAGGTGACGTTTGCGCTCCGCATCGGGCCAATCGTCGAACGCGGTGCGGTCGTGTAGGATGGTATGATTGTGCACGATCTGGATGTCCCCCGATTGAAACTCCATGAATAGATTAAACGAGGGGTAATTAGCCAA
>CAZOOE010000499.1:3006-5096 GCA_964581275.1 uncultured Clostridia bacterium
GATCAAGCGCCTCGATTTGAATGGCGGTCAAGGGAGACACGTCCGCGAACCGGCGTGCCGATTCGATGTACTGTCGCTGATAAATCGTCGATAGCAATCCTTTGTACCACGAAAAAACTGGAATCTTGAAGTACGGCTTTTGTCCTTCAAGCGCTTCGCCGCGGCGGTCGGTCTCGATTGGCGCAAACAAAACCTCTAAGAGATCACGCCGTCGACGGCGCATCTCGTTAAAGATCGTCACCGAACTTACGAGGCTGGAGAGTCCTCCTGATTTGGCTGTTCGCAAACATAAGAGACAGACGACATCCGAGGAATCGGTATGATAGGTCTGACGTTCATGCGTTTGATAAATTCGCACTGCTGGATCGCGGCTGGATTTTCCGAGGTCCGTGACGTGACCGAGTATGTGGCCTTGAGCGTTTTGCGGGCGGGCACTGCCGATGTGAGTGCCGAGTCCGAAAAAGGCGATTGCAGACTCTCGTTTCGACCAGGTCCCAACAGGCAGACCCCGCAGTAAGAGAAACCCTCGCCCGTTCAGCACCTCTTCAAGCACTCGCCCCAGTCGCGACCCAAGCGTGGGCAGACGAAAGTCTTCGCGGCGGATCGTAACGATGTCACGGGAGTCCGAGGCCAGGCTCTTCACCGCTCGCTCGACTTCAGCGACTTCAGTTGACGTCAGGTATTCAATCCAATCTGTGCGCCGGGCGAGGTCCGGGCCGTACCATGCGGATGGTCCATCGATTTCGGGCGGCAAGCGCGGTGAAGTGTCACACATTGCAAATCGTGAATCAGCCTTCGGCGCCAAGCGACTGACGATGATACTGAATCCACTACCCTCCGAATTCCTGCCGAGATTTTTCCCATCGAGCCTTCTGCTCGGCCATGAACTGAATGAATTCGGGCGCTCGTTTGATGCGATCCAGGTAAGGATCGCGCGCGAAAAGCGGATAGTTCGGAAACCCCGACGCGGCCGTTTCTTTCAACCATTTGACGGCCTCATCGCTCTTGCCGGCAAGCGCATAGATGCAGGCAGCGTCATAAGTAGAGTGATGACGACTTTCGTCATTGAGCTGGAATTTGGCGAGGATTCCCGGAACTCTCGCCTCCGCCTCGTGAACGTTTCCTTTCAGCCCCAAAAGCAAGGCCTGTTGCATCATAAGATCGTAGTTACCAGGGTAACCAGGCTGGTTCGCTAGCCGCTCATCGATCAGTTTCTGGGCGTCTTCCAATAGACCCTTTCGCATATAATACCAAGGCGCCATTGGGCGTGCTCTCGGATTGGTTTCTGGATGAGCGGATAACCACTCATCGGGATCGGCGCGAAGGTAAGACAAAATACCGATCAGAGCTTGGAGACTCTGGCTCGTCGGATTGATTTCCAACGCGCGTCGTAACTCTTGAGCAGCAAGATCGTCGAGTCCAACGTGCCCATACAGGGCCGCTAAGTCGGGACTGCTAATGTTCGGATTCAGTTGTTTGGCGAGACGGAGCTCCCGGATAGCTTCCGTGTTTTGATAGCCCTCGTATGAACTCCACAGCAATAAAGCGTGTGCGATATGAGTTTCCGCGAGGTTTGGATCGAGTTCAGTCGACCGTTTGATTTCCGCTCGCGCAAGGTCCGCCCACGCTGCTTCTCCAGGCTTGATGAATAGCGCGGTCCACGCATACGCAAAAGCTAACTCAGCGTGAGCCAGCGCATATTTCGGATCGATCTCGATCGCCTTTTTGAAATAGTCGATCGTAGTCGACATCTGCGACATCGCCTCTTCCTCATAACCGCGCTCATCAAGGCTGAAGATTCCTTTAATATAAGCCTCATAAGCGCTGGGGTCTGTTGGGTACTTTTCGTTCAACCGAGCCTGCTGCGTGGAATCAAACCGAAGCTGTAATCGCGAGGCCACCTGCTGCGCCACCTTGTCTTGAATAGCGAAAATGTCGACTGTGGTAATGTCAAAATTGTCAGCCCACAACGACGTTCCATCGCTTGATCGCAAGATGTTAACTGTCACACGCAAGCGTTCGACGACCCGCTGGACTTTTCCTTCCAGAATTACGTCTGCGTTAAATTGCCGAACCCCGTAAAAGATATT
>CAZOOE010000500.1:0-3622 GCA_964581275.1 uncultured Clostridia bacterium
CGAAACAGGTAGTAACATACAGGTAGAAAAAAGGACTGACGGGTAACGGGGGGGGAGCGCCCGCAAGGCTGAGACGGAAACCCGCAGTCAGAATGATCATGCCACCGCCCCACTCGGCCCAAGCCACGATCGTATATGCGATCACCTTTCCGAGCACGTATTCGAAAGCGGTAATGCTGGAGACGTAAACCTGTAGAATTGTCTTCAGCTCGCCCTCGCGCGACATCGCCAACGCAGCAAGTAGCGTCGGGAACAACGCCATGCCGAAAGCCAGCACACCCGGTCCAAAATACTTGATGTCTTCCCTGCCCGGGTTGAACCAATAACGGATTTGCGGTTGGATCGGCATTTTGAGCGATGCCGGCTGAATTTCCGAATTGAACGATTGCGTTAGAGCAGCAGCTTTACCCCGCATGACATTGGCGGTATTTGCATCGGTGCCATCAATCAACCACTGGATATCAACTTTCTCTCCCCGCTTCAAATCGCGTTCGAAGTTCGGCGGAATGATCAACGCCGCGCGCGCCGCGTTCCGATCGAGCGCCCGCTCCGGTGACTGATCCGGCGGCAAACCGCTAATCTTGAACGAAAGCGATCCAGAGACTGCTTCGATGTATTGCCGCGACGACGGCGTTTTATCCAGATCCTGCACCGCGACAGGGATATCCTTTACGGTGAGCGATGTCGCGTTGCTTAGAAGCAGCAAAAGGAGAATAGGCAGCACCAGCGCAAGCGATAAAGTGAACCTGTCCCGCAACAGTTGCGTGATCTCTTTCTTCACTTGCGCCAAAACGCGTTTCATGAGCGTTATCTATTCTCCTGCGGTTTTGCCTTCCTGACGCATCTGCTCGACGAGAGCGATGAAGACATCCTCTAACGAGTACGGTTCTTCATGGGCTTGCAAGACGTGGACTCCAGTATCTGCCAGCCGATCGGTAACGATCCGGATCCCGATTTGTGGATCTTCGTCCACGATCACATGCAAACGATCACCGAACAGCGAAATGCGCCAGCGATCCATTTCATGCTTGAGGATGTTATTGGCACGCTGCGGCTTATCGGTGATGAGCTCCAGCACATGTCCCTTTTGAGCGGCTTTTAAACTGGACGGCGTTCCCTGAGCGACCAGTTCACCAGCGACCAGGAGACCGAGCCGGTTACATTGTTCCGCCTCCTCCAAGTAGTGAGTCGTAACGAGAATTGCAATGAAGCGATCTGCAAAACTGTTGATCATTTTCCAAAAAGCGCGCCGCGCCAGCGGGTCGACTCCGGAGGTCGGTTCGTCCAGAAAGAGCACGCTGGGCTCGTGCATAACGGCAGCTCCGAATGCAACACGCTGCTTCCAGCCGCCAGGCAGGCTGGCAGTCATCAAATGTCCCCGATTTTCCAAACCGGAAAAAGACAACACCCAGCGCTTCCTTTCGGCGCGCTCCTTCAGCGGAACGCCATATACGCCGGCGAAAAAGTCGAGATTCTCCTCGATTGTGAGATCGTCGTATAGGGAGAACTTCTGTGACATATACCCCACATGGCGCCTTACCGAACTGGAGCGGAGTGGCCCGGTATCCCCGGCAAGCGACCCCTCCCCGGCTGTTGGCTCAATCAAGCCGCAGAGCATTTTAATTGTCGTTGTCTTACCCGCTCCATTTGCGCCGAGCAAACCGTAAATCTCACCGTAATGCACTTCGAGATTCACATTTTTCACGGCATCAAAGTCACCAAACTTTTTGCTGAGATTGCGGGCGCCGATTGCGACAGCTTGCGACTGCTTCTTTTGGGATTGCCTCGTAAACGGAAATGGCGCCGTAGACGTCTCTTTTTTGTCGGCCCGCAACAGTGCGACAAATGTATTTTCCAACGTGGGCGCTGCGACGCTAATCTGCTGAACCTCAATGTCGGCCTTACGCAACGTCTCTCGAGTGAGTTTCTCGCCCGAAGTGGCGTCTTTCACCATAATGTCCAGCCGGTCGCCGAACCGTTGGGCATCATCAATACCCGGAGTTTGTTGCAACACATCCAGAGCCTGGCTGAGCCTGGCGGCCCTTACGACAAGACGTTGCAAGCCTAGGCTCTGACGCAATTCGCGAGGTGTACCGGTTTGATGAATCCGGCCATCGTGCATCAATGCGATGCGAGTGCAGCGCTCGGCTTCATCAAGATAGGGTGTGGCAACGACGATAGTGATTCCCTGGTTGGAGAGCTCCGCTAGCGCATCCCAGAACTCACGTCGCGAGACGGGATCGACTCCTGTCGTCGGTTCATCCAACAGCAGGATCTTTGGCTCGATGATCAAAGCGCACGCCAGAGAAAGCTTTTGCTTCATCCCTCCGCTCAGCCTTCCTGCCAACCGGTTACCGAATCGCTCCATGCCGAACATCTCGAGGTAGCGCCGGCCGCGCTGTTCGATTTTCTCATTGGGTAAACGCCTCAGCTCGCCCATATACCGCAGGTTTTCGATGACGCTGAGATCGTGATAGAGGCTAAACACCTGTGTCAGATATCCAACGTAGGAACGAGCCTGGCGGGCCGGACGGCCCAGCATCATGGCTTCACCGGAGGTGGCGGCCATCACGCCACCGAGAATTTGAAACACCGACGTTTTTCCAGCGCCGTCGGGACCGATCAGGCCAAAGATTTCTCCCTGATAAACGGTGAGATCGATTCCGCGAACTGCTTCCACTGTGCCGTAATTCTTTTTTAGCCCCGTGACCTGGATCGCGACATGTTCATGCGCGACCTCAGTGCTACCGCCCGCATTAATCTGTGGAGTTCTTACGGACATCACTGACGCTCATTCCCGGCGTTTTCTTTGTTGAGGCCATCGATCGCCTTGCACGAGGATTTCACCGTCGGCGGCCATTCCCGGCTTGGCAAAACCAATAGCTCCCTTGAGCTGCAGCTTCACTCCGACTACCTGCTTGACTCGGTCTTCACGAAAATACGTGTTCTCCGGCGTGAATGTCGCTTCAGGATCGGTGCGCGATACGAATGCGTCGATCGGTTCATTTGGTCTTGAATCGAGGTAGACGCGACCGGATTGACCAACTTTAACGTTTCCGATTTGTCCTTCCGGCACAAATCCGCGCAAATACACCTTGCTCAAATCGAGTAGTGTGACGATTGGAGTTCCCGCTGTGACGACTTCGCCGGGTTCAGCCGATCGCGTGATCACCGTTCCGTCGAATGGTGCAATGACGTTCAGATCCTGCCGGTTCGCTTGAGCTTCCGCCAGCGCGGCGCGTGCCTGGTCGGCACTTGCAGCAGCGGCTCCGATCTCGGCTTCCTGTTGTGCGATCTGCTTTCGAACCATCGCTTCCTGCGATGCCCGGATGTTCGGATTTTCAAGATTTGCTCTAGCCGTCGTGAGTCCTCCGCGCGCCGCCTCCACGCGACGTCTGGCAGCGGCAACGACCGCTTCTTGCTGTTCAGCCGCGGCGGTGGCCTGCTTGCCCTGGCGTTCAGAAACAGCGCCGGTTTGAGCCAGCCGCGTGTAGGCGTCTCTGTCAAAGAGTGCCAGTTTGAGTGCGGCTTCCTGCTGAGCCAGTTCTGCTTCGGCGCTCGATAACTCGGCTTCTGCCTGTCGGACCCGGCCCTTAGCATCCATCTTCGCCTGTTCGGTTTT
>CAZOOE010000500.1:3632-5086 GCA_964581275.1 uncultured Clostridia bacterium
GTTGGGGGCGCGGCGGGGTTTGGGCTCCTTGGTAAAAGGGTCCGGTTTGGGGTGGGGTTCCCTCTGGGGCAAGTTTTCCTTCGGGGCTCGTTACCTCGGCTTCTGCCGGACGGACCCGGCTTTCGGCATCCATCTTCGCCTGTTCGGTTTGAATTTGCGATTGCCCCAGTTGTTCCTGAAGCGTGGCAAGTTGGCTGCGCGCTGCTCGTTCCCGCGCCTCGCTTGCGACCATCGCGGCACGCGCCTGGTCTTCACGGGCCCGCAGCTGCTGATCGTCAAGTACTGCGATGATTTCTCCCGCTTTTACGGTGTCGCCTTCCCGAACCCGAATTTCTGCGATCCTGCCGCTCGTTTTCGGCGCAATTGCAGAATCATCGCCTTCAATACGCCCGCTCAGCGTCACCACATTTTCGGGAGTCTCGGATCGAGCGAAGGCGAACCGCCATATCACGATACCTAAGGCGATAAGAACGACAGCGAGAAGCCATAGGCGTTTCCGGCGGGATGCGGGTGGGGTCAGTGGTTGTTCGGCCATTTGTGTTTGGGACGCATGTGGCGCCGAATCCATTGTTACTTCAGTTGGTGGAGATAGGCAATCAAGTCGCGCACCTCGTCTTCTCTCAACCGTTTGTCGAATGCCGGCATGGTGCGTAGACCTTCAATGATGACCTTTCGCACTTGCTCATCCGTTGCAGGAGTGCCGCTAGGCAGCGTCTTTGAATTGAACAACCCATTCAGTTTTGGTGGTTCTTTGAAAAGATCGGTAGGCGGGTTTTCGTGGCACGGAGCGCAATGCAACTGAAACAGCGCTTGACCATCGGACTCCCGGGCCGGTCGGCCTTGTGTTGAGCAGGCGGCCAAAATAGACAGGCTCAGAACGAACAGCAACCGAGAACGCTCAACCACGGTGCGCGGCTGACGTGGAGTGTGCAGCTGTTCGCAGTGCATCTTCCAACTCCGCGCGCGTCCAATCGAACGGCCAGGATTTGGCCACTGTTCCATCCGGCGAAATCAGAATGATGTTCATGGTGTGAGAAATTTGGTTATGTTCTTCGATATAAACCAGCCCGAAGGCTTCGGGGAGTAGATGCAGATCGTCGGCCGACGTGGCTGCGAAGTCCCAGTGCGAGAAACCTGACGAGGCGTCGCCAAGATACGCCATGCCGTACTTCCGCAATACCGGAGGCGTGTCGTAATCCGGATCAAAGCTGATCGTCAGCAAGTGTGTTCGGGCATAGTCGTCGGAGCTCTTCGCAAGATCTTGATGGATTTTGGCGAATTCGGTGCTTAGCCGCGGGCAGAAGCTTGGCAAAGGGCATCGGGTGTAAATAAAGGTGATGAGCACAGCTTTGCCCTTCAAATCCGAGAGGTGGAACTTCTTGCCGTCCTGGTTGGTCAACTCCAGGTCAGGAACCGGCTCGCCCGATTTCAAGACGTGTTGCGCAGTCGCTCGT
>CAZOOE010000501.1:0-2569 GCA_964581275.1 uncultured Clostridia bacterium
TTGCCGGGCGGCGTCTTCGCTGAAGGCCCCGCGTTCGCCCTGAAATGCCACCCTTGCGCTGTGATGGCCGGTTGTGTTTTTCATAAGTTCTCGCGCGAAAAGGTTGAGGCCCGCTGCCTTCGTCGGAAGGAGCGGGCCTCAGAAAACTTTGGTATCCGTTCTCGGACTAGACCCCGGCCCCTTCCGCTATAGTTGCGGTGCTAAAGCTAAAGAAGGCAAACCAGAAGCTGCCACGCAGTTTGCTGGCTGTCGCGTCATTGTTAGCTCGTGAATTCTCGACCGTCATGTTCACTTTATTTATTTTCCAGCTTGGCGGGCAATTATCGGTCAGCGTCTCGAGGGCTGTCAAGCAATTATCCAGAATACGCGAGAATCGATCTTCGGAGCTTTTGGATATACCTGCGAACCTCGGGCATCGTATCCCTGGTCTGGTAGAACCACGTCGACGCGAGTCGGTCTCAAAGAGAAAATAACGGGCTCGTGTGCCCTCGTCGTCACGCAAAGGAATTGAACATGCCTTTGTAATGCCGATACCAGTCGCTCTGGAACATCTCTTCTGGATCGTGCTTGAGCTTAAACTCGAGAAACTGTTTGAACTGCGGATAGCAAGCTACCACCTGTTCCCTGGTTGCGAAACGGTGATAAGTCAAGTAGTAGCTCCCGCCGTAACGGACGCCCAGATCTATCAGGCTTCGAAACGCCTTCCCGGCGTTCTCCAACCCGGTGGCGTCGTGCGTTACGTGCAGGTTGAAGATTACGCACGCGAACGATTCGCGCGCCCACCGAGGAAAGGTCTCTGCGTCTTTCTCGATCAGTCGAACCGTGCCATAGATAACGTTTGCATTTTGCTTTCTCAATTCAACGCGCGCGTCTTCCATGAAACTCGCCAGCGCGGTCCTTGGAACATAAATCTCTGTAATCATCTCCGTAGCTTTCACCTTTGCACCCAGCTTGCGATCAAGCTCCTGGTGATAGTTGTCGACATAGGCGGCAGACAACTGAGAATCGGACCAGTAGATCTGCCCGGATGTTGCGAGATACCGTTTGGTGTAGACCTCGAATGCGCGACGCTTGTACTTGTGCGAGTAGTATGTCAGCCGAGCCCAGTCCTCCGGATGAAAGCGCGTAGGATTCACCGTAAGTGGCGTTGATGAATCCACTGGACGATAACACGAGAAAACCCCGCGGCGCAGAAAGCTGTCGCGGCCGCCGTCGGTCGCGAACTGAAAGTCTCCGTACAAGTACCCATCCGCAATTCGCTGATCGAACGACTGAATGACGTCTTTCGTGTCTCGAATCTCCACGATGCGCTGAACCTTTCTACGCTCCCACAACCGCAGCCGAACGGAGGTCACGATTCCAAACAAACCGTAGCCGCCGATGACCAGTCGAAATAGCTCGGAATTCTCGTCGCGGCTGCATCGGAGAAGAGCGCCGGTGTGATCCATCAGGGTGAACGAATCGACCTGGTCGATGATCGGCTTGAACTTCAATCCACGGCCGTGAACATTCGAAGCGAGCGCACCCCCAAGCGAGAGCCTGTCCGCGCCGGTTTGCTTCTGCATTATGCCCCATTGCTTCTCACGGCCGGCTTGCTCTTTGATCAGATAGTCGAGCAACTCGGGCCACTCGATTCCGGATTCGGCCTCGATGATCCCTCGCTCGGCATCAAGGCCGATCACGCGATTCATCGCGGTCATATCGATAAGGATTGTTCCGGTGCCGAACTGCTGCGCGCCCATTGCGTGGCGGCCTCCGGTGACGCTAACGGCTTTGCCTTCAGATCTAGCCGTCAAGATCGTAGAGCGCAGGTCGGTCGCAAAGCGCGGCTTGATGATCCGGTTTACGCGTGTCGAATTGAGTTGTGAGTGAATGTCATTGACGATCGCTCCTGGGCTGCCCGGACCTGGCGGTGTCGCGATCAGGGATTCACTTTGTGCGGACGTCGAACTGCCAAGCAGAGCGGGCATAGCGGCAACCGCGCAAGTGGTCTTCATAAAATCGAGAAACTCTCTTCGGGATATCATCGTCGAGCACCTTGTCAGAATTATCTGTTCGAGACTGTTGAAGCGCGCGCCTCGTTGATCTGCTTCAAGAACATGTTGGCGATCTTCGCGGGAACGGTACCAAACAACGAGTTCACTTGCCCGCGTGTGACCACGCTACCCGTTCTCGCCTCAACGACGACGTACGGGAAATCAGTGCTGAGAATCAATCGGTCAACCTGTATAACCAGGTCTGCAGCGTTTCGTTCCTTTGTGACGCTCAAACCCATCTGAGCGAACTCCGGCTTCTTCAATAGCTGCCTCGCAAGGTCGTCAGGATTGAAGTGCACGGTGCGCGTCATGATAAAGATCCTTCGGGCAAATCTCAGTGCGTCGGACGGAGCAACGGCCTCGACGTCCCTGGGTGCGATGGTCTGAGGGACGCCCACGGCCGCCGCCCTCGATTGACCGGCGGAAGAGACTTGTGCAGACGCGGACGCGGGAGGAATGTCATCTCCGAAACGCAATTCAGGCAACACACACGCAAACTTTCGGTCCCAGACGACCCCGTTAATTCCGCCCCC
>CAZOOE010000501.1:2579-5080 GCA_964581275.1 uncultured Clostridia bacterium
GTCCCAGGACTTGCTGTTTAATTCGGCCAGCTGGGCCCGCCAACGGCCCGAAGCCGAGGGAGGCAAGGAGGGGCCTGAAGTTCAAGCGGGATTGAAACTCGTCCGGTTCCAAACCGGCTTCGGCAGCCGCTTCTATGACTGACAGCTCAGCGCGGAACTTACGCGACAGCGCGCTGATCGGTTCGGTCGTTGCGTTCAGGCTCGCACTCGCGCCGGTTTTTTCCAGCGCTGTCTGGAAACGACCGCTGTCCCTTCCGGTCGTCTTGTCGATCGTGTCTTGCTCAGCGTACAGCGCAAGAACTCGAATGCGATCCACTTCCTGCAAGTTCAGCCTGTTTACCGCTGGCCGCACATCGTCTCTTAACGAGCGCATTCCCTCATAGTGACAGCTCATGCACGAGCGGCCGCTATGAATGATCGGATCATCCGGGTTATTGCGATCCGCGACAATGGCTATAGGAGCGTTGTTGAGTCGATTGCCTCGCGCATCCGCAAGGAAGTACGCCTGAAGCCCGTTTGGAAGGTTGAATATGACCCCAAGCGCCAACAGGCACGCTGCAAACACAATCCGCAAATGCTTGAACAGAATCATATTCGACTCCCGATGATCTTGGCCGAGGCGTACGCGTCCAGCGGCGACAGCAGAATGATCATCACCCAAATTGGAATAGCCATCAGCGCCAATAGCATTTTTCTTGAGTAGCTGCTTACCGGTGAATGCCGCGTGCTTGCAGGCACGCCAGCGACCAGCGCGTTGACTAATGGACCGGATACCGGATGATAAAGCCTTTGCTGTGAGAGTCTCGTTGTCGAGTAACGCTGGGGGGATACGCCCTCGGGGCCGCCGACCGCGATGTTTGTTCCGTGGCCCTGGGGCAACGAGTCGCTCTGCGCAGCTCCGCACGAACGACAAAACTTACTCGCGTCGCCCAGACCGGCACCGCAACTCACGCACGGCTTGATTCCCACTGTCGTTGTTTCGTCCGATTCGTACATAAGCTGCTCCTCTGAGGGCGTCCGACAAACTGCTCAGTTTGTCGGACTATTTGGACTCAGTTTGTTCGGGGTTTCGACACTGCGTCTATCAGCCCACGCTAACTGAAGCCGACAAACTGAAGTCTTCCGGACAGGATTCACTCCTTTGACTCATCTAGGACCTGAAGGGTTCCAGGCTGCCGAACGACCCCGAGGGTCGCGGGCTGGAGGAATCTGATTCGTAAAATGCTACCCTTACCGATGCGGACATCCTTTCCCTTTGTCAGCAAGAGGCCCCCAATAATTCCCGCTGCCAGGCCCGCGCCGCCGATTCCGAATGCCTGCCTTCCGGAAGCCCCGGCCGCGCCGCCAAGGAGAATGCTGACAAACGCGCCGGCCAATCCGAGCGACGAACCCTTCCTCATATTGTCGATGGTCTTCTCGCCTCGGTGGCCACCCTTGAGCTTGCCTTTGCCGTCAGCCTTGATCGTCTCTTCTTTATCCCAATCGTCTATTGCCGTGACTTGTGCCGAGATCGGTACTACACCTGACGTCGTTAACACTTGCTCGAAAGTAATCGACATATGCGAGCTTCTTTGGCCGCGCTTTGCTGGAACAACACTGACTATTCGTCCTTGAAACTCGGTCCCTCGCGGCAGAACCATCTGGCCTTCGACGAAGATGGGCTCGGCCAGCGTCGCGGTGACGACGTCGTCGACTTCGCTTAGCTTAGAGTTGATTTGTGACTGAAGCGCGAGACGGGCCTTGGTTTCTGGCCGAATGGTAGCCTCTCGGAGAGGCTGCGGATCATTGCCGCGCGCGGGCATTGCGCTGCACACGACGAGGCTCAATACCGCAACGGCGGTAACCTGCCGGCTGATAGGGTGTGACATATTCGTGCCTCCTGATGTGAGGCGATTGTAGGATCAACTGGAGGCGGAGACTTGCAGTTCTGTGACACTTCCTGAAGCGTCACATTGTCAGGCTAGTGGTTTTCCGAGGAACTCTTTGAAGTTGCGCAGTTCATCAAGCGAAGCATCGGCGATGATTCGAAATACACGAGTGCGGCAACCGGATGGAAGCTGAGTAGCAGTGAGCGCATCGGTTATCACCATTGCGCTGGACTTTATGCCCGTTTGCCAGCCTCGCTCACGGGCGTCGCGAAAGCTCATAGCGTCGGGGTCGAGCGCGGCGGCGACCAGGGTCGTTCGCGCCCACTTCAAAAAGTCGGGCCACCGCGAGACGATTGTTACGAGCGAGTCGGCGGCGGGTCGCTCTTGCCCTGCGATAGTTCCGGGCACCGAGCGCAACCGCAAAAGGAGGCACGAAGCATCGGGGGGAAGCGCGGCCCTTACCGCCTCCGCCTGACCGTACATTGCGACCGTCGCGGCACCGGCCAGAACTTCAGGCCGCGAGCACTCCTCGAGCCCGGCTCCCACGACGCGAAATCCGGTCGCTTGCTTGATCTCGGCGATCAGGATGTTGCGCATCTCCTGGTCGGGCTCGATCACCAGGAAATGATCCGG
>CAZOOE010000502.1:0-5072 GCA_964581275.1 uncultured Clostridia bacterium
AATCGTCGCGGCGCAGCAGCTCGATGGCTTGATTGCAGACGGCATTGTCGAGCAGGATAGCCCCCAGAATAGAGCGCTCCGCCTCGACGTTGGACGGCAGGCCTTTATCGAAAAAAGGGTCACCCGTTGCCGGTCGCGTCATATGTGAGGTTCGTCCGCGCCGGCGTGCCGGCGATTGGTACCTTAGTCGTAGTTAAGAGGGCCCTCGGTGGCGGGCGGGTTGCCGAAGCGAAGAGGAGAGTCGCAAGGTCGGATTTGCAGAACGCTGCTCCTTCAGCATCCTGCGCGCGCGATGATATCAACAACCTTCGACGACGTCTAGCGGCATGTAGGAGCGCCACTCCTGGGCCGCCCTCATTCCAATAGAACCCGATACGTAGCCGAGGGGACGGCCCCGGAGTGCCACCCTTACACGCTATTCATCGGCGGGTTCCGCTTCTATAGCCGGAGCTTCGGCCGCTCCTGCCGATTGCCCCTCGTCCAAGGGTTCCGTGGGCGCAGAATCGGCTGCTGGAGCCGCTTCTGCGGCCGAAACCTCTTCCTGGCCCTCCTTGCGAACGAGTACCTTGATCGAAGGGCTGACGTCGCGGTGGAGCTTGATCAACACGTCGTAGTCGCCAACCTCTTTTATGTGCTCACGCAAGCCGATCCTTCGGCGCTCGACAGTCAGTCCCCGTTCCTTGAGCGCCTCGGCAATGTCGAGCGCGGTCACCGACCCGAACAGAATTCCGTGCTCGCCGACCCGCCGGTCGAAGCGGAGTTCGAGTCCCTGCAGCTTCTGCGCTTCACTCTGAGCGGAAAGGTGTTCGCGCTGTTCGCGTTTTGCAAGCAGTCGCCTTTGCTCGTCGAGCATTTTTTTGTTACCGGCGCTTGCCTTGATAGCCAGCTTTTGCGGCAGCAAGTAGTTTCGGCCGTAACCCGCTCGCACGCGCACCACTTGCCCGCGCTGGCCCAGGTTATCAACGTCTTCGCAAAGCAATACATCCATGTGTGCCATTGGTAGGTCCTCGCTAAGGGTCAGTAGTCCGTAGTCGGTAGTCCGCAGCCGACTTGCCACGGACTACGGACCAGGGACCACGGACTAATCCAAAGTGAACGGCAGAATCGCGGCGTTGCGAGCCCGCTTGATTGCGGTCGCCAGCATGCGCTGATGCGGCGCGCAGGTGCCGGATATTCGCCTAGGCAATATCTTGCCCCGCTCCGGTATGTAGCTCCCCAGCAGCCGGCCGTCTTTGTAATCTATATAATCCACCTTGTCGGCGCAGAAGCGGCACGACTTACGCGCGCGGATGAATCGCCGTCCGCCGCCTTGACCGCCCTGCCGCCCGCCCCTGTCGTCGCGGCGCCCGTGGTCTCTCTGTTCGCTGCTCATGACTCTTCCTCCTCATCACCGTCTTCGTCATCGTCTCCTATCGGAAGAACCGGTTCGGCGCGGCCACCGCGGCCGCGTCGCGAGCCGGCGCCTGCAGCGGCGTGAGCAGTGCGGCGAGCTCGGAACTTCTCAGCGCGCTTCAAATCTTCGTCGATGCGGATGGTGATATACCGGATCACTGCGTCGGTGACTCGCATGCGGCGCTCGAGTTCGGCGATCTCCGCGCCGCTGCCCTCGATGGTAAACACCACGTAGTGACCGTCGTTGAATTTCCCGATGGGGTAGGCTAGTCTGCGGCGGCCCATTCGATCGATCTTCGCGATGCGGGCCCCCTGATTGGTTGCGACGTCACTCAATTGAGTGACGAGGGTATCGATGTCGCTCTCCTCGATGTTGGGCGCGACAATAAACAGCACTTCATAGACTCTCATCAGAGAGTATCCTCCTTTTGGATTACTTCGGCCGTCGCCGCAATCGGATGCCCAAGACTCGACCTTTTGAGATCGAGTTTTTTCGGTTGCGTCGCCGACGCTTCGGTTAAGCCCTGGGCTCTTGCGCCAGAGCAAGGAGATTCATTCTTTGAACCTCTTGAGAAAGAACAAAGAATGATGAGTAATTCGTGATGCGTGACTCAATCCTTCGGTCACCCCATCATGCGTCACTCTTCATTCGAACTTTTTACTCGTTCATTGAAGCGGGCCATTGCCCGTTCCACGCCTTCGCTCAGAATCACCGCCACGGCGTCGACCGCTCGTTCGAGCGTCTCCTCCAACTGCCGGCGGTCGCGGTTGCGAATCGGCGAAAGCACAAACTTCGAGAGATCATCCAATGGATGATCAGGTTTTACGCCGAGTCTCACTCGTGCGAACTCTTGACTGCCAAGCATCTCAATGATCGACTTCAAGCCCTTCTGCCCGCCTGCGCTCCCTCTCGCCCTCACGCGAATCATACCGAATGGAAGAGCGACGTCGTCGCTGGCGACGAGCAAGTTCGCCGGTTTCCCTTCACCGTAGCGGTCGAGAAGTGGACCGACCGCGTCTCCGCTCAAGTTCATGTAGGTCTGCGGCTTTACCAGCAAAACTCGCTGGTCCGCCAGCGTAACTTCCGCCACCTTTGCCCTCGACTCGGAGCGAAGGCGGCGGCCACCCGCTCGCACCAACAAACCGTCGATGAGCATGAATCCGAGATTGTGGCGGGTCATTTCGTATTCCCGCCCCGGATTCCCGAGCCCCACGATTAGCTTCATAGTCCGTAGTCCGTGGTCCGTGGTCCGCAGCCTGAGGTTGCTTCTTCATCGCTACGGACCACTGACCCCTGACTATTCTTCTTCAGCCTTGCCCTTCTTGATCACTTCGGGTTCGGCGGCTGCGCCTGCTTCACCCTCGGGAACAACAGCAACAGGCGTAACTTCTTCGACCATTCGCGGAGCCAGCACGCCGGCGACGATCTGATGCTCGTCGACGAGCAGCCGTACCTTTTCGCGATCATAGACCAGGTCCGCCACGGTTACGTGGTCGCCAATCTGGAGGTTCGATATGTCAACCTTAAGCTGCTCCGGTATGTCGCCCGGCAAACATTCGACTTCAACCTCTCGCAGCTGGAGCTCGAGTATGCCCCCCTCGCTCTTGACCCCCGGCGGTTCGCCGAATGGTTCGATCGAGACGCTCACACGCGTCAAGGTGGTCATCGACAGCCGCAATAGATCCGCGTGCAGCAAACGTCCCTTGACCGGATCGACTTGATAGTCCTTGATAATCACATTGGCCGGCTCGGCGTCGCTTTGCGGAAGCGCAAGCTTGAAGATGGTGTTGTGACCCGTACCCGAGCGGAGTATTGTGGCGATCTCTTTGGCGCTCACCGCGACCGCGACCGCGTCTCCGCCTTCCCCGTAGACCGCCGCCGGGATCATCCCCTGGGCGCGCAGCCGGCGAGTCGGGCCCTTGCCCCTTCCCTCGCGGGTGCTCGCATTGATTGTTATGTCCTTGATCATTTTCTTAACGACTCCACAAATGCAGCATAGACTTTAGTCGGTGTCCGGTGATTAACCTGGCACAGACTAAAGTCTATGCTATGTCATTCTCAAATAAACAACCTGCTCACCGATGTCTCGTCGTGTATCGACAGAATAGCTTCAGCCAGAAGCCCCGCCACACTCAAACACTTGATCTTCGACGACCCGCAAGCGTTGCCGTCCGGGATGGTGTTAGTCACGACCAGTTGCTCGATCGGCGATCCCTCGATTCTCCGAACCGCCGGTCCGCTGAGGACCGCGTGGGTAGCCGAAGCCAGCACGGACTTTGCGCCGTTTTGCATAAGCGCTTCGGCAGCCTTCACCAGCGTTCCAGCGGTGTCGACCATATCATCGACGATCAGGGCGGTTCGTCCCTCGACATCGCCCACCACGTGGAGCACTTCAACTTCTCCAAGCCGCTCCGAGTCACGGCGCTTATCGATAATTGCCAGCTCGGCGTCCAGACGCTTCGCATATGCGCGGGCTCGTTCGACGCCTCCGGCATCTGGCGCGACCACCGTCAGGTTCGGCAGGTTCAGCGCCTGGAAGTGCCCGACCAACACCGGCGCCGCGAACAAGTGGTCTGCGGGTATGTCAAAAAACCCTTGAATCTGACCGGCGTGCAGATCGAACAGCAGCACCCGGTCCGCGCCGGCTCCGCTTATCAGATTGGCTACGAGCTTTGACGATATCGGAACTCGGGGCCGGTCCTTGCGATCCTTGCGCGCGTAACCGTAATACGGGATCACCGCGGTGATGCGCTTTGCCGACGAGCGCCTGAACGCGTCGAGCATAATCAGCAGCTCCATCGTATTCGTATCGACCGGCGGGCAGGTCGGCTGAACGATGAAGCAATCTTCACCGCGCACGTTCTCAGCGATCTGAAAGTTGAACTCGCCGTCTGAGAAGCGCCCAACGTTAGCCTCGCCGATCTCGATATCCAGGTGATGGCAAATCTCTTCAGCGAGCGGCCGGTTCGCGTTTCCTGAAAAGACTTTTATGTTCACACTGCCTCCAAGAACAGTAGGCAGAAAGCAGTAGGCCCTAGGCACCGACTGCTCGCTGCCTACTGCCTTCTGCCTACTGCATTGGCTGGGGAGGGAGGATTCGAACCTCCGAATGGCGGCTCCAAAGGCCGCTGCCTTACCGCTTGGCGACTCCCCAGTGATTAAGCTGACAAGGGTAGGAATCCAACCGTGTTAACGATTATACCAACCCGCTATGGATATTCGGGGAAGCCTTCGCCTCCCGAAAAGCGGGTCGCTTACTGGAAGATCGTGGCCTGATACTCGCGAGCATCAACGGTACTTGCGCGCTGCGCCCAATAGCCGGCGGCGTGCAGCATCGATGCGGCTCGCTCGGTCATCTGCGAATTATCAAAGACCCCAAAGACAGTTGCGCCGCTGCCGGACATCAGAGCGTGTCTTGCGCCTAGGCGTAGGACCCAGCGTTTGACTTCCGCTATTTCTGGGTGCGCGGCCAGCACGATCTCTTCCAGATCGTTTTTTGCCACAAGCGGTAGCCCACTGATGCCTTTAGCGGCCAGTAAAGTAAAAGGTATATTAGAAGCCGCCTCTGGCCTTGTCAACCGCGAAAGTTTTTCGTAAGCATCGCGGGTCGACACGGCAAAACCGGGGTTAACAAGGAGCAGAAGCTCAAAGTGCACCTTTTCAATTGGGTAAACCTCTT
>CAZOOE010000503.1:0-5072 GCA_964581275.1 uncultured Clostridia bacterium
GGCGAAGCGACTACGCGATCGGCTATGTGCGATGGACCGAGAAACGCAATATGGAGGCGTTCCTTCAACTTGTTTCCGAAGGAAGAATCAACACCGAGCTGCTTACGACGCAGCGCTTTCCGATTGCGAACGCGACCGAGGCCTATGAACTGATACTAAACCGCAGCCAGCGATTTTGCGGAGTAGTGCTCGAATACCCGAGCGCTGAGCAACACACAGCCTGGCTTGGTAGGGGAGTCGGATCAACCGCGGTGGCAAGAGACGAGCTTGGAATAAGCTTCATCGGCGCTGGCAACTTCGTTCGCGGCGTGTTGCTGCCAATCGTCAAGCGAGCGCCGAAGGTGCAGCTGTTAGGGGTCAGCACCGCGACTGGTCTCAGCGCGAAGGATGCGGCTGACCAGTTCGGCTTCTCCTATTCGACAACCGACTATCAGGAAGTCCTTCGCGACGAAAAGTCTCAGATTGTCTTTGTCGCAACTCGGCACGATTCGCATTCGCAACTTGCGGCGGAGGCACTCGCGCTCGGTAAGCACGTTTTCGTCGAGAAACCGCTCGCCGTCAACTTGGCAGGCCTTCGCGAAGTAGTCGCGGCGGCGCGCGAATCGAACGGGTTGTTGATGGTCGGCTACAATCGTAGGTTCGCCCCGGTCGCTAATGAGGTCAAGACGCTGTTTGGGGAGCGTGCGGCGCCGATTACTATCGTCTACCGGGTGAATGCGGGTCGGCTTCCACGCGATCACTGGGCTCACGACTCTGTCGAAGGCGGAGGACGCATCATAGGTGAGGCCTGCCACTTCATCGACTTCGTGCAGCATCTTACCGGTGCGTTGCCGGTGCGAGTGACCGCCGAGGGCGTCCCTCAAACTCAGGTTGCCGGCACGATCGATGACAGCACCGTGATCTCGATGAGTATGACCGATGGCTCTATTGCGTCAATAATCTATGCTGCGAACGGGGACCCGTCAGTGGCCAAGGAGCGCATAGAGATACTATGTGATGGCAGCGTCGCGACAATTGATGACTTCAGAACCGCCGCGTTTGTTCGTGATAGAAAGACAACCAAGCTAGGAAGAAGCAGGCAGGACAAGGGTCACGCCGCGGAGGTCGCTGCGTTTCTTGAAGCTGCACGTGGCCACTCTGACGCTCCGATCGAACTAGAGTCATTGATTGCGACCACGCTGACATCCTTTGCCGCCGTCGAATCAGCGAGAATCGGAGCACCGGTGACTGTCGATTTGAACTCGGCCTTCGCGTGACGATGAACTGCCAAGGTTGGGCTATGGCTGAGAAATCAGGAGGTTCGTGATGAAGCCAGTCAGATTACTTTTGCTGCTTACTCTCGTTGGAACACCAAGCCTGTCGGCGATGGCGCAAGGTTCGGCGAAGGTAGTTAAAGTGACTGCGGGGGAACCGGTCTATAAGGTCAAGCGTGGTGGGGCCGTTCAAGTCGCAGTGACAATCGAGGTAGAAGAAGGCTATCACATTAACTCAAACCGGCCCGCTGAAAAATACCTTATCCCCACCGCACTCAAAATTGACCGGACAGCCGGCCTCTCTACGACGCCGGTCATCTATCCGAAAGCAAAGCTGCAGAAATTTGAGTTCTCCCCAAAGCCGCTTTCTGTGTTTGAAGGGAAAGCGGTCTTGAAACTGATGGCGCGCGCACTTCCGTCACTGGCGGCTGGGGCGCAGATGCTCAAAGGAAAACTGACGGTTCAAGCGTGTAACAATCAGCAGTGTCTTCGGCCTCAAACGATCGACGTAAGCATTCCATTTCAAGTGGAGTGAAAGCGAATTCGCGGCAACATTTGGGGAGCGCTGGGCTGCAGTGGTTATCTCCGCATCTAGAGACTGGGAGCGCATTGGAATGTGTCAAACGTCGAGGGGTTGAATCTGTACAGCCATATGTGCCGCCGAAATGCCGATATCGGGAGAACGACGAGCAAAGGCGGCTCAGCTTAAATGAATGTGGATTGCGAGCAGGCCTTATTAAGACTCATTCGCTACTGCCGAGGCGAATCTTGGGTTGGCTACGACCCCTACGATGGATTGAACAGTCCTCTCGCTAGGTTGTTTCCGTTCAATAACAAATCCGCCAGGACTGCTTTGACTCAGTTCGTAAAGCGCAGCCCGATCAACCTGCGCCCGATTCTCGGCATTAAGAAAGAGCTAAACCCGAAAGGAGTTGCGGTGGCTGCACGCGCGTTTGCGCTACTGGCGAACATCAACGACGACCGTCCAGAGCGAACCGCGGACACGCTCGGGCGCGTTCTCGACAACGTAGAATCTGATTTCACGGTGTTGATGAGCCACCTGGCCTCGCTTCGCAACGCGAACTATGTCGAGGCCTGCTGGGGATACAACTTCGATTGGCAGTCACGTGCCTTCTTCGCGCCTCGCGGCACGCCCAACGCGGTCTGCACGGTGTTTGCTGCTCACGCCTATCTCGATTGGTATGAAAGAACCGGCAGCGAGTCCGTTCTTGAAACAGCGAAGAGTTGCTGCCGCTTCTTACTTGAATGTCTGAATCGAACTCGGGATCGTGATGGTGACTGTTTCAGCTATACGCCGCTCGATCAATCAAGGGTTCATAACGTCAACCTGCTCGCTGCTGAACTGCTGGCACGCACGTGGACAAAGACCGGCGTTGACGAGTACTGTGAAGCGGCTCGGCAAGCGGCTCGGTTCACACTTTCGCGGCAACGTAGAGACGGCTCATGGCTTTATGGTGAGGCTGAGTCGCAGGCGTGGATCGACAGCTTCCACACAGGATTTGCACTCGTGTCAATCAAGCATTTGATCGAGTATCTCGATGCAAGTGACTGGAGGACGGCGCTTAATGCCGGGTACCAGTTCTACGAGAAGCGATTCTTTCTTGCGGACGGCACACCCGGGTACTATCATGACCGGCTGCATCCTCACGATGTCCACAGTGCAGCGCAGGGTGTGATAACGTTCGTTGAAATGACAGATCTGACGCCTAACGCCAAAGCGATGGCCGGCCGGGTCGTGAGATGGACCATCGACACGCTTCAAGATCCAAAGGGTTTCTTTTATTTTCAAAGACATCGCTTCTACACAATCAAAACTTCATACATGCGCTGGGCGCAAGCTTGGATGCTCTACGCGCTCAGCCTTTATCTCTCCCGAAATCGGATAAGCCAAAATGTCTGAACGCGCAGCTGCGGTAGCCGAACATGCGATCAAGTCTGAAGTCCGCAAGCGAGGCGCGCTTGCGTATGCCTTACCGGTGACAGCGCTGGTCGTCGTCGATTTCGCCCTGTCCCTCGCGGTGTTTATTGTCTCTTACAAGCTTCGCCAGCACACCGATATGTTTTTGTGGCGACCTCGCAAATCGTTCTGGCCGGTGGGCGTGGTAAATGACTTCGAACCCTATCTAAGTTTTCTTTTTTTCGTTCCTCTGGTGAAGGTGTACGTGCTGCGGCGGTACGGGTTGTATCGACTGCGAGGCGAGTTCTCGTTTGGCAACGACTTTGTGAGAATCGTGAGCGCATCGACGCTCGCATCGCTGGTGCTGGTCCTGATCGCGTTCTTGTTTCGCCAGGGGTTCTCCTATCGAGACGGCCATTTTGTTTCGCTCGACTTCTCCTATTCGCGGCTCGTGTTCGTGTACGACTGGCTAATCGCGATCGCCGTTTTCTTTGTCGTGAGGTCGGTTGTGCGTGTGGTCCAGATTCTCCTCCGGTCGAATGAGCGAAACCTGATTCCGACGATAGTCGTCGGATGTGGTGAAATGGCCCAGGTGTGTGTATCGGAGATTTCTGCGAAGCGGCGGCTCGGCTACAAGCTGGTCGGAGCGGTGAGGGGACGCGTCAACGAGGACTCGGCAGGGCTTACCAGCAACGGTGTGCGAATGCTTGGCGGATTTGACGATCTACCTGAGCTCGTTAAGCGATACAGTGTCGAAGAGGTGTTGATCACAGACGCGCGCATCAATCCGCGCAAGATGTTCGAGGTGATGATGGAATGCGGCCGCGACCATCACATCAAATACCGAGTCATACCAAATCTTTTGGATTGTCTGCCCGGAAAGACTGAGATTGCAACGATCGGCTCGCTGCCGATGATCAAGCTCTACGAGGAAGGGCTCCGAGGTTCTCAGCGAGCACTGAAGCGAGGTATGGACGTGATCGTGTCGATTGGGTTGCTGTCGGTCACCTGGCCGTTCTGGGTCGCCCTCGCGATCTTGATCAAGATGGAATCGCGGGGGCCGGTGTTTCTGAAGCAGGAGCGCGTGGGGATGGATGGCAACGTCTTCCTGATGATCAAATTCCGCTCGATGATGGAAGGAGTGGATGATCAGGCGCATCGAGAGTTGATGCGCCGAACCATCAACGGGGAAGACGCAAATCAAGGAACGCCAGACGAACCCATTTACGGTAAAGTGAAAGACGATCCGCGACTGACCAGGATCGGGAGTTGGATGAGGCGCTATTCATTCGACGAGCTGCCGCAGATGGTCAACGTCCTGCTGGGACAAATGAGCATAGTCGGCCCTCGTCCTCCGATTCCATATGAGGTTCGCCATTACAAAGACTGGCATCGGACACGCTTCCACGTGCGTCCTGGCATAACCGGCTTATGGCAAGTGAGCGGACGAAACCGGCTGCACTTCGAGGAGATGGTTCGATTGGATGTGTTTTATATTGAGAACTGGTCCCCGTGGCTGGATCTGAAAATCATGCTCAAGACTCTGCCGGTGATGCTGAGAGGCGACAATACTTATTGACAGTGCGAGTCCGAGCAACAGCCGGAGATCTCGTTATAGGAATTCAGAGCGGTCGTCAACAAACCGCGCTTTGTCATCATTGGTAGACGCGGACCGCCTCCCGCTTCCTTAAGATGCATCGAATCGTGCTAACAAACACATCTCGTTGAAACCGGATTGGCAGACGTATCATCGCCTTGCAAAACATATGAGCCATGCGCTTTGCTAATCCCCCACTACCCCAAGCGAACGGAACTAGCGTCATCTGCTGTACTTCGAAGGGTAGTTTCTAAACAATTCTTCGAAAGTCAAGAAAACTTCAAATTAACGTTCTTTGTGTGAG
>CAZOOE010000504.1:0-5053 GCA_964581275.1 uncultured Clostridia bacterium
TAGACTACGTGAACGCCGACGCGCTCCAACCGCCTGGCCCACTCGATGTTGCTCTCTTCGTCAAAGCGCGCCTTCAACTCGACGAGTACCGCAACCTGCTTGCCCTTTTCGCTGGCTTCCATAAGCGCTTTCACAACCGGCGAGTCCGGTCCGGTTCGGTAGAGCGTCATTTTGATGGCCATCACGTCTGGGTCGTTTGCGGCGGTGGTAATGAAGTCAACCACCGACGCGAAAGAGTTGTAAGGATGATGAACAAGCACATCGTGCCGCTTGATGACATCGAACATCGGCTCCTCTGTTCTGAACGCGGGGGCGACCGCGGGAACCAGCGGTTTGTCCTTCAGGGAAGCCTGATCGAGCTTGTAGAGAGCCATCAGGTCCGGCATATTGAGCGGCCCGTCGATGGTGTAGACGTCATCGGCGTTCAGCCGGAGCGAGCTTGCCAAATATCGCACCATCTCGCCGGGCATCGACGCGGCGACTTCCAGCCGAACCGCGGTCCCGAATCGTCGCTTGCGCAGTTCTCGCTCGACCGCTTGCAAAAGGTCATTTGCCTCATCCTCGCGGATCTCTATGTCCGCATCGCGGGTCACCCTGAAAGGATGCATTTCGGTTGGTCGCATCCCCGGGAACAGGACATCTATGTTGGCGGCGATGAGCTCCTCGAGGAATAGGAACTCGGTGTTTTGCCCGCCTCCGATCGGCACGAGGCGCGGAACGAGGGGCGGGACCTTTACCCGCGCGAATCGAGGCGGTCCGTCGTTCGACGTCGAGTCCGCGTCGCCGTTCGGTTCGATCATAACTCCGAGGTTGAGACTGAGATTCGATATGTATGGGAACGGATGGCTGGGGTCGACCGCCTGCGGAGTGAGCACCGGGAACACATTCTCCCTGAAGTAGGTGCCAAGCGTGCGCCGCTCGCGGTCCGATAGCGCTCGGTACGGAGTTATTACGATGCCGTGCGAAGAGAGCGCGGGAAGCAGGTCGTCTTTAAAGCAGGCGACCTGCTGCCCAAGCATGGGCCGTATTCTCTCGTTGATCAGCTTGAGCTGCGCCACAGGCGTGAGTCCATCGAGCGACAAATCGGTGACACCTTCGTCGATCTGCTCCTTCAGACCGGACACTCTAATCATGAAGAATTCGTCGAGGTTGGAAGAAAAGATGGACATGAACTTGACGCGTTCGAGGAGCGGCTGGGATTGATTGATTGCTTCTTCCAACACGCGTCGATTGAACTCGAGCCAGCTTGCCTCGCGATTGAACAAGAGCTTGCGGCTGAGGAATAGAGTGGGTGGTAGCGTCACCGGATGCTGTCCGCTGTCATCACCTCGCTGGCGTCTATTTGCGTCGGTCATCTCATCGCTCCAGTCGCGCTGAGCCTTTACGATTCGACAGCTTACAGGGTACCAAACCCGGAATCGACGGCCGAAACCTGAAGCTCGATAGCTCTGACACGATACCATGCGACGCGTCGAGCGCGAAGATCGCGATCGTCTTTGTTCCTCCAAACTCAGCGTCGGCGGATATGCTTCGACAAGGCAGGGCCCGGTTTGAGATGAGTTCAGAGTACAAGCTTTAGCTTGGGCAGCAGCCCTCCCTTGCGTCCGATCTCGACGCCGACGGGAATTTGAAATTCAGCGCTGATTATCGGTCGATGTATTCGACCGTGCTGGACCGCTGGCCTGGAGCCGATACGCAAACAGTTCTCGGCGACCGATTTGAGAATCTGGGCTTTCTAGGATAGCGCGACGAAACCAGCGCAGGGTCAGCCCAGCCGTATGCGCGCAGGGCAATCGAAAAGCAAGAACGCAAAACTCGACCATAAGAAGCTTCCAATATCAGCTGACCCCTCTTGCGGCTTCTACACCCGATGGACACTCGAACCCCTCAGCCTTCAGTGCACCGCGCAACGCCTCAAGGACCAGCAGCACGTTATCGCGCGAGCTTCCGGAACCCATCAGACCAATGCGCCAGATCTTTCCTTTCAGCGGCCCAAGCCCGCCGCCGATCTCGATGTTTGAGTCGTTCAACAAACGCCCTCGAATACCAGCGTCGTCCACGCCTTCGGGCACACGAACCGCGTTCAAGCTCCACAAGCGGTGTTCGGGTGCGACATTCATCGCGAGCCCCATGGCCTCCACGCCCGCAACAAGCGCCCGATGATTGAGCTCATGCCGCCGCCATCGCGCTTCGAGACCTTCGTCGCACACGATCCGCAGCGCTTCGCGCAAGGCGTAGCTCATGGATATCGGCGCTGTGTGATGATAGGTCCGATCGCTGCCCCAGTACTTCTCGACCATCGTCATGTCGAGATACCAGCTGTGAACCTTTGACTTTCTGGCGCGTACCCGCTCGAGGGCTCGCTCAGAGAACGTTATCGGCGAGAGCCCCGGAGGAGCGCCCAGGCACTTCTGTGTGCCAGAGTAACAAGCATCGATGCCGTTGCAATCAACGCCGACAGGATGCCCGCCGAGCGACGTCACCGCGTCGACGATGAGCAATGCTCCCTTGGCGTGAACAAGCTCGGCCAATCCGGTCAGATCTTGGAGCACGCCGGTTGAAGTCTCAGCGTGAACGATGGCCAGCGCCCGCGGACTCGAGGAGTCAAGCGCGGCCTCGATATCCTTGCGGTTAATGGCGTGGCCCCACTCCGCGCGCACGATCACCGGGTTACCCCCGGCGCGCTCGATGATGTCAAGCATCCGTTCGCCGAAGACTCCGTGTATACAGACAACCACTTCATCACCGGGCTCGATGATATTGACCAAGGCAGCTTCCATGCCCGCGCTTCCGGTTGCCGAGATGGGAACCGTGACGCGGTTGCCGGTCTCAAACACATAGCGCAGCATCTCTTGAATCTCGTCCATGCAGCGGAGGAAGAGCGGATCGAGATGGCCCAGAACCGGCGCGGACATCGCGGCGAGCACGCGATCTTCAACTGGACTCGGTCCGGGCCCTAACAGCACCCGCTTGGGCGGTTGAAATTTCTCATATGTTTTTCGCTCCCGAGTACGTTGCGGTTGATCTGACACGATTCAGTACCTTTCGTTTTGATGACCTGGGAGTGGAGGCATCCTTGCCTGCTGATGAACGCGCGAGAAGAGGAATATCTCCGTGTGCCACCACAGAGCAGGCACGGATGCCTCCGCTCGCAGTGAGCCAAGCTCGCTTTTCACCAGTCCGAGCGCGGCGTTTATGGGTGTGCACAGCGCGATGTCCTGCGCGCTGGCGAAGTTCGCGGTCAGAATTCCAATCACCTCACCCTTTCGATTTAGCACCGGACCTCCGCTGTTGCCATGATAAGCGCGCAGGTTGAGTTGAATAAAGTCGTGCCCCACGCGGCTTACGATGCCGGTTGAAAGCGACGGATCGGCCGTGGTGTCTTTGGTCCACTGCAACAAATCCAGCCCAAGAGGGTAGCCGATAATAACAACTTCGTCGCCTGGATTTGTGCGTCCAAGGTCGGCCTCGACTGCGCGCACAAACTGCAGGTCGGGTGAGTTGATTCTCAGGACAGCCACGTCGACAGCCTTATCTGGACCGAGTCTGTAGACTTCCGCCTGGAGCGCGTCTTCGAATGTGTGATGCGGCAGGATCGCTTCGATCCTTGTTAGTCGGCCGCTGCTTCCGGGCGGGGGTGCGTTGTACTCCCAGTCGAAGATAAGATGCCGATTTGTAACGATTAATCCGCTTTCCGATATGATAAAGCCCGATCCGGTTCGCGCTTCGGTGGTCGTCACCTGGCCGCTCGAATCCAGCAGCTCAAACTCGGCTCGAATCAGCACGACTTTGGGGATGTTCAGTTCCGCGATTTCCGCGAAACTCATCGACTCCGAATCGGGCGCGCGCAGCCTGGAAGACGCAACGATGCCGCCCACACCACCCAACAGCATAGCCGCTGCGAGCGCTGCGATGAGCCTCGCGTTGTTTTTCAAACCGTCTACTGCCAGATGCCCGATAGCCTTCTCGGAAGCGCCTGAGCCCGAACCAAAACGATCGGACTCGCGTCGATCTTTGCTGGCGGTTTCAACCTGATCTTCGTTTTCGGGCTCGACACCGAATCTAACCAGCGGCCCGCCAACGCCGAATTCGATCAGGTCATCGTTCGCCAGTTCGCTGACCACCACACGGCGGCCGTTGATTATCGTTCCATTGGTCGAGCCCAGATCACGCAGCACAAATTGATCGCCATCCTGAGTGACCTCGGCGTGATGAGACGACACGCGCCGCGCACCGTCCCCGAGGCAGAGCATGTTGTTCGCCGCGCGCCCAACCGAGATTCTCTCGGCGTCGAACTTTTCGCGTTGTCCTTTTTGTGGACCTATCAGATGGGTGAACGTGGCTCGCATGATCTGGCGCCAGGTTAATCTATAGCATCGTATTTCAGCAGACAAGGTTCTGGATTAGTTTCTGTGCGTCGGACTGTCTTTAATGTTGCTCACGTTTTGAAATGGAATCTCACGGTGTGTGTATGAGAACAGGGTCAGGGTCAATTCGCAAAAATCTGAGACATACTCGATCAACTGGTAAGTAAATCGATCCGCTCGTCAAGGAGGCTGATGCTGGCCTCGTTCTCGGAAGCAGGCTTGAGATGCATGAGAAACTCGCGATTGCCTTCTGCTCCAAGAATCGGAGATTCAATCAGACCAACCGGCCGAAAGCCAATCGCCAGCGCCGCACTCTTGATTTCGTTCCGGACCCGTCTGTGCTTTGCCGTACCAGTCACTATTCCCCCGCCCCCCACTTCCCCCCCGGGGGCCTCGCCGGCCGGTGGGCCGGCGCTCCGGGGCCCTTCTGCCGTAGACGCGTTGGGGCGGGCCGCCGTCGCGGTGTCGACCTCCCTCGCCGGGTGAGCCTCTGCGCCGCACCCGAGGGCTTGTGCTGTTACAAACGCGCCAGCGACGAGGACGGCTCGATGGATCGCCGCCCCCTTCGCGCCACTAAGATCGCGAAAGATGCCGCAAAGGGGCATAACATTACCCCTAGCACGTGAAACCCGATGGCCCTCACCGGGCGCAATCGTTTGACAGCACGCCCGCCCTGGACGCCGCCC
>CAZOOE010000505.1:0-5052 GCA_964581275.1 uncultured Clostridia bacterium
TCCCGGCCTTCGACGTTACCGACAAAGTTGAGTGACGAATTCTTGAGCAGCTTGAAGGCTTCTTTGGTTAGGTCGTTGCCTTTTATTTCTTCTTCACCGATCGAAAGCAAGCCGACTCGCGGGTTGCTGACACCGACAACCACACTCGAGTAAAGCGAGCCCATGACCGCAAAGTCGTATAGGTGCGCCGGTTTGCATTCGGCATTTGCACCAACATCGAGAATGACCGTCCCTTGCCCGGTCAAGGTCGGGAGCACCGCCGCTAGGGCGGGGCGATCAACTTTCGGAAGTGCGCCGATGACCAGCTTCGAGGTCATCATCACCGCCCCAGTGTTACCGGCGCTCACCAATGCTTGAGCTTGTCCGTCGCGGACTAGCTTGGCGGCAACGCGGATCGAACTGTTCTTCTTTCGCCGAACCGCGACCGCTACCGGGTCGTCCATCGTGATGACTTCTTTGGCATCCACGATCTCGATGCTCGAGCTTCGCCAGGATCGGGGCGCGCCACCAAGGGCACGGCTCCTGCGATGCTTATCGAGTTCGGCTTGAATCTGCTCGGATCGCCCGACTAGGATGACCCCGACACCGAGATCCCGGGCAGCCACAATGGCCCCCTCGACCTCGCTCGCGGGAGCATAGTCGCCACCCATTGCGTCCACAGCGATCTTAAGCATAGGCCCCTGGGATTGCTGATTGTCGATCTCGATCGCCGAATTGCGCGTTCATTTCCCTCGGCAACCTGAATTTCGGAAATCGGCAAGTCTCCTATTCTTCTTCTTTCATCTCGATGGCGATTCGCCCACGGTAGAAACCACACTTTGGGCACACGCGGTGGGGCGGGCGAGGCTCTCCGCAATGAGGGCAGCTTCCCACCGCAGGCGGTGTCAGATGATCGTGCGCCCTACGTTTGCCGGTGCGCGACTTCGAATGTTTCCGTTTCGGATTTGGCATTATGTACTCCTGGATATCAGTTCAGTTTAGATTTCAATTCCTTAAGTGCGGCCCAACGTACATCAATTTGCTGTTCGCTGCAGGCGCATTGGCTGAGGTTCAAATTCGTGCCGCACTCCGGGCAGAGCCCACGGCAATCTTCAGTGCACAATCGACCCATCGGCAGGGCGAGTTCAATCTGTTCTCGGGCGAGGTCATCGATGTTAATGACCCCATCCTGATAGAAGCCCAGCGAGAGATCGTTCTCAGCCAGTTCGTGCTCGTCGCCTGTTCCGAGAGGCGGTAGGTACAACAGGTCAAACGATTCATCAACCGGCACGGTCAATAGGGTCAGGCAGCGATCGCATTCAAACTCAACGACCACTCTCACGCTTCCGATCAGCTCCACCTTGTCGTCGGCTCGGGTGGCCCTCAGACTAAGCTCGCATTGCCCAACCAGATGCCCCTCTCCGCCTCCGAGAGCGAGTTCTCCCTCCGGGTAAAGATGGTGGACGCTCAGTCCTTCATCCTCGCTGATCTGAGCTACTACTATGTTCATCCCGCAATCTGGATCAAGCCAGGGTTCGCGCGCAGCTTGCCCTTACTACAATACTCACAAAGAAATCAGCTTTGCGCAAAAGATACTCATTATATAGTTGCCAAGTCCGTTGTCAACTAATGGGACGAGCGAACTGGGGCCTCCAAATGTTCTTAATGCGAACATTTTCGGAACTTTGTGCCTACTCAGACGTGATCTATCTGGGTATAATTATGAAGCCGTAAGAAACCACAAGAGGAAGATACCGGCCGAATGGCAGCAGTCACTCATCAGGCGCAAGCGATTGAAATAGGCGGCGGCCGGTCGGTAGAAGCAGTCAGTGACCACGAACTGCTAGCCGCAATTCGCGACGGCGATGAAGTCGCGTTTCAGGAGATAGTGCGCCGGTACCGCAATCCGATAACCAATTTCGTTTACCGAATGCTTGACGATTACGACAGGTCCGTGGAGCTGGCCCAAGAAACTTTCATACGCGTTTACACGAGTGCGTCGCGCTACCAGGCGAATTACAGCTTTTCGACCTATATTTATCGAATCGCGACAAACCTGGCGATTAGCGAGCTTAGAAGACGCAAACGACGGAAAACTGTCTCACTGTTCTCGCCCTTCACCAACGACGACGGTGAAGCTATCGAGATTGATCCGCCTGACCTGAACATCCTTCAGGACGAGACGTTGATCCAGAACGAGCGCCGACGTGCAGTTGCCCGCGCGATCACTTCGTTGCCCCAGAAGTATCGAGCCGCGATCGTCCTGCGAGACGTTGAAGGACTAAGCTACGACCAGATAGCAGATACGTTGAAATTATCCGAGGGTACGGTAAAGTCTCGAATTAACCGGGCGCGTAATCTCCTTAAGGAGAAACTGAGCGCCTACATCTGAAAACGGGTGAAACATGAACGGTTGTGAGTACATCAAGGAACGCATCGATGAGGCCGATAGGGCTGATCTGCTTTCGTTCGAAGTGAACGAGCACATTGGCCGGTGCAGTGATTGCGAACGGTTTGCAACCGAGCGAATGGCGCTCAGAAAACTGGTTGCAGGTGGTACCCGCATCAGCGCGCCGATTAACTTTGACGCCGTGCTGAATGCACGGCTCGCGGAAGTGAAGGCTCGGCACTCGTTCCGGTGGCTCGGCACCCCCGGCTACGTTCGCCTTGGAGCGGCAACCGCGGGGTTGGTTGTCATGATCTTTGTAGCGCAGTACGCCGGTATGTTTTCGGATAACACGGGCGGGACCGCAGAAAGTGGGGCGCGTATAAGCCACCCGTTGGCGCCACCCGAAAAGGCTGATGCCACACCGCCGCGCGAAGGTGTGAAGCCCCTTCAAAAGGAGCAGCAACCCGTTTTAGTATCCACGGCCACACCGTCGAACCTCAAACCGAAACGAAGTGACCTCGCCCTAGGCAAGGTCATACCGCCCGGCTCTTTTACGGCCGAGGATGGAGGGGTCGTCCTGGTACGAGGCCCTAACGGAGATATGGATGTTCAGGTGCCCACGGTGAGTGTTGGAGCGCAACCACTCCTGTATGTAAGTGCAGGCCAACGAACCGTCCGAACTGTCGGTACTTCTTTTTGAATCGGCGTAGGCAGAGGAAAACAGTCTTCATGAGCAGAAGTGCAGCAGTAATCATCGTTTTGATTTGTGCGTCAACCGCGCAGGCGCAAACACCGCAGCCTCCCCAGCCGGTGGCCAATCAGACAAATGTGCCCTGGGCGGTCTCTGTCGTTCACACTATCGACCTTCAAAAGATGGTCGAAGTAATGCGTGCACAACAGAAGTTGAGGGTCGGCGTCGCAGGAACGGCCCCGCCTTATATCTACAACATTACGACCGGCATCATAGTTGACGACCAGCGTCATGTCGTCACACGGCTCGCAAATCTGGACCCCCAGGACAAGGAGCACAGGCTAACAGTCACAACCGCCGACGGAACAACCCTATCAGCTAAGTTGGTCGGGGTTGATCTGGCCACCGGGTTTGCGGTGCTCGAGGTAGCACTTCTCAAATCCACCGCGCCGAAGATCGCCGACAAGAGCAGCCTGTCGAACGGCGCAGCAGTGAACATACTGAGCAGCGATGTCGTGCGCAAACCGGCGATGGATAGAATCTACCTGTCGCCGTCGATCACCGTCTCTCAAGGTCATGTGCTGGTCGACAGCCTCTACTCGAGAGCGCGCGGGGCGTTGACGTTGCGATCCGACAGCCTGCTAGCTCGGAGTGATAGTAGTGTAGTCGTTACTCCTGACAATCAGGTTGTAGGCATCGCACAATATGCAGGATTCGGGCGAGCTTATCTCTACCTAATTGAGTTCATTCGAGACACGATCGCCAAGCGTGTGATCGAGAAAAAGGACAATGTCCCTGCAGGATGGCTCGGTGTGAGGGGCGATAGCGTTGCCGAGCTTTCAGACGCGGACTTCGGCGCTACGGGCCTGCCGCGCAAGGCTGGTGTAATTGTGCGTCTCGTCCCGCCCGAAAGCGCCGCGGGCCAAGCCGGCCTCCTGCAAGGTGATGTCATCACCCGGGTGGACGATTTTGATATCGCAGGAACTGCAGATCTCAGAGCTTTTCTCTCGCCTTTGCCCGCCGGACAGCCGGTCAGATTGCGGGCGATCAGGGATCGTCAACCTGTAGAGATCACGGCGGTGTTGGCTCCCAGGCCGTTCACCGAGTCCCCAAGCCCGGTCGCTCTGTTCGATCAGAACCTGCACCCCGAACTCTCCCAGCGCGACCAGTTAGAAAAGCGGCTCGAGGAGCTTAAACCGCGCTTCCAGCAATACCTGAAGGGTCCACCAACAAGAGAAACACAAGAAGCTGTTCGCGAATTGGAGATCGAGATCCGGCAGATTTTCGATAGCCTTCGAGCGATGGGACCGGAGAACACCGGTCCGCCACCCAGATCCCGTACCTCCGGACCGGATTACCCGGGACCGGCCTTGACAAGTGGTTCAGACATCAGCTTCCAGGCGGGATTCACTGCGCGCGAGATAACGCCACAGCTCGCCGCAATCCTTCAGTCGAGAGGCGGGGTTCTTGTCTCGACCGTTGTCAAAGACAGCCCTGCGGAGCGCTCTGGCCTAAAGGCGGGCGACGTGATAATCGGCACGCAGGAGCGGGTGCTGCTGAGCGTGGCTCAACTCCAGGCCTTCCTCTCGGCCCAGCATGGCGCCGTCACCTTGAAAGTCGTGCGGACAAGGGAACCCATCGTTGTAAGCCTCAACATCCAGTAAGACGGGAAGAGCAAAATGGCAAGCTGCGGCCTTTGCTCTTTGCCACTCCGTGTGATACTTACCTTCACTCTCAATGAAAAGTTCGCTAACCCGCACGCAGTGGGTGTTGATAGTCACCCTGGCCCTTGCCGCAGCGCCCTATTTCGTCCGCCTGGGCGCATCTTCATTGTGGGACTCCAACGAAGCGTTCTATGCTGAGACTCCGCGCGAGATGATCGAATCCCGCGAATACGTAAATCCGACGTTCAACTATCGCCCCCGTCTTTACAAACCCCCTCCTCGTTACTGGATAATCCCCTCGTTTTAAAAAGACCCCGGAGTATTTTAAA
>CAZOOE010000506.1:0-5050 GCA_964581275.1 uncultured Clostridia bacterium
GTCGAGCCTGGTCCGACGAGCTGCCAGCTTGTCGTGCCCATTGATAACGGTGCCCGATCCTCGACGAGCTGCTAGCCTGTCGAGCCTGGTCCGACGAGCTGCCAGCTTGTCGTGCCCATTGATAACGGTGCCCCGATCCTCGACGAGCTGCCAGCTTGTCGTGCCCATTGCTAGCGGTGCCCCGATCCTCGACAAGCTGGCAGCTTGTCGGACCATCAGTAGCGAAGTCTCTGTTACAGGCCACTAGGAGCCGAGGTCCGCTTCAATCCACCGGATCCGCGTGACCAGCTTTAGCAGTTCAGGTTCGCTTACCTGATCGCCCTGCGCGATCTCTTCGCATCGGTAGAGTAGAGCGGCCAGTTCGCGTTCATCAAGTTTCGCACGACGTGCGGCTGCAGCCGCCAGCTTTGCGTTTTCGATCTTCGCCGGTACGCCGCCGACGCGGCAGAGCCGCTTGCGAAACTCAGAGTAGATGTTCTCCATCGCCAGGTCGCTGGCCTCTGCCAGCCGCGTAATGTTTGCCATCGACGAAACAAACTCGAGGTTAGTCGTGCGTCGTTCCTGCCGCAACGGAATTGGCCGTCCGAACCTCCGGCCGTAACTGTAGACTACGAGCACAGCGATAAGCCCGGCCTGGGCCATCATCCACGGTACCGGCGTGCCTCGAAAGTAAGACATCAGTCCGCCAGGGGTCGAGGACGCGCCGTAGCCGTGATGGTATTCGTCGAAGGCAATCTTTCCGGGCGGATGCCCGGCTAGCAGGTTGAGCGCAAGAATTACATTGTCACCTTGCGATATACCGTTGTTGGCGACCACAAACTGATCGGTCAGCAGGACGACTCGCCCTTTGCTGACCTGCGCATCTGCGAGAACCGCGGCCTGATCATCGCCGATATGATACGTGACGGAGCGGCTGTCGACCTTGACTCGGGTTGCGTGTTCGGAGAGGCCCACTCGCTGTACGCCGCGAGTAAACGGAGTTGGCTGCAGCGAATGAACCGCCGACTTGGAAGTGCTGTTTTCGGTATGCACGGCTGCATCGCCGATGCTCACCTTTATCTCCCGGTCGATGATGATGAGCAGCCCTCCGGCTTCCACCCACTTGTTCAAAGCGCTGAGCTCCTCTTCATCCGGATTGCGTGTGTCCGGCGGCGCGATGACGATCAACGTTCCAGGCTCCTGGTCTTTCAGCTCGGTGAACGGCTTCTCGAAGCGGGTGACATTGTAGCGGCTTTCTTGCAGCAACGTGTAGAAGGCGCGGGTACCGTAAGGGGTCGAGCGATAGGATGAGCGATCTCCGGTGAGTTCGTCTTCATCCTCCGCGCGAGTGTCGACGAAGAATACAAAGTTGAGCGCAACGAAAAGCAGAAAGAGACCGACGATCAGGAATGTTGCGCTCGTGTTTCGCTTCATTTTGGAGTGCGCTGCCCTCGGTCAGCATTTCATTCGTCAAGACCTTGGCGGCGCTTTGGATTTGACCTGGATCGCGTGTAGCCGAACCAGTTTCGCGCCCGCACCCAAGAAGTTAAAGCGCCGCCGATAGACGATCATCGACGTTACATTCGAGGGCGGCGCACTCCAAGGTCATTTCACATTGAAAAGCGAAGGGGGCACGTCTTCCAAGAGCCACGTATTTCCCACGCGATTCAAGACGAACACCGCGGTGCCCGCCTGGTCTTTGCCCTCTGCCTTGACCTTCAAGCCAACGTCCAGTGCAACCCGATTCGCATCGATTTGCTCCAGATGCAGGATCTCCGTTGACCAGGAAGCCGGGTGGGAAACTGTGATCCCTTGCACGAACCGTTTCAAGTTGTTCTTTACCGCGAGAGCAAAGAGCTTGTCCGATGTCGGCTGTTTGATCGCCGCGTCGAGCTGCGCGATGTAGGCTCGCACCGATTCATCGACTTGGGGAGCGGTGCCCGCGACCCGCTCAGCCTGTATCAACCCTTCGTGAGCGGCAATCTGAGCCGCGGCTTCATCGGCCTCGACGATGGCAGCATGAAAATGGCGCGCTGCTTCCGCCGCCTGGTTGCGCGACATTGCCACCTGTCCAAGCGTCACTCGTGCCCACGCCAAAGCAGGCCCCGCCGGTGGATCGATCTTGATCGCCGCGTTTGCTTCGCTGGCGGCATCGTCCATTTTCTTTTGCGCCGCAAGCGCCCGAGCAAGCCAGGCGTGCAACACCGCGTTGCGAGGCTCGAAGCGCACTGCCTCTCTAATCTTTGTCTCGGCCTCCGCGTATTGCGCCTTGTTGAATTCGCCGATACTGTGGTTTAGAAGGGTCTGAGCCGAAGTGCGCGTGGTCTTTAAATCGCCGTCTCTCGCGTCGTTGTCGTAGTTGCTTTGGATGATCAGTTTCTCCGGGTCTACTTCAACCGAAAGGATTTTCTCGGTTGTTGGTAACTCGGCGGTTGCGAGGTTCTCCGAGGGTACGGCTACCGACGTTGTGACTTGCTTTCCCGAGGCGGTAACGGCAAGCACTTTGACAGTTACGTCTCCTGTGCCAAGGTTGCGAAGATTGATGGCTTGAACTCCCGTTCTCTCCGTGGGCAGCGGCGAGCCGATAATTAAGTCCGGCTCGACGATCGAATCGATCCATTGCTGAAACACCTTTTCTACTTCGGGTGATGCTCCTCTTGTCAGACCCGCCCTCAGGTCTTCGGTCGTAATTATTTTTGTTTGTGCGCCGGAAAACAGAGTTCTAACCGCGGCGATGAGCTTGTCGCGGCCCGCCGTTTCCGCAAGAAGCCGAAAGACCAGAGGCCCTTTGCTGAACACAGCCGCCGAGTAGTTTGGCAGCAACGGGGTCTGTATTCCTAACTCAGCATCACGGCCGGATTGCGCTATTGGTGTGTAACTCCATCGCATGCTCGTGAATAGGTCGCGCGCCGTATCCCTGCCGAAGCGGTCCTCGAAATACAGCGCGGCCAGATAGCGCGGGAGCGAGTCGCTCAGGAATGCTCCGCTCCGAGCTTTCAGTGCGGCGCGATTCTCCTGGGCTGATCGAGGCTGCTGTCCGCGAATCCTCACGCGCCCATCAATCCACATCCGCGCGATGGCGTCCGCCAGGACTTCGATGACGCCGGAGATGAGCGTATCGCGGCGGAACACTTCCTCGTTTAGCACGAGGACGCCCGGTTGGGCGAGGTTGCCGGCGCGGGCAGAGGAGATTATCCGGAACGTCGCGCCCGCAGGCGGAGGCCCGAGGGTTCTGGTAAGAAAATCGATTACGCGCCCCGCTTCGTCTTCAAGACGCGCGATGATCGCTCGCGGATCCGCGAGCTTCGTGTCGGTCGGCACTGCAACGATGCCGGGTTGAACAAATATTTCGACCTTGACTCCGGCGTGCTCTGCGCTGATCGGCTGATCGAAGCTCGAAGCGAGGACCAAAGGAAGGGAGTTGAGGGGCTGTTCAAAACGTAGAGTTTGACCCTCACTCTTGAGCGTTCCCGATGAAAGCGCGCGAAAATTGCTGGCCGGAGACGCGGCGCTTACCGTCAAAGCAAAGGGCGCAGTGATCGGACCATACTGAGCGAACACCGGGGATGGCATTGGCACCCAAACTGCTCCGGGCGTCAGCAGAACCTCGCCGGCATAGATGTGAATCGACGGCGTCGACTCGGGCGCCTCGATACGATAGTTCAGTTCGATAGTCGCCTTCGCACCGGGGTCGATCGATGTTTGTGGCGTGATGACGATCTGATTCAGGGTGGTCACGCGCCGATCCTCGACGGTCTCGACGCTGGCGGACGAGCCATTGACGGTGGCGCCGCTTACCTTGGCGAGTTTGGTCAGCCGAAGGTAGAGCTTTGACTTCGGCGACTGGCCGAGATTCGAGATGGCAAGCGCCGCACGCACATCAACCGCACTGGCGGCGGCGTCGATGCGGGCGTTGATTGAGTAGCGATCGACTTCAACTTCTTGAGCCGCGACGCTGATGGCTAAGACTGCGACGATGAAAAGGGCCGGGAGGATTCTTTTGAGCATCAGGAGAACGACCTTTGGATAATCTATCGCGAGCGATTCCGGGCTCGCCTCACGGGACTGATTCAGCACAGACTAGAGTCTATGCTACCTCGGGATCAATGCAACTCGTCTCGTACCAGTTCGTGGATGGCCTTTAGCTTCTCGAGAAGAGGTTCGAGCCTGGCGAGCGGCAAACTGTTCGGGCCGTCGGAGAGCGCGGTCTCCGGGTTGTCGTGAACTTCCATGAAGACACCGTCCACTCCGCAGGCCACCCCTGCGCGTGCCATGTATTCGATGAACTGTGAGTCTCCGCCGGTGCTGGCTCCCAATCCTCCGGGCCGTTGCAAACTATGAGTCACGTCGTAGACTACCGGGTAACCAAACTCGCGCATAATCGGCAACCCGCGAAAGTCTACGACCAGGGTGTTATAGCCAAAGCTCGATCCGCGTTCGGTGAGCAACACTCGCTCGTTGCCCTGCGAAGTCACCTTCTCGAGTGCATTCTTCATGTCGTGGGGAGCGAGGAACTGACCCTTCTTTATGTTGACGACGCGACCCGAGCGGGCAGCCTCGACGATCAAGTCTGTTTGCCGGCATAGGAACGCAGGAATCTGGATCACATCGGCTACCTCGGCCGCGGCGCCAACCTGGGTAACTTCGTGAACGTCGGTCAATACCGCCACCCCTGCGTCGTTTCGAACGCGGCCGAGAATTCGGAGGCCCTCATCAATTCCGAGACCTCGATGAGCCTTGAGCGAGGTGCGATTGGCCTTATCGTAAGACGACTTGAAGATGTAAGGAACGCCCGCCCGTTCGGCGATTGCACGGATCGCGTGCGCCATCTTGAGCGCGTGCGGCTCGCTTTCGACGAGACAGGGGCCGGCAATCAGGAACAGTTCCCGACCCCCAGCTTCGACGCTTCCAACTTTGAAGGGCTTAACCGCGACCGGCATAAGTGAGGGTTATTCTACACGGCGCTTGTTGTAATGTGAAAGCTGGGCCGGGTAGTGATGTCCTAAATGTGTGAATCAGCAACTCACAATTAGGCACCCCCTGGCCGCCGAGCTTTGGACTGACGCGATGA
>CAZOOE010000507.1:0-5041 GCA_964581275.1 uncultured Clostridia bacterium
GCCGACGGCGGAACCATTTTTCTCGACGAGGTTGGCGAACTTTTGCCCGACACTCAGGTCGCCTTGCTGAGGGTGTTGCAGGAACGAGAATTTGAACGAGTCGGCGGAAGGCAGCCGATCCATGTCGATGTTCGCGTCATCGCCGCCACGAATCGTGATCTGAAGGCCGCCGTGACTAATGGGACCTTCCGCCAGGACCTATTTTATCGGCTGAATGTATTTCCGATTGAAGTGCCACCGCTGCGAGATCGGAAAGACGACCTGCTGATGCTGGTCGAGTATTTCGTGCAACGCTACGCGAAGCGAGCCGGTAAGAACATCCGCTCAATCGACAAGGAAGCGCTGGCTCTGTTGCAGTCTTACGACTGGCCTGGGAACATCCGAGAGTTACAGAACATCATCGAGAGATCCGTGATTCTAAGTTCCGGCGGAGATTTTTCAGTTGACGAATCGTGGCTTTCAAAAGAACCCTTCTCACCAGCATCTGCGATTGAAGCGTCGGTACACTTTGAAGTTGGCGTTGAGCCCCGTGGCGAGCGAGAGATTATTGAAGCGGCGCTGGTCGAGACCAGAGGGCGGGTCTGGGGATCGTCTGGAGCGGCCGCTAAGCTGGGGATTCCACCTTCAACTCCCGACCATAGGATCAAAGCCCTGGGGATTAATAAAAAGCAGTTCAAGTATCAGCTGAAAGCTGATCAAAACCACCAGAACCACTAAACCCACCACATTTCGCCAAATCCACCGGCTTTTCTCCTGTAGCTGAATTAGTCTTACCCATTGGTTTTCCGTCAATTCCGAATGGCAGAAAGTTTGCAAACAGATTTCCGCGATATCGCATAAGAGACGAGGTTCGCGAATGAACGGGTCGACCTGGGAGATTCAGTTGCTCCGTGCGACGGGCTACGCGCACGCCCAGCGCGTCTAGTTAAGGACCAGTGACATCGAGAAACAACCAAGAGAAATCGAAATGAACGACGAGCAGATCATTCGCAAGGCGTACCAGATGGCAGAGGACGTGAACATTCCCGGGTGGGTCGCAGCCTTCACGCCGGATGGGACGTTCACCGACATGTCTATCGGCGTCACATACCGCGGGCCGGACGGCCCGACTGGGCTCGGGAAGACCGTCGAGGTCTACGCGAAGGCGTTCCCGGACATGCATCGAGAGCTTTACCGCTTCTTCGCGGTTGGCGATGTCGTCGTGGTGGAGCTGGCGTTGCAGGGCACGCACAAAGGGCCGCTTCAGATGGCGATGGGGATCATCCCGCCCACCGGCAAGCGGATGGACGCACCTTGCTGCGACGTCTTTCGCCTCGTGAACGGCAAGATACAGTCATTCAACTGCTATCCGTCGGGAACGGTGGTCATGGCGCAGTTAGGAGTGCTCTCGAACCTCGAGGCAGCGGTCAAGCGCTCGTAGGCGGACAGCATGAGCTCTACGACGCCCATCAAGATCGGCTTCAGCTTGTCGCTGAGCGGTCCCCTCGCAGCAAACGGTCAGACGGCGTTGCTCACCCAGAAAATCTGGGAGGTGGACGTCAACCGGAAGGGGGCCTCGCGCGAAGTGGATGCTGCTGTCCTGATTGACGACAAGGAGAAACATGAACATGAGCACTGGTGGACAGAGAGAGCGTTCTGCCGCGATCACTGGCGCGGGGAGCGGACTCGGCCGGGACATTGCGCTCGGTCTCGCGGCGAAAGGCTACCGCGTCTTCGGAACGGCAATGTCCTCAGAGGAGATCGCGGACCTCAAACAGGCGTCGGGTGGAGCGGTAACTCTGAGCCAATGCGACATTACAGACGAAGCTGCCGTCAAGGCTTGGGCAAGCGAAGTCGCAAAACAGACCGAGGGTGGACTTGATCTTCTAATCAGCAACGCTGGAATCCTGACGCCCGGACCCCTGGAGGTTCTGCCGCTTAGCGCGATCCGGCATGAATTCGAAGTCAATGTCTTCGGCGCTCTCACCGTTGTGAATGCCTTTCTCCCCGCGTTGCGAGAGGCACTTGGGCGCATTGTCCAGGTCAGTACGATGACGGCAACTTTGCCGTTTCCATTCAACGGTCCTTCTGGCGCATCAAAGGCCGCTTTCGACGCGTTTGCCGCCGTCTACCGTGCTGAGCTGAAGCCGTTTGGGATCGATGTCGTTTTGGCAGTGGCCGGCAATATGAGAACTGGTGGGCCAGCCAAGACGGCCGCGGCCCTCAAGCGAGTGGCCGAACGCATGACCTCGGAGCAACGCGAGTTATACGGGAAAGCTTTCGATACCTTTGCGACGACCCTAAATAACATGCAGGGCAGCGGGCTGGACTCAGTCTCGTCCGCCCGACGCGTCATCGAGCTTGCTGAACAAGTACCCGCGCCGAGCCGGGGAGCAGTGGGCGCGGACGCCGAAGAGATTCTCCGGGTCGTCCGTGACAAGTCCGATGCCGAACAGGATGCGCTGCGCCTCCATTTGGTCGGCTTGGAATAACAATCAGACTGGCGTCAAGGCCCGTCTCGTTTGTCGAGTTTTGGAGGAGAATAACTATGATCGTACTCGTCGACCCGAATGATAGCAGTGCTGTTCGTAATAAGGACAACGTTCTTGCCCTCTACGAACTGATGATCAACCGGAAGGAGTCGGAGGAGGCCACGGCCAAGTTCGTCAATCCGGCGTACGTCCAGCATAACCCGCTCATCCCCGACGGCTCCGTCGCACTGGGACAATTTTTTGGTAAGGTCACCCGGGAACGCGCCCGCGCCCGCGTTGTCGTCCACCGCATCATCGCCGTCGGCGACTATGTCTGGGCTCACGTGAATTTCTTGAATCTGTTCAACGACGACCCGAAGGATACGGGCATCGCCGGTGTCGACATCTACAAAATGGACGCCGACGGAAAGGCCATAGAGCATTGGGACACCTTGCAACTGGTCGGTGATCCGAAAAACTCGGCCCCGTTGATCGCGCCGAACATCCCCCGCGCCAATCCAAACGGAATGTTCTAAATGGCGCTACGAGAGAGAGAGTCTTGCTCAGGTCAAGCTACCGCCCGTGAATCAACGAAACAGATGGGGAGAAATTATGACATCCACGCAAATCGAAGTGAAAGATTACCGCTATTTCACCGGCAACCAGTGGAGAGGCGCTGAAGGTGATCAGTTCTTCGAGGTCCACGAGCCCTACAGCGGAGAGCTCTTTGGCCGGGTCGCGGCCGGTTCCCGTGCGGATGCGCGCGTCGCTGTGGATGCCGCAGCCAAGGCATTCGCGGGATGGGCGGAAACTCCGCCGGCAGAAAAAGCGCGCCTGTTCCTGAAGGCTGCGGAGATCGTCAAGCGTCGTCGAAGCGAGATCGCTGAAGTCCTGGCGCGTGAAACTGGATCTACCATTTCATTTGCTACGTTTCAGCAGGACCTGGTCGCTGCGACCCTCGAGCAGGTCGCAGGTTGGGTGTTCCTGCCCAAAGGCGAGGTGCTGGAGACCAGTCTACCCGGCACGCACTCGATCGGCGTGCGGCGCCCCCTAGGCGTTGTCGCCAGTTTCACGCCATGGAACGGCGCCAACGTTCTGTCGTGGCGTGCGGTCATATCGCCGGTGGCCGCCGGAAACACCGTTGTCGTCAAGCCATCTGAGTTTGCTCCCGTCTCAGCAGGAGTCATGCTCGCCGAGGTCGCAGAGGAAGCCGGGTTCCCTGCAGGGGTAATTAATGTCGTTACGCATGCGCCAGGGGCCGCGGGCGCTATCGCGGACGAATTCTTTGATCGTCCCGAAGTCCGGGTCATCAATCTGATCGGCGGAGTCAAGACTGCGCGAATGCTGTCGGAGCGTGCCGGGCGGACCTTGAAGCGGACCGTGATGGAGCTTGGCGGTTTCAATCCGATGATCATTCTCGACGACGTGGACATGGACTACGCTGTTCGCACGGCGACGTTTGGATCTTTCTTTCATCAGGGCCAGATCTGTCTGAACACGCGACGCATCATCATTCAGCGCAAGATCTACGAAGAATTCCTCGGCAAGTTTGTGGCTCGGACCAACAGCCTGCCTGCAGGTAATCCTCTCGACCCGAAAACCATCATCGGTCCCATCATCACGCGCGATGCCGTAAAACTGATTGATGAGCGCGTGCAGGAAGCCGTCTCGAGGGGAGCCAAGGCCCACACCGGCGCGAAGCACGAGGGACAGATTTATTACCCAACGATTCTGACGGACGTTCCTCTGGATGCCGCCATCGCCAACGAAGAGACCTTTGGACCGGTCGTCGTGGTTGAAGTCGTGGATACGCCGGACGAGGCGATTACCGCCGCCAATCGCACCATGTACGGCCTCACGTCTTCGATTCTCGCCGGAAATACTTACAAGGCATTCGAGATGGCGCCCAAGGTGCTCGCCGGAATCGTGAATGTGAACTCACCGACCGTGAACGACGAGATTCACGCGCCGATGGGCGGCGTGCGCGACAGTGGTTGGGGCCGCACGGGACCGCGTAGCCTCGAGGATTTCAGCGACGTGATTTGGATCAACTCGCACAGCGGTCAGCGTCAATATCCTTTCTGATCGAAAGAGCGGCCAATTTGAGAGATAAGGAGAACTCGCATGAAGGCTGTCAGATTATTGGAATACGGTGGGCAGTTGGTATTCAACGATGTACCGACGCCGACGATCGCACGCGACGAGATCCTGGTGAAGATCAAAAGTACCGCCGTCAATCATCTGGATCTTGTGAAAGCCTCCGGAACAGCGAGACAGATACTCCCGATCGACTTGCCGTGGATACCTGGTCATGAGTTTTCAGGGATCGTCGAACAGGTTGGCAGTGACGTTGCGGCATATGCGACAGGTGATGCCGTGTTCGCTGCCAACGAGACGGGCGGCGCGTACGCGGAGTATCTGGCTGTCAAGCCGGCGGCCATCGCGAGGAAACCATCCAACCTCTCTTTTGAGGAGGCGGCAGCACTGCCGGTGGCCTCCCAAACTGCGTGGCAGGGACTCTTCACCCACGGTCACTTGGAAAAGGGACAAACGATCCTGATCCATGGTGGTGCCGGCGCTGTGGGCGCCTA
>CAZOOE010000508.1:0-5031 GCA_964581275.1 uncultured Clostridia bacterium
TCACGCGATCACATCGTCGCGAGTAACTTATTTCGTTTCCGGCGTTTGCGCCAGGGAGAACTTCCATTCAGCCGCTGCGATTCAATCCGATTCTGAATACGGACAGCTACAAACTCACCCACTGGTGGCAATACCCTGCCAACACGCGCCACATCTATTCTTACGTCTGCTCTCGCGGCGGATTTTTCGATCACTCCGAAATTGCCGGATTGCAGTCATCTTGCAGGCAACCGCTGAAGACGGTGACGCTGAAGCTGCACGAGGCTGTGGTCGCGGATGTGTCTGTTGCTGTGCCAGCATAGTTGAGTGACTGGAAGTGATTTGCAGCGACAGTCAACCATAAGTCTTCCTGAGTAGTGCGGGAATTGCGTGTTGCGAGAGTTACTGCCACGAAGTCATGAAGTTTCACAAAGACATTCTTTGTGCAGCTTGTGTCTTCGGGCCTTTGTGGCGGGCAATTTGTCGCGAGAGCGACACACTATTCCACAACTACCGCTTCCTGAATCGTCTTGCCGCTTGCTTGACAGTCTACGAATCGCATAACTAAGATGAGCGTGCTGCCACGGAATCAAATCCTTGATTCTTCGCAGGGGGAGGGGATGACAGAGTTACTAGCAATCTTGATCCAGGCTCAACCCAGGCCGACTGGGGCGGCGCCTTCAACGACAAGCGCAACGCCGCCGATCTATGGTTATATTCCGATAGTGATATTCTTTTTGATAGCAGTGCTGCTGCCGGTCGCGCTCCTCGGAGCATCGAGGCTGATTCAGCGCCGGGTGTTCGAACGCGAAAAACTGATGCCCTATGAGTGCGGCGTCGATCCGATCGGGGATGCTCGCGACCGCTTCTCGGTTCGCTTCTACATCGTGGCGATGCTGTTTCTTATCTTCGATGTCGAGACCATCTTCCTTTTCCCCTGGGCGATAATCTATGATCGGCTCGCCCTGTTTGGACTAGCCGAGATGCTCCTATTCATCGGCATCCTGGTAGTGGGCTACTATTACGCATGGCGGAAAGGCGCGCTTGAGTGGGCGTAAACCGATTGCGGATCTCGAACTGCAAACAATAGAACCTGGAAAAACTGGACAATGGCAAAAGAGCGAGAAGAAATTGTTGAGTCGTCGAGCGGTATTATCACAACCACCGCTGACTTTGTTTTCAACTGGGCGCGTAAGTCCGCCCTTTGGCCGATGACTTTTGGCTTGGCCTGCTGCGCTATCGAGATGATGGCAACCGGCGCATCGCGGTTCGATATTGACCGCTTCGGCGCAGGTGTCTTCAGGCCGAGCCCTCGACAGTCCGACCTGATGATAGTTGCCGGAACTCCTACGTTGAAGATGGCGCCGATCATCAAGCGGGTATGGGATCAAATGCCCGAGCCCAAGTGGTGCATCGCGATGGGCGCGTGCGCTTCGACCGGCGGTCCATTCCCCACTTATTCGACACTGCAGGGTGTCGACCGCATTGTTCCGGTCGATGTCTATATTCCCGGTTGTCCGCCCAGGCCTGAGGCGCTGCTGTACGGTATAATGCGACTCCAGGACAAGATCATGCAGGAGCACCCGACGGGCTTCATATTCGGGCGCGGGAGTGTTAGCCAGCAAGATGTAGAAGGTCCGGTGACCGAGGCTGCTGACGCGGGAGAGAATGCTGCGGCGTAGATCACGCAACAAGCGAGTATTGAAGGCGCAGGAGTTGTTTCCTGCGCCTTTTGCTTTGAGCGATAAGGAAAGGGTGTAGTGCCAACAGAGCTTGAACGCCGACTGATCGATAGGATTATCCGTGAAGGCCCAATCACGTTTCGTGACTTTATGCAGGCCGCGCTTTATGAGCCCGAGCTTGGCTACTATAACACCGAACGCTTGAAGATCGGCGCCCAGGGCGACTACTACACCTCGAGCAACGTTCATCCGGCATTCGGGGCGGTGCTCGCGCGGGCATTTGCCGATTTGTGGACTGACTCCGTCCAGCCGCTGACTGTCGTCGAAATGGGGCCCGGCACCGGGCGGCTTGCCTGTGATGTTCTCACGGCGATGCGCGATGAGCATCCGGCGACGTTCGACAATCTGACTTACGTCCTCGTCGAAGAGAGTCCCGCTATGCGCAAGCGACAGCGAGACGGTCTTACCGCGTTCAAAGGACACTTACGCTGGACGGATCTGAAACAGCTCGAGCGCACTCCGATCCGAGGAATAGTGTTCTCGAACGAATTTGTCGACGCCCTGCCGGTGCACCGGGCTCGCTACCGAAGCGGCTCGATCCAGGAGCAGTACGTCACGACGGCTTCGGCTGACTCAATGACGCATCTATGGCTGGTTTGGGCTAATCCCTCTACTAAGAGGCTGAGCGAATACGTCGAGCGCGCCGACCTAAGGCTCACGGATGGCCAAACGATCGAGATCAACCTTGATGCGATCGATTGGCTTGAGCGAATCGCGCGTACGCTTGAGCGCGGTTGGGTGGTTACGATCGATTACGGCGACGTCGCGCAGGAGGTGTACACACCGGATCGAAAGTCCGGCACGCTCCGATCTTTCTACCGTCACCGGCTGATTGATTCACCGCTCGAACGCATCGGTGAGCAGGACATCACCGCCAGCGTGGACTTCAGCGGTCTAATCGAATACGGCCGCGACTTTGGACTCGAGCTTGTCAGCTACGAACGACAGACCGCTTTTCTAATTCGGATGGGGTTGATTGAAAGAATCGCCGGGCACCGCTCTAGCGACTCGCTCGAAGATCCGATAGAAAGACTAGCAGTGAAAAACCTGTTTGTACCGGGAGGGGTGAGCGATAGCTTCCGCATTCTGATTCAACAGCGTTGACTTTTGTGCTGAACCTGCGCTCAAGTGTGTTATCTTCATCAGCCCATGGCGGAAATAGACTGGTTTCCTCTCATCCTGTCACTACGAGTTGCACTCATCGCGACCGCGTTTGTCGCCATCATCGGCGTCGCGTTGGGGTGGGTCCTGGCGCGCCGACGGTTCTTCGGAAGAGAGCTGTTGGATGCGGCCGTCACGCTGCCGCTGGTTCTACCTCCTACCGTGCTTGGGTACTACTTGCTTGTGCTGTTAGGGCGCAGAAGCGCCGTTGGTCACGCCATTGAAGCGATCTCCGGCCAGCCGCTGGTGTTCACCTGGAGAGGCGCAGTGGTAGCCGCCGGAATAGGAGCGCTTCCATTGGTGGTGAAGACTTCGCGTACTGCAATCGCCGCAGTCGATATGAATCTGGAGGATGCAGCTCGGACTCTCGGACACACCGAATGGCGGGTGTTCTGGCGAGTCACAATGCCTCTCGCCTCACGGGGAATAATCGCCGCAGCAATGCTCGCCTTCGCGCGAGCTCTTGGGGACTTCGGCGCTACCTTGATGGTGGCCGGCAACATACCGGGCCGCACTCAAACCGCATCGATCGCGATATTCGACGCTGCTCAGGCCGGGCGGGACAACTACGCCCTGGTGCTTGTCCTTATCTTGTCGGCGGTCACGCTTGTGCTCGTTTACGCCACCAATAAGCTGACAGTCGGCAAGTGATAGTCAAATTGAGGTGTATTGGCTCTGGTCGAGACTCGCTCGATGACGCTAACGGTAAAGATCAAAAAACAATTTGGATCGCTGCGCGGCGGCAGCTCTGGGAACCTCGGATCAATCGGGGGTCCGGAGTCGAGGCACGAACCCGGCTCAGAAAGATTCGAGCTCGCTGTGGAGTTTGAAGCGCCGCCTGGGTTCGCGATTCTTTTCGGGGGGTCGGGTTCTGGCAAGTCAACAACACTAAAGTCAATATCAGGTATCGTAAGACCGGATGCTGGTCGAATCGTGATCGGTACCGAAGTGTTATTCGATTCCGAGCGACGGATAAACCTTCCGATTCGAAAGCGCGGAGTGGGATACGTTTTTCAAGATCTAGCTCTGTTTCCACACCTTAGCGCAATGGCTAACGTCGAATTCGGGATGGTGGACCTCCGGCAACGCGATCGACGCCGGCGTGCCCAGGAAATGATGGAGGCCTTTCGGATCTTGCACACTGCTCAGCGCAGGCCTCGCGAAATCTCCGGGGGCGAGGCTCAGCGGGTCGCGCTCGCTCGCGCGCTGTCGTGCAAGCCTCGACTCCTGCTTCTCGATGAACCCCTTTCGGCGATCGATGAAGCAACCAAACTGAGCATTATCTCGGATCTCCAGAGCATAAATCGCGAACTACAGTTGCCTATCCTCTATGTCACCCACAATCGTGAGGAAGCGATCTCACTCGGCGAGCGAGTTATCGTCTACGACCAGGGCCGGGTGGTGGCCCGCGGTGAGCCCCTAGAGGTCTTCGGCACGCCCATTGCGACCAGTGTGGCGCGAATGACCGGAGTCGAGAACATCTTCGCCGGCTGCGTTGTTAGCAAAAGTGAGGCAAGCGGTACGATGACCGTCGAGATCTCAGACGCGAACGGCTCTTGTCGGGTCGATGTGCCGTTTGGTAACCAGGCTCGGGGCGAGCATGTCACAATCGCTATCCCTTCAGGGGACATTTTGCTGGCGACCGAGGAGCCTCGATCGACCTCATTGCGAAACAGGGTAAAGGGAAGCGTCTCGGCGATTCAGGACAAGGTGAATCGCACTGTTGTGAACGTTCGGGCAGGGGTGAACTGGAATGCAAGCGTCACTCGCCAGGCAGTCAAGGAACTAGGTCTTGCGGAGGGCCGGGAGGTGTGGCTGGCATTTAAGACACATTCCTGCTATCTGCTTGATCAGAATCGGTAGAATCGGGCTGAGATTTGGGGGATCCATTAAGTCGTAAGATCGCAATGTGCGGCAGGTTGCGATAATGCTGTTGATAGTCCATCCCGTACCCAACCACAAATACGTCGGGGATCTCGAATCCTCGGTATGGAATCGGGAGGTCGATTATCCTCCGAGCGGATTTGTCGAGCAGCGCGCATATGTCGACGCTAGCGGGTTTGCGCTGTTTGAGAGTGTGCAGGAGGTAGTTTGCGGTCAATCCGGTGTCGATTATGTCCTCGACGAGAAGTACGCTTCGTCCGGCGAT
>CAZOOE010000509.1:0-3378 GCA_964581275.1 uncultured Clostridia bacterium
CGACTGCCGTGAGTACAACGAAGACCCGGTGTTCTTCTCTCTTGTCTCGCCGACGGTGTTCGCAGCTCGGCGGCGAACGATATATGTCTTTTTTGATCGCGGCGAGGAGAAAGGAGTAGAGCGGTTGGCCTTAGGCGGCGGCTCGAACGGTGGGCTATACACCGTGTATCGAGACCCGGAAGCTGAGGGCCGCGAGATCTACGGCGAAGGTCAGTGGGTGCTGCTCAAGAAACTCATCGAAGAGCGCAAACCTTCGACGATCGCGGTTGATATTTCGCATACCCACGCGTTCTCTGATGGTTTGTCCGCGGGTGAACGCGAAAAACTCGAGAGCACGCTTGGGCCCGAATACTTGAAACGAATCGTCCGAGCCGAAAACCTCGCGCTCGAGTACGTCGGAACACGGTTGCCTGAGATGCTGCCCGTGTATCGGCAGATGATGGAGACGGTTCACTCGCTGATCGGCCGCGCTTTTTCCAGCGAAGTAATTACGCCGGGCAAGACCACGGATCAAGACGTCGTGTGGTGGCTGCGCCAGCAAGTGAACAATTTGGGCCTCGGCACCTGGTTTCATCCATCAGTTCGCGTGCAGAAATCCTCGAAAACTGGAGTGAATCTGCTTGCGGAAGACGCGGCCACAGTGATCGAACGCGGCGATGTGCTTCACGTCGACTTTGGCATCACCGCGATGCGTCTAAACACCGACACCCAACATATGGGATACGTGTTGCGCCAGGGCGAGACCGACGTTCCGCCGGGGATAAAGCGGGCGCTTGCTAATGCGAACCGGCTGCAGGACTTGTTGATGGAACGAATGAAACCGGGCCGCTCGGGCAACGAGGTGTTGACGGATACGCTCGCCGCGATGAAGGCTGCAGGCATCAACGGATCGGTCTATACTCACCCGATCGGCGATCACGGTCACGGCGCCGGTCCGCTGATAGGCTTGTGGGACCGCCAGCAGGGAGTGCCCGGCCGCGGCGATGTGCTGGTGCTGCCGGGCACCTGGTTCTCGATCGAACTCTCGGCTACGACACCGGTGCGTGAGTGGGGTGGCAAGGATCTGTGGGTCGGCGAGGAAGAGGACGCGGCGATCGATGAGTCGGGCCGCGCTTCGTGGGTTCTGAAACGCCAGACCGAATACCACTTGATCAAGTAGCGGCCTTGCATATTAGCCCGCCACTTTTCCGAGCGACCTTGACTCATTGTTCTGGAACAGTTTTCACACCTAACGACTGATACCTGAGTGACCTGACGATACCACGATCGATTGCAAGTGCCCGTAATAGTCCTTGACATAGTCCTTCAACGAACCATGTCCCCAGCGAGTGTAAAAGTCGTAGTCCTTCATCTCCTTGTAAGCTTGATCAAAATCCCAGCCGTCGTGCGTCATGCGATACACTGCGCCCATGACGCCGGTGCGATGGCGGCCGCCGGCGCAGTGCACAAAGAAGCGACCGGTAGCGGGATCGTTTGCAAGCTTCAAGAACTGGTCGATCTGCTCATCTCGCGGACGACTCGAATCGCTCATCGGTATGTTCACGTAGCGCATCCCGGCAGCTTCGGCTTCGCGTTTCTCGTAGCTCACCGGATCATCACGCAAGTCGACAATCGTTTTGATGCCGAGTGCGACGAGCTGCTTGTAGTCTTTTTCTTCGGGCTGCGCTCCTCGATAGAACCGCTCATCTAATTGGCCGAAGTTCTTGATTCCGATGTTCGGAAATGCAGGAACCGAGTTAGCATTTGCCGCGGCAACGGCGACAAAGTTGACTGTTAACGCAAGCAAGCCTGCCTGCATGCCTCTTCGTGTTAGTGTTCGCGTTTTCATGGTCTGGCTAACCTCCCCCTCTGTTCGTTCTGATCTGCTGAATTCCTTGGAATAAGGAGCCAATCGTATGATTCATTGCGGGCCGTTAAAGTTGCCGGATTGATCGCACTCTGCCCGATATTTCTCGCCAGTCACAGAACAGACGCTTGTTATCAGCAGCAGAGACTTCGCTGGTGATGGTCCGACGAGCTGCCAGCTTGTCGGGGATAAGGGCACCGTTATCAATGGGCACGACAAGCTGGCCGCTCGTCGAACATCGGTATCGACCAAGTCATTCTTTAGCTACTACAGTGATCGTGGGTGACGCGAGGCCTCACGATTCGATTCCGTGTTTTCGATTCAGCTCCATCGAGTCGACAAACTTGTCGAACAGGTAAGAGGGATCGTGCGGGCCGGGGCCAGCCTCTGGATGGTATTGGACCGAATAGACAGGAAGACTGCGGTGTCTGAGCCCCTCAACGGTGTTGTCGTTCAAGTTGATGTGAGTGATTTCGCAATCTGTCGGCAGCGAGTCCGCATCGACCGCGAATCCGTGGTTCTGCGCCGTTATCTCTACACGGCCGGTGGTGAGGTCCTTGACGGGCTGATTCCCTCCGTGATGCCCGAAGGGTAGTTTGTAAGTCCGCCCTCCAAAGGCGAGCCCCATCAGCTGATGGCCAAGGCAGATTCCAAAGATCGGATAGCGGCCGATCAGCTTTCTCAAATTTGCGACGACCGCGGTCAACGGTTCGGGATCACCCGGACCATTCGACAACCAAACGCCGTCCGGTTTGAGCGTCATCACGTCATCAGCCGACGTGTGTGCCGGGACTACGGTCACGCGACAACCAAGCGCGGCAAGGTTCCGGAGGCTGTTGTGCTTTAAGCCGAAATCATACGCGACGACATGAAAGCGGGGTGCGGTTTTGGCGTCCGCACTGGCGTTTGGGTGAAGAAGCCTCGGTGAGCCGTAAGCGCTGGATTGATCATCGGTCCAAACATATGGCTCGGTACAGGTGACCACCGAGGCGAGATCCGATCCGACCATCTCAGGCGCGCTTCGTGCTCGCTCGACCACGGCCTGTTCGTCGGTCTGAAGAGTAGAAAGACAACCTCGCATCGAGCCACGCTCGCGGATGTGTCTTACCAGCGAGCGGGTGTCTATGTCAGAGATCCCCGGCACGGCGGCAGCTTTCAAGTAGTCGTCAAGAGACTCGCTCGCTCGCCAGTTTGAATAAGTGCGCGACAGTTCTCGCACGATGAAGCCTTCGGCAAACACTCGGCGGGACTCGCGGTCGTCTTCGTTCGTGCCGTAATTGCCGATCAGGGGATAGGTCATCGTGACGATCTGGCCGCAATAGGACGGATCGGTGAGGATTTCTTGATAGCCGGTCATCGAAGTATTGAACACGACTTCGCCGACGACTTCAGCTTCGGCGCCGAAGCCGCGCCCTCGCCAGATTCTTCCGTCTTCAAGCGCTAGAATTGCTACCAAATGACCCCCAATCGTCTCATCAAGTTTGGAAATTAAACCTAACTTTAGCACGCAACAAACGGAATCGACCTCCTCG
>CAZOOE010000509.1:3388-5030 GCA_964581275.1 uncultured Clostridia bacterium
AGGCGCAACCGCCGAACTACTGCTCACCGAGCCACTTCGCCCTGCGCGCGCAAGAACGACTGCGCTTCGCTCGCCCAATGTTTCTCGGCTCGGTACTTGTAAGCCGGCGACGTGCGCACTGCCTCAATGCAAGCGCGCATCTCGGTTGCCGCATCATCATTTCTTCCCAATTGATGGAGCGTCAGCCCGTAACGATAACGACCTTCCGCATCCGAGGGACGCTTCTGGATGAATCGCTCGAACGCCGCGCGAGCGTCTTCATACTGCCCGGCTTGAAAATAAGTCCAGCCGATCTCCCGCCACGCCTCGCTCAGGCTGTGATCCGGATTCCGGCTCACGACGGCATCGAATCGGCTGATTGCGTCGGCGAGCCTGCCTTCTTCCCTTGCGATGCGGCCGAGCTGGTAGTGCGCATCGGTTTCTTCGGGATCTATCTCGATCGCGCGCGTAAAGCTTGCCTTTGCTTCATCACTCTGGCCTCGCTGCTGGTAGATCAATCCGAGGTTGTAATGCGCCGAAGCATCGGCCGGATTCAGAGTCGCTGCTTCGAGGTTGCGCTTGAAGTCTTCACGCGCACGCTGCGAGCTCACCATGTCACCCAGAAAGTTCCTCAATAGGATGATCACCAGGATCAGCAAGAACGGAGAAGTTAGAATAAAGGAAAGCCTCGGCAGCAGAGGCAGCGCAATGAGTGACAATGAACCCAGAGCGACGACTCCCGTCGCGCCGCCGTAACCGATTCGCAGCACTGCGTGCGCGGCGAGCACCAGCAGAAAAACGAAGTAAGGTATAGGCACCAGCCTGAGCGCCGCTTCCAATGCCGCTGGACTTGGTCCGCCGGGACGAAAGAAAAGCATCGCCGGAACCAGCATCATGAAGTGCGCTGCCGCCCAACTGTACAAGGCGCAACTGGCCAGAGGGGCGTATTCCTGGCGGAGCAGTACGCTAAAGCTCGCTCGTCGATTGATCAAGCTTGTCGCGAACAAACAAGCGGGCACGAATACGACGATAAGGAATAGGACTGGCGAAGCATAACCGATCATACCTCGAACGACGCGGTAAATGAGTAGTACGAATGGTGCGACCAATCCAGGGGAACGCTGCGGTCCCAATCCGGCGGTGGTCCTCACCAAGCCGCCACTGAGCAGTTCGTAGTAAGCGAAAGTTGCGAGCAGCGCGATCGCGGCGCCGAAGATGTAAGGGGCCTGGGCCGATACCTCAATCATGGCTTGCAGCGGATTGTAGAAGAGTTTGAGTAGAGGAGTCAGTCTCGAGCGCATTAGAAGCGAGTCTTTGATTAGAACGATCTGCCCTTCTGAGATCTGAAGTCTAAAATTCGAGATCCGAAATCTGAAGTCCCGATGGGCAAGTTGGTGGTGCGGCCTTCAGTCAGGCGGAAGTTCTTATCGACCGAAGGCCGTTGACCAGTCGCCCCGTCGTTATAAAACTCCGCCTGAAGGCCGGACTACAAACTCAGGTCTCGTAGCGACTGCACGGCGGCTCCGTCGAGCTCACCGTTCGTCCTCAACATCCACCGTGCCGTTGAGCGATCCTATTCGCGGGAGCGGCCAATACCTGAACATCGCCTTGCCGTAGATGTACTTCTCGGGCACCAGCCCCCAGGATCGGCTGTCGTTTGATG
>CAZOOE010000510.1:0-5021 GCA_964581275.1 uncultured Clostridia bacterium
AAACATCATCTCGGCCATTGGGGAGGCGAGGAGTGGTTGGTTCGGCACGGCGATGCTCTGCTACGTAACCCCGAAAGAGCACCTCGGTCTGCCGGACAAACAAGACGTCAAAGACGGCGTCATAGCCTACAAGATCGCTGCACACGCGGCCGATCTGGCTAAGGGACACCCCGGCGCACAGTACTGGGATAACGCGTTGTCGAAGGCTCGCTTCGAGTTTCGTTGGGAAGACCAGTTTAATCTCGCGTTAGACCCCGAGCTGGCCCAGCAGTATCACGACGAGACGCTTCCGCAAGAGGGCGCGAAGCTTGCGCACTTCTGTTCGATGTGCGGCCCGCACTTCTGCTCGATGAAGATCACCCAGGAGGTCAGGGATTATGCCGCTCAGCAGCAGGTAACCGATTTGGTTGCGTTGGAAACCGGGATGCGCGAGAAGAGCGAAGAGTTCAAACAGGCCGGGGCCCAAATCTATACTAAGGCCTGACCGAAGGAACCCCATTCCATCCAGCCATCGAAGCTGCCGGCGGAGTTAGCGAGCTGTCAGACGCGGAGGACAAGAACATTGTTTTGCAAACGCGCGCTCTTGCCCATTTCTTTAATGTTCGTCTCGCTCGCTTTCGGCGCGCAAGCTGCAAAAGCATGCTCCTGCGGCGGCAAGCCAACGGTCCTCACGGAGTACGAGTGGGCAAACGTCGTCGTGGTCGTTCAAGTAACGTCAGTCGAAAAATCCGAGAAGGGGGTTGATCGTGTTCGTTACACCAAGGCGATCGTAGAGGAGGCCTTTAAAGGAAAGATCAAGGCTGGAGAAGAGATAGTCTTTGGGCAAGGTGGCGGCGCGGATTGTATTTGGACGTTCCGCGAGACGAACATAGGCGAGCGGTTTCTCTTTTATCTAGTTCCAATGGAGAAGGAGCAGAAACTTTGGTGGGCGGGAACCTGCGGGCGGTCACGTGCAGTGGCCTACGCGGCGGACGATCTGTTGTATCTCAGGAATATGGCCGTGGTTCGCGGCAAAACTAGGCTTTCGGGCACAAAATGACTGGCTCCTCAACGAGGATCATATCGCTGATCGCCAGCGCGACTGAGATTGTTTGCGCGCTCGGATTCGAGGACCGGTTGGTAGGGCGGTCCCACGAGTGTGACTATCCACCCTCGGTCAAGCTACTTCCCCAACTAACCAGCCCCAAGTTCAACATCAATGGCACGAGCCTTGAGATAGATCAGCGCGTGAAATCCATCGTCGAACAGGCGCTGAGCGTCTATCGCGTCGATGCCCGAATGCTGGAGGTTGTGAAACCCACCCATGTCATCACTCAATCGCACTGCGAAGTCTGCGCGGTTAGCCTGAAAGACGTCGAGCAAGCCGTATGTGAGCTGACCAGTTCGAGGCCGGTGATCGTTTCTCTCGAACCGAATTCGCTTGATGATGTGTGGGCCGACATTCGTCGGGTGGGCAGGGCGCTCGGGGCTGCCGCGCGCGCCGAACAACTCATCGACGAACTTCAGAGCCGGATGGACAACATCGTCCAGCGGACGCACTGGATTGACGCCGACCCAACTGTCGCTTACATCGAATGGATCGATCCGCTAATGGCCGGCGGCAACTGGATGCCCGAGCTTGTCGAGATGGCCGGCGGGGTAAACCTCTTTGGCGAAGCGGGCAAACACTCACCGTGGATGACCTGGGACGAGCTGCTGATAAAAGATCCCGACATCATCTTCGTTGCGCCGTGCGGCTTTGACATACCGCGCACGCTGAAGGAGATGAACTTGCTCAGCGACAAACCAGAGTGGAATAGCTTGAAGGCCGTTCGCGCCGCGCGTGTTTTCGTTGCGGATGGCAATCAGTACTTCAACCGACCCGGGCCGAGGCTAGCCGAGTCGCTTGAGATCCTGGCGGAGATCATTCACCCGAACCTTTTTCACTTCGGCCACGAGAGCTCCGGCTGGGTGAGCTACCGGTAACACAAGAGAAATGTGTGAGGGGATGAGGAGCTGAGACAAAATCACAGTCCGCCCGTTGAACTTTAGGGGGATAACTAATTCAAAGAACAAACATCGCCGGCGGTACTCGCTGGGAGCCGATCGTCGGATACTTCCGGCCGGTTCGAGTCGAGGCCTCAGTCCATGTGTCGGGCACGACGGCAACCGATCAGGCCGGTAACCTCGTCGGCAAAGGCGATGCCTACGCCCAGGCGGTTCAAACCCTCCGAAACTTAGAGACCGCGCTTCGGGCCGCTGGAGCCAGTTTCAGGGACGTGGTACGCACTCGAATCTATGTAACCGACATCGACGAGTGGGAAAAAGTAGCCCGGGCGCACAGCGAGGTCTTTCGCGACATTCGACCGGCTACAAGCATGGTCGAGGTGACTCGGCTGATTGATCCGGATATGCTGGTCGAGATGGAAGCCGACGCGATTATTCTCTAGTCCAGATCCCTTGGCACGACGACGTGACGCATCAGGCGTTCGATCAAGTTCTTGCGTCGTTCAACACGGCCACGGTGTTTAGACGGATTGAACGCGCCGTTCGGACTGGGAATGATCGCAGATAGAAAGGCCGCTTGATCGGCGCTGATCGACGCGGCCGACGTGTTGAAGTAGGTCCGCGCCGCCGCCTCCGCTCCATAGACTCCATCGCCCCACTCAATGACGTTCAAATAGATTTCGAGGATGCGCCGCTTGCCGAGAATCCACTCCATCTCTTTGGTGATCAGAGCCTCGTGGAGCTTACGCAGCGGGTTCTTTGATGTCGACAGAAAGAGATTTTTTGCCAACTGCTGAGTGATCGTGGACGCGCCTCTCCTGAACTCGCCTCTGTTCCAGTCCTCTTCAAGAGCCTTTCTCATCTCCTCCCAATCAAAGCCCGTATGATCGAAGAAGCGTGAGTCTTCGCCCGCCAGCACCGCCCGCGTCAGGTTGCGGGAGATCCGATCATACGGCACCCACATCTGCACTCTCTTGATGTCTTCACCTCGCGCCGTTGCTTCAGACGCACGCTGTTCCATCAGCGCTGTATTTGCCGGATTTGAGCTTCGGTATCGAAAGATGCTAAAGACAATCCAGATCTGATATACAATCGCAACGCCGAGTATCACGAGAATCGTGATCTTGGCCCACTTCCGCAATCGAGACTGGCTCCGCCGGCGCGCAAAAGTTCGAGGTCGGGGCCGGGCAGTCTGAACCATACTAGGCATTATAACGCCGCGGGGCGTTGCGGTTCTAACTGCCTTTCTTTGAATGGGTCGCGTTCCAGATGAGATAGGCCGGAATTCCGGCGAGAACGATCGCGAAAACCAGAAGTGCGCCGCTCGACTCATAGGGCAAGGCGTTTCCGGTAAACAGCGCGCGGTAGTAACTAAAGCTGTCCCTCAAACCGTGAGTGAGATCTTCCACCAGCGCGTTCCCTATCAGAAGAATCACCGCAAGTATAAAGAGGATGGGTGTGACGGGATAACCCCAGGTCCGATACGCGCGCGGCAATTCGGGACGCTTGCGCCGAAGCGCGTAGACCGCGGCGACGCCGCCGGCATAGAACGGCCATATCGCCAAGACGAAGGCGTCGGCCAATTGCTCGAAGGTTCGAACCATCACGAACACGATGGCGAGCGCCGCAGCAAGAGAGATGGCAACGTAAGGAGTCTTGAACTGCGGATGCACCGAAGCGATCTTCTTGAAGAAGAGCCCCTCATCCGACATCGCAAAAAAGATCCGCGGGCCGGTCATCATCGATCCGTTCAGCGTGCCGAATGCGGAGACCATCACTGCGATCGATACCAGCTTGACACCGGATTCTCCCACGATGCGATACGCCGTGTCCGCCGCGACCAGTTTCGAACCGGCGATCTGGTTGATGTCGAGCAGGTGCAGATACGCGAAGTTTGCCAGCAAATAGATTGCTATCACTGCTACGGTTCCACCGATGATCGTAAGCGGTAAGTTGCGCTCAGGTCGTTTTACCTCCCCGCTGAGAAACGTGACATCCGCCCAGCCGTCATAGACCCAAAGCAAAGAAATAAACGCCAGGCCGAACATCACCAGTGACGTCTGGTTCGGCGCTTCGACAGGTTGAGCAGGAATCGGCGCGGGGTTGTTTCCACCAATCAAAAACGCCGCCAGCACAAGGATCATCAGCGCTCCGTACTTGGCGGCGGTAGTGAGGTTCTGCACCAGCGCGCCCAGCTTGACCCCGAGAGTATTGAATACGGCAACAAGAAGAATCGCGGCCGCGGCAACGTAGTGAACCGCCCGTGGACTCTCCTTTCCGAGGAGCCGCAAAAAATATTCTGCAAACACGGTCGAGACCGCACCGAGCGCAGAAGCTCGTATGATCGTCAACTCCGACCAACCGAACAGAAACGCCGGCAACCGTCCCCATCCTTCGCGCAGATAGACGAACACGCCACCGGTATGCGGTAACGCTCCCGCCAACTCGGCAAGAGTCAGCGCCCCACAAAGAGAGAAGAACCCTCCCAGAGCCCATAGCAGCAGATACAGTCCTTCATCGGGAACCTTGCCGGCGATTCCGGCTGGAGAGCGAAAGATGCCGGTGCCAATGGTAGAACCAATGAGCACAGCGATCGCGCTCAGCAGCCCAAGTCTTCTCGGAAGCGCAGTTCGCCCGCGATCGGTGGATGGAGCCGTCTCGTTGTTCTCGGTTGGTGTCCCCACGAGTTCAGGCGAGATTATAGTTCGCTTCGATAGCCGTCAAGGCAGGAAGCGCGGTTATTTCTATCGGGTGAGCCATGAGCGCACCGTGATGAATAACACGACCACTCCGGCAAACATCGCGGTTCCCATCAGAGCGACCGAATACTGATGAAGATCATTGAACTGGATTCGAGTCGGGTCGGTCAGCGGAATAGTGTCGATGTGGCCGCCCATTGCCGCACGCAGCGAAACCATCGCCGGTGAAATCCGGAAGTGCGACAACGCTGCCGTCGCAGTCATCAACAACAGGAGGACGGCTTGTAGACCTTTGCTTGTCGCGCTAGCTTGTTTCTTTCGCCAATTGGCCGCTTG
>CAZOOE010000511.1:0-5018 GCA_964581275.1 uncultured Clostridia bacterium
CTGTTTTCTTGCACGCCGGGGTTGGTTTAGTCGGAAGGCGGATTTCCTTTCGGGTCGCGCGAGATCTCAAGCCCGAAAAGATAGTCATCGCTTCGTTATTTCAGAAAGATGTTCGCGGGCTTGCCCGCGAGCTTCGCAAGGAATTCCCGGCCATTACTTTTGTCGAGCTTTGGGGCGACATCTTTGTGCGATCCGAAATCGCCCAAGCTGATCGAGACGAAGTTCTGGCAAGCCCGGCGCGACGTCGTGCATTGTACGACGATTTGTTTGGCCCACTCGTCGGCGCGTACCAGAGATCGATGCTTGCCGCCGCCGTACGCGAGCATAGCGCCGACGTGCTTATCGACTGCGTTAACACCGCGTCTGGGATCAGCTATCAAGACGTGTACACGAACTCTATTGAGGTACGAAAGACTCTCGACTTCATCGCGGAACGTATCGAGGACCATGACTTCAAACAGATTTCGAACAATCGCAAACACATCGAGCGCACGTTTGAAACACTGTTGCTGTCGCAGTCGATTCCTCAATTAATCCGGCATACTCAATTGATCTACCGCGCGATGGTCGAAGTCGGGACGCGAGTCTACGTTAAGGTTGGTACGACGGGTACCGGCGGCATGGGTCTGAACATTCCTTACACCCACGGAGAAGACAAACCGTCGGCGAAGCTCATGTCCAAAACCGCGATCGGATTCGCGCACACTGGTCTGATGTTCCTGATGGCTCGCACGCCGGGCGGGCCAATCGTCAAAGAAATCAAACCCGGCGCGATGATCGGGTACAAAAAGGTCACTTATCAATCGCTCAAACACCATCGCGACAACACGCCGATATTGGTTTATGCGCCGCGCACTCAGCGTTTCGAGGGCGAGCTCGAGCTGACGATGGCCAGTCAGGAATTCAAAAGACTCGGCGAGCTCGAGATGGTCGGAGTTGACACCGGTGAGAACGGCTTCTTCGCGCGGGGCGAGTTTGAGGCGGTGACCTCGATAAATCAGATGGAGTTTGTCACGCCGGAAGAGATCGCCAGCAATGTGGTGCTCGAGATCAAGGGCAGCAACACCGGCGTAGACGTGATCGCGGCAATCGATTCGGCGATCATGGTTCCCAGCTACCGGGCCGGATACCTGCGCGGCTCTGCGATCGAAGCGATGCGCCGGCTCGAACACGAGACCAGCTCACATTCGATTGCGACTGGCGAGCTTGGGCCGCCGAAGCTAACCAAATTGCTCTACGAAGCTCACCTGTTGAAAACCAAGTACCGAACGCTTCAAGCGGTCGTCGAGGAGAGTGCAGAAGAAGTCAGCGAGGCGCTCTGGCGATACGTCCAGCGCAACCAGGATCTGCGCAACACGATCATCTCAATTGGAATCCCGATACTTCCGCCTGAGGGCGATCGGCTGGTACGCGGGCCGCGGATAAACGTTCCCGAGTACACCGGTCAAACAAAGCTGCCGGTCACTGAGGCTGCGGTGGACGAGTGGGCCGAACGCGGCTGGCTGGACCTTAGGCCAGGCAACATGCTTCGTTGGCAGGAGCGCTTTCGCCGGATGCTGCGGTCAGCGCAGACGATTCATCGTCAGGGCTCTGCCGCGATCACAATGGAGGCATACCGGAGCGAAGAGATCCGAATCGGCGAAGTGGTGGGTTGGATCTTTAACAACGAAGAAGGAGGCTATCGGATCAAATGAAGGGTCGTTGCGGCCCCACCTGGCATCGAGTGCAATCTGGGCCATCGAATCCGATCTCGGGCATATTAGCGCACCAGCACGTGCAACGCGCCGTTAGATGGTCTGAATAGTCAATCGAGGAACCGGATGAAGATCAGCTACAACTGGCTGGGGGAGCTTGTTACGCTCACCTTGAACCCGGCGGAACTCGCCGAGCGGCTCACTATGGCGGGCCTTGCGGTCGAAACCTGCGAACGCCACGGTGACGATTACATTCTGGACTTCGACTTGACGTCGAATCGTCCCGACGCGCTTTCGCATCTTGGGATCGCTCGCGAAGCGGCGCTCGTCTGCGGCACATCACTCACTCCGCGCCCTATCTCGATAGCGGAAGCGGATGAAAAAGTCGAATCTGCCGCCGCGGTTGAGATTCTCGACCCGGACCTTTGCCCTCGATACGTTGCCAGAGTTGTACGCGGTGTGAAAGTCGCTCCGTCTCCCAAATGGCTCGCCGATCGTCTCGAATCGATCGGCCAACGACCGGTCAACAACATCGCCGACATAACCAACTACGTGATGTTCGAGATGAATCAGCCCACTCACGCATTCGATCTGAATCTTCTCCACGATCACCGGATCGTGGTCAGGCGTCCTCGCGCGGGAGAACAGATCACCACCCTCGACGGATTCGTGCGCGAGCTTGGTCCCGAGATGCTGGTCATCGCGGATGCGACCCACGCGGTTGCAATCGCCGGCGTGATGGGAGGCGCCGATACCGAGATCAACGAGCAAACCAGGGACGTGCTGATCGAGAGCGCCTACTTCAATCCCGCTTCGATTCGTCACACTGCGCAGGCGCTCGGAATGGATACCGAAGCCTCGTACCGGTTCGCGCGGGGCGCCGACTACGGAGCTCAGGTCCGCGCCGCCGATCGCGTTGCGCAGATGATCGCGGAGATTGCCGGCGGACAGGTCCTCGAAGGCGTGATTGACGTTTATCCCTCGCGCATCAACCGCGAATCGGTTTCGGTGCGCGAGTCAAGGATTGAACGCCTCACAGGTTTGAAGGTTCAAATTGAAAGAGCGGCCGAGATCCTGCGCGGGCTGGGATTCGAAGTACATCGAACGCCTGGGGAGATCGAGGTTCTCAACGAAAAAACGTTGCTCGCGACTCCCCCATCATTTCGAATAGACATTTCTCGCGAGGAAGACCTGGTTGAAGAAGTCGCTCGTCACGTCGGCTACGATCTGGTTGAGGTTACGCTGCCGGCGTGGAGCGGCGCGGGCAACTATTTGAGGGGGGACCAGCAACGCCGGAACGTGAGGCGTGCGCTGATAGCCCTCGGATTTGACGAGGCATATTCGTTCAGCTTCGTCAACGGCGAACGAGACCAACTGTTCCGGCGAAGCGACAGGCCGGCGCCGACTCTCTCAAATCCGATCGACGTGAATCAATCAGAGATGCGCGCTTCGCTGATGACGGGCTTGCTTGACGCCGTTCAGCACAACTTCAATCAAGGCGTTCGCGACGTAAAGCTTTTCGAGATCGGCCGCGTATTCGAAGCGGCGGACAGTGATGAGCGGCCACACGAACGCGAGGTTTTGGGGATTGCGATGACTGGTGCTGTGTTTCCGGACGACTGGCGAGGCTCGAAGCAAATTGAGCTTTACGATCTCAAGGGCGCGGTTGAAGTTGTGATGTCCGCGCTAAGCGTCTCAGGCTTTACAATTCATCAAGCGCGTGTAGAATACCTCCATCCTGGACAGTCGGCGGTGCTTGCGCATCACGGAGAAGAGATAGCGAGGTTTGGCCGTCTTCATCCGCGAGTGGCCTCTCTCTACAAGTTCCGCCAGCCGGTCTACGTCGGCGAGCTCGAGTTTGAAAAGTTACTCGCGCTTCCCGCGGACCGGGTGCGTTATAGCGCGCTGGCCAGGTTTCCGGCCGCGTCCCGCGACGTCTCGGCGCTGGTGCCCGATGCGGTTATGTGGGGCGATATCGAAACGGCCGTGCGTGACCTCGGGATTCTCGAAATAGTTTCAGTGCGAGTCTTCGATATGTACAAGAGCAAAGACATGCCTGAAGGCTTCCACTCTCTGGCATTCAGAGTGATCTATCGGGGCGAGGGCCGCACTCTTACGGATGAAGAAGTGGCCGGAATGCATCAGCGAGTCAGGGCGCTGCTCGAAGAGCGTTTTGGCGCCCAACTCAGGTAGTGGTTCGGTGTACAGAGTTCAGGGTTCAGAATTCAGGGTTTCGGGTTCAGAGTTCAGGGTTGGGTTCAAGGATTAGAGTTCTGAGTTTAAGCTTTGGCTTGTCCGTCTCAATTGGCAGCCTGTGTTCCATCATTAGAACACTGAACCCTGAACTCTGAACCCCAGACCCTAAGCCCCCGTGGAGGCCAGGTGAGCGGAATCTATGGTCTGGAAAAGTTCTCGCACCTCGAGGACAAGATTTATCGCACGATCGAGCAGTTCAAACGAGAGCGGCAAGAACGCGAGGTGCTCGAGCGTGAAGTGTTGAGCTTGCGGCGTGAGGTGAGCCGCGCCAGCGATGATAAAGAGAGGCTGGAACAGCAGGTCGAGCGACTTCTTACCGAGCGTGACGCGATAAAGCTAAAAGTGGAAGGGATGCTGGATGCGATCGCCGTGCTTGACGTCGAAGCGGCGAAGAGTGGAAGCAGCTAAGAAACCAGGAGGCGTTGTTGGCTTGATCCGTTAAGTATGCGGCCAGCGCGGATGAGTATGGACAACAATCCGAGCCAATCACACAAGGTCGTCATTTACAATCAGACCTACACTCTTCGAAGCACCCACGACTCCGAATACATTCAAGAATTGGCTGACCACGTCAATAAGCGTATGGGCGAGATCGCCCGGGCCACGATGACCGTGGACTCGCTCCGGGTTGCGATTCTCGCCGCGATTCAAATCACCGACGAGCTTTATCAATCCCGCCGCGAGATGAAAGAGACCGAAGAAGAGATAGCCGAACGCAGCGCGAAATACGCCGAGTTGCTAGATCAATTCCTTCGCCCAGACTCCGCTGAACCAGCCAAGTGAGATCCTCTTTGGAATTCCGTAGGCAGGGAACTCCGTCGGAGTTGCGCAAGCCCGCGAAGCCGTGCAAGCCCGCATAGCGGGCGACAGCGTGTAGCCCAGGGCGAGTCGGCGAGCCCTGGGTAGCGGTTCCGAGTTGTGGCGCAAGCCCGCGAAGCGGGCGACAGCGTGTAGCCCAGGGCGAGTCGGCGAGCCCTGGGTAGCGGTTCCGAAGTGTGTGGCGCAAGCCCGCGTAGCGGGCGACAGCGTGTAGCCCAGGGCGAGTCGGCGAGCCCTGGGTAGCGGTTC
>CAZOOE010000512.1:0-5016 GCA_964581275.1 uncultured Clostridia bacterium
CGCGAGACGAGGTAGTTGCTTAATCACGATTGTCGTTTAGGACCGGCATCCCTCACAGGCCGCTCCGATTCGACTGATCACTGCAGCACCTCGGGAACCCACCACGTGGATCGGACTGATTTGCCCGGATCAGGCCCGATCTGCATTAGCCGTGGTATATCGAGGACGGAGATTCGCGTCCGGCACCTCGACATTCAACCTTCAGCGAGCGCGGTCTGCCCGGTGACTTCCTCCAGGTCCGTTTCCTCAGCTCTCCACTCTGCGTTGCGGAAAGCGCCTTCCCACCTGGCGATCACAACCGTCGCGAGGCAATTGCCCACGACATTCACCGAAGTCCGTGCCATGTCCATCAGTTCGTCCACGCCCAATATGGTCCCATTGGTCCTATCCCTTCTTCAAGAACTGCTCCCCAACAATCGATTCTCCTGAAAACTAAAGTAACCGCTCTTCCCGACGATGATATGGTCCAGCACTCTGATCTCGACCGTGCGCGCTGCTTCGATCACTGAGCGCGTCAGGTGTTTGTCCTCTTGCGAAGGTTCAGGGTCGCCGCTTGGATGGTTGTGACTCAGGATCAAGCCCGCTGCTTTGTGAGTCAGCGCGGCCTTGATTATCTGGCGGGGATAGACTATCGCGCGATCGACAGTGCCTTCTTGCAGCACCTCGTGGTCGATTACCCTGTTCTTGACGTTCAAGTAAATGACCATAAAAGCTTCGTGCGGTAGACCCGCAAGTTTCACGCGCGCGAAATCCACTACCGCGCCGGGAGATGAGAGCATATCTTTGCCCTCCATGCGTTCTTCGAGATAAGCGGCGAACAATTGCTTGACCAGCCGAACCAGGATGGCCGAAGTGCCGCCGACACGGTGAACAGATTCAAGCTCATCCTGACTTGCGTCCAGCACACCGTTGAGAGTGCGAAACCGCTTCATCAGAGCTTTGGCTACGGGTTTGACGTCGAGTCTCGGGATTGCGTAGGTAAGGAGCAGTTCGAGCAACTCGTAATTGTGAAGCGCTTCAGCGCCGGCATCGACGAATTTCTCGCGTAGTCTCTTCCTGTGTTCCAGGTAATCGGGTTTGGTGTCCATGTGACAGCTACTCCTGCGGGGTTGCGCTGCACAAACGGAATGATTACCCAGGAAGGTCGGTCCGGACGATTATACACGAGCCCGCGATCTCGGTCACGAAGTTCGCACATCTCAAAAGGTTGACGGCGGTCCGTTATCGCAATAGCATAGCGGTTCTTCGAAGCGCGCGCAGTGGATAGCTTTCAGCTTGCACGCCACGTCGAACTCGTCCAGGGATGACAGGTCTATGAGAAAACTCGCCGCGATGGCTCTCGTCCTGACTTTCTTCGGCCCGCTTGTTTCAAGCCAGAATCGCTCGACGGTGGTTTTGTCTGCTGATCCATCCGCGCGAGCCCAGACAAAAGATTCTGCCATTGATCTCGCCAAGCAGGCTCGAGCAGCGTTGGCTCAGACTTCGGGCAGGATCGAGCTGGCCGGGCTCGCCAAACCGGTCGAAGTGATTCGAGACTCGTGGGGTGTCGCGCATATCTACTCTCAAACTCAAGATGACTTGTTCTTTGCTCAGGGCTTCGTCACTGCTCAGGACCGATTGTGGCAGATGGAAATATGGAGGCGCACCGGCGAGGGCAAGCTCGCAGAGGTGCTCGGTCCGTCGGCAATCGAGCGCGACAAATTCGCGCGACTTATGCGCTATCGCGGCGACATGGAAGCCGAGTGGAAGAGCTATGCGCCAGATGCGAAGGCGATCATCCAATCATTCGTTCGCGGCGTGAACGCCTTCATTGAGACCAGCCGCGATCGCCTGCCTATTGAGTTTCAACTAACCGGGATTCGCCCAGAGCCGTGGACGCCTGAAGTCTGCCTCGCTCGTATGGCAGGGTACGTTATGACTCGAAACGCCTCGAGCGAAGTTCTGCGCGCCCAGCTCGCTCGAATCCTGGGAACCGAGAAGACCGATGAACTGATCGAGACCGATCCCCTCAAGAAGCTCGTGGTTCCAGAGGGTCTCGATTTGAACGGGATCGACGGCAAAATCCTTGAGGGGGCTAACGCTGCGGGCGGCGCGGTTACGTTCGGACCGAGTCAACAATCAAGCGAGGGGTCGAACGATTGGGTAGTCAGCGGTGCGCTTACCAAAGCCGGCAAGCCCATTCTCGCGAACGATCCTCATCGAAGCATCGGCCTGCCGTCGCTACGCTATCTTGTACATCTGGTCGGCCCGGGCTGGAACGTCATCGGCGCGGGAGAGCCCACACTCCCGGGAGTCGCGGCCGGTCACAACGAACGAGTCGGTTTCGGATTTACGATTGTCGGAATCGATCAACAAGACCTCTACGTCGAAGAGACAAATCCAACTGATCCGACTCAGTATCGCTACAAAGACAATTGGGAAAAGATGAAGAGCGAGCGCGAGATGATCAGCGTCAAGGGGAAGCCGGACGTCGAGGCCGAAGTCGAGCTTCGGTTCACGCGTCACGGACCGGTGATCTACGAAGACGCGATGCTTCATCGCGCATACGCATTGCGCTGGGTTGGCAGCGAGCCGGGCTCTGCGGGCTATCTGGCTTCGCTTTCATTGGATCGCGCGAAGAACTGGCGAGAATTCCTGAAAGCACTCGAACGATGGCGAGTCCCATCAGAAAACCTGGTGTATGCGGATGTAGACGGAAACATCGGTTGGCAGGCCGCGGGTTCGGCGCCGATACGAAAAGGTTGGTCCGGGTTGCTACCGGTTCCGGGAAGCTCGGGCCGTTATGAATGGAATGGCTGGCTGCCGCTCTCGGAGCTGCCGCGCGCATACAATCCGGCGAAGCATTTCATAGCTACCGCGAATCACAAGATCATCCCCGAAGATTACAAGCACGAGATCAACTTCGAATGGGCCGCGCCCTTCCGTTTTCATCGCATCGAGGAGGTCCTGGCGAACGGCCGCAAGTTCACGGTCGAAGACTTCGAGCGATTGCAACACGATGAGACGTCGCTCCCCGCACGAGAGCTTACGGTGTTGCTTAAGCCGTTGCTCGCCGATTCTCGTCCAACCGTCCGAGACGGGCTTCAACTGCTTGGGCAATGGGACTGTGTCCTGGCAACGGATTCCGCCGCCGCGGTCCTCTACGAAGTATGGCTTCAGAGACTCCAAACAGAGTTTGCAAGTCTCGTTGTTCCGGCCCAGGCAAAAGCGCTGGTTGGCAGTGCGTCGCTACTGCTGACTATGCTGCGAGCATTAAAGAACCCGGACATCAAGACGTTCGGGACTAATCCTCAAGTCAAGTCGTACCTGCTTCTGGCGAACAGCCTGCACGAAGCGGTGAGAGAGGTCATCAATCGACTCGGCCCGGACATGAAAAAGTGGCGATGGGGTGATCTTCACTTCGCGGAGTTCAAGCATCCGCTCTCGACCGACGACGCACGACGCAAGGTGTTTGATTTGAAGCCGGTCTCTCGCGGCGGTGACGGAAACACGGTCAACGCAACCGGCGGAGCGAGGTTTATCCAGCGCAGTGGGGCATCGTTCCGCGAGATACTCGACCTCAGCGATTGGGACAACTCGGTCGCCATCAACGTTCCCGGGCAATCGGCTCAACCCGAGAGTCCGCACTATGGTGACTTGTTATCCCTCTGGGCGGAGGGGAAGTACTTCCCTCTGCTGTTCAGCCGCGAGAAAATCGAAAAGAATGCCGCCGAGCGATTGCTGCTCGAGCCCCGGCGGGCCAGCCAGGCGGCGACAAAACAGTAACCGCTGCGATGGTGCTTTGGTACATGGCCCTGGGAGCGCAGGCAACCCCGCCTGCCCCTTACCAGGCTCGGAATCACACGGAGGAAGAAATGTTGAAACGATACACTGCCATTCTATTAACGGCATTGATCTCAATGGCCTCGGGTGTCGCGGTCGGCGCTCAGGGGCCCCAAGAGAAGTTTGATCAAGGGGCGATCGACAAGATCAAAGAAGAAGGAATGAAACACTCTCAAGTTATGGACATTCTGAGTTACCTTACAGACGTCCCGGGCGCGCGGCTGACCGGTTCGCCAGGTATCAAGACGGCGCAGAATTGGGCAAAGACGAGGCTTTCCGACTGGGGATTGCAGAACGCGCACCTCGAAGCATGGGGCCCGTTCGGACGAGGCTGGTCGCTTGAAGGTTTTTCGGCCAACTTGGTCAAACCGAACTACGCGCCTTTGATTGCATTCCCGAAGGCGTGGTCGCCCAGCACGAGCGGTGTATTGCGTGGCCAGCCCGTCTACTTCGACGCAAAGACTGAGGCCGACCTCGACAAATACAAGGGCAAACTCAAAGGCGCGATCGTTTTGTTGAGTGAAGCTCGCGAAGTAAAGGCGCACTACGACGCGCTCGGCAGGCGTCAATCGGACGAAGAGCTTCTTCGGCTTGCGAACGCAGAACCGCCGGCAGCCGGCGGGCCGGGCGGTGGTGGCGGCAGAAACTTCCGGATGACGGATGAGCAGCGCGCGGCGCAAGCGCTGGCGAATAAGAAATGGTTGATGCTTCAAGAGGAAGCCGCAGCGCTAGTGCTCGAACCTGGAAGGGGCGATGGCGGTACGATCTTCGTTCAGTCAGCTACGCTCGCGTATCCCCAGGACTTTCCGCGCGACAAACAGAAAACCGTCCGCGACAAAGACGCTCCGCCGATTGTTCCGCAAGTAGTTGTCGCCGTCGAACACTATAACCGGCTCATCCGGATGATGCAGCGAGGAGCTCCTGTGCAGCTCGAGTTCAACGTCTCGACGAAGTTCTACGATCAAGACCTGATGAGCGCCAATGTGATTGCAGAGATACCGGGCACCGATCTGAAGGATGAGATCGTGATGCTCGGCGCCCACTTCGACTCTTGGCACAGCGGCACCGGAGCTACTGACAACGCCGCCGGCTCGGCCGTGTGCATGGAGGCGGTGCGGATTCTACAGACGCTTGGTCTGAAGCCTCGCCGAACGATCCGGATCGGGTTGTGGAGCGGCGAGGAGCAAGGACTGC
>CAZOOE010000513.1:0-5008 GCA_964581275.1 uncultured Clostridia bacterium
AAAACGTAAGAAAGGTTATTGCGGGCATCCAATGGGTCTTGGCGCGACAGCGAAAGGACAACATTCAAGTGTTGAACCTCTCGCTGGGACATTCCGTCAAAGAGAGCTATACGACCGACCCTCTGTGCGCCGCTGTCGAGGCAGCGTGGAAAGCCGGAATAACCGTTGTGTGCGCCGCAGGCAACGCAGGCCGAGCGCACGCCTACGACCGCAATTGTGCGGACAACCCGCGACATATTGTAAGCCGTCGGATCCTGGTAAAACGGGAAGTAAACCTGCGCGCCCGAGCTCGAATCGAGGCGCCGGCTCTTCACGTGACGCACCACGCCCACGATCGTCATCCATGGACGCGTCGAATCGAGCTTTCCGCGTTTGATCCGCTTGCCCACCGGGTCTTCGTTCGGGTAGAAACGCTGCGCGAATGACTCATCAACCACGGCGACCGGCGGCGCGCCTTCAGCGTCTGCCTCGGTGAACACGCGCCCTCCAAGCTGCGTTGTGCCGATTGCTTTGAAATAATCCGGAGTAACCCAGCGCCAAATTGGCGCTGAAGTCATTGTAACCGGCGATGTTCTCGAAACTGCTCGTCCGCTCGCGGTAATCCATGAATTCCGGCACCGATGCGCTCATGTTGTCCTGGCTGATGGCGAGGAAATGACCGTAGATTCTGATCAGCCGTTCAGGCTCTGAAAAGGGGAGCGGGTTGAGCAACACGCCGTTGACGACGCTGAAGATCGCGGTGTTGGCGCCGATGCCGAGCGCCGTCGTGAATATGGCGATGAGGGTAAAGCCGGGGTTCTTGAGCAGCATTCGAAAACCGAAACGCAGGTCTTGAAACATCTCTTCCTCCAGTCTTTTTGGTTGCAGCAGCATACCTATTCGTGCCTGATCGCAATCATCGGATCAACCTTTGTGGCGCTCCGTGCCGGCACATAACACGCCAGCAGCGCGACAACGAGCAGAAGGCATGGAATCGCAGCAAACGTCAACGGATCGGCCGCGCTGATTTCAAAAAGCAAATGAGCTATAAGGCGCGTGACGGCAAGAGCTCCGGCAAGGCCAATGGCCACACCGACCAGCACCAATTTCATCCCCTGGCTTACGACCAGTCGCAAGACATCGCGTCCTTGGGCGCCGAGCGCCAAACGCAATCCCAATTCCGGCGTCCGCTGCGTCACTGCATACGCAGTCACGCCGTAAATGCCGAGCGCAGCCAACAGCAAGGCCACTCCCGCAAACACGCCGAACAACACCAGGCTAAAGCGACGTTGGTCGAGTGACGAAGAAAAGATTTGCTCGAGCGTGCGAAATCTCGTTGGCACATCGCGATTGAGCGACTGCAATGTAGATTGCAAGGCGGGAATGAGCACGTTTGTACTGCCCGAGGTGCGTACTACAATCGTAAAACTCGAGGCCTGACGCGGGCGTTGCAAATAGTGCGCATAAACAGTGGGCCGAGCATCCGCATCGAGTCCGAATTCGCGTACATCGCGAACCACCCCGACAATTTGCAGCAGCCGTTTATCACCATCCATGTTGCCGTATTGGAGGTGTTTGCCCAGCGGGTCTTCGTTGGGCCAATACCGATGCGCCAGGGTCTCGCTGATCACCGCGACGTGTTGTGTGTCAGGACCGTCGCTATCGGCTAACAACCGACCGCGCAATAATTGAATACCAATGGCATTGAAGTACCCCGGAGTTGCAATGCGAAATTCGCCGTAGCCTTTTAACGAGGGATCGTTATCAATTAGAAACTGGCCGTTGGCGCCGCCGCCGGTCATGGGCAATCCGTTGATCCCGCCGATTGCGGCGACACCACGTAATGTTCCCACCCGCTCCAACAATTGCTGATAGAAATACGCGCGTGTTTGAGCCTCGTTACCACCGCCTTCCACGGGCACGGAGATTTCCATTGCCACGGCATTCTCTGTATTAAAGCCAGGATCGATGCTAAGCAGCTTCACAAAGCTCTTACCTAATAACCCCGCGCCAACCAACAAGACCAAGGTTAAGGCGACTTGAGTCACAACCAATAGTCCACGCAAACGATGGCTGGCTGTATGGGCGACACTTCCGCGCCCACCTTCTTTCAGACCAGCTTGCAAGTCCTGTCTGCCAAGACGCATCAACGGCACCAACCCCAGAACGATGGCGACCAATGAAGAAAGCGCAAACGTGAATGCGAGGGCACGCGCATTAACCCCGATTTCCTCAGCGCGCGGCAGGTTATTCTGATTCAAGCTACGCAGTGCATCCACGCCCCAGATCGAAAGCACGACCCCCAAACCGCCGGCCAGCACGGCGAGCAAAAGACTTTCGGTAACGAATTGCCGCGCAAGTCGAAGGCGTGTTGCGCCCATCGCTACGCGGATATCGAATTCGTGCTGCCGGCCGGTAATTTGGGCCAGTAACAAATTGGCGACATTGGCACAGGCAATCAACAAGAGCACCGCGACCGCCGCCATAATGACCAGCAGCGTCTGGCTCGACCCGCCTACCATTGCTTCTTGCAACGGCACGGCGGCGATGTCAACCAGATCAATGTCCGTGACGTTTTCTTGCTTGAGCTGTTTGCCGATCGTGCTGAGCTCACCGCGGGCTTGCGTGAGGGTGACGCCTTCCCCCAGGCGCGCAATAACGCGCCATCCGTGCGCGGTACGCGATGGCGGTTGCTCTCTCAATTCCGCCGGCAACCATATTTCCGCATCTTGGGGAAAGTTGAACCCGCGCGGCATCACGCCAACAACGGTGTAATTGGTATCTTCAATCCGCAGCGGTGCGGCGGCCAGGTCGCCGCGACCGCCTAGTAGTTTCTCCCAATACCCGGAACTCACCACAGCGACAGGATTCGCGCCGATGTTGGTTTCTTCCGGCAAAAAGCCGCGCCCGATGGCAGGCTGGATTCCGAGCACCTTGAAGAAATCGCGGGAGACAGCAGCCACTTGTGCTCGGACCGGTTCGCTGCCGCCGAGCACAGTGATCACTTGCGTACCGTATTCTGCAGTCGCTGCCAACGTGTTATTGCGCGCAACAACATCCTGAAAATTCCGGTCGGAAAACGTGCTTTGCCGGTTCTGGGCGTCCACCTCTCGGAGCCTTACAATGCGTTCCGATTGCGGATACGGCAACTGACGCAAGAGCACTGCATCCACCACGCTAAAAATCGCAGTACAAGCGCCGATGCCAAGCGCGAGCGTGAAAACAGCGATCAAAGTGAAGCCTGGTTGCTTCCATAACATTCGTATGCCATAGCGCAAATCTTGCAACATGTCGTCCTCCAATCTTTGCGGCTGTAACCAAAGCGCATCCCAAAAGACGCTGGTGCTGCGCCAAAGCAGATAAAGCTTGTTGCGCCAGCCGAGGCGATCCCACTCGGCTAGCAGAGCTTCGCGGTGTTGCAACTCGGCCTCCCACTCTTGTCGCCAATCGGCGCGCAGGCGGCGCGGCACGATCACCCCTATGACGCGGATCAGCCACAGCCAGAAACGAAAACGGGTTCTCTGTGGCATTGAGGGTAATTTCATCATCGGTACGCGCCCTCGCTTTTCATTCGCACCTCAGTGCGACCATCGGATCCACGCGCGTGGCGCGACGTGACGGCAGATAACCGGCCACCATCGCCACCGCGAGCATCAATAGAGCCGCGAAGAGCATTGAAACCGAATCAGTTGGCGTCAACCCGAAGAGCAGCGTCGCCGCCAAACGGGTTACCGCGAAAATCATCGGCAGCCCCACGGCCACGCCTGTCATGACCAGCAACAACGCTTCGCGCAGAATCAACCAGAAGACGTCGCGCCTCCCGGCGCCGAGCGCCATCCGAATCCCGATCTCATTTGTCCGGCTGGCGACACGGTATGAAAGAATGCCGTAGAGCCCAATGCAGGCGAGCAGCAGCGCCAGCGCGCCGAAGAAACCTGAGAGCGTGGCCATCAATCGCTCGCGAAGGATGGTCGCCTCGATCATTGGTTTGAATCCTTGAAAATTAACTGTGATCGCAGGGTTGATCTCGTTGAGGACGTTCTTGACCGACGCGATGGTCTCGGTCTGTGGCGGACGCGATCGGATAAGAACTTGTGCGCCAGCTGCGGCTCCCTCGTTTTGCGCATCGGCGTAGTAGGCGATCGGGCGAAACTCTTCGCGCAAATCTCGATATTTTGTGTCACGAACCAGGCCCACGATCTCGTAGACCGTCTCCGGACTACCGGGGGTCTCCTCGACCCAAAACCGATGTCCGACCGGACTTGCCCCATCCAAGAACCTTCGCGCGAATGCTTCATTCACAATTGCCACTATTGGTGCTCCGATCCGGTCGCGGGCGTCGAAATCGCGGCCTGCGAGCAGCGGTATTCGAAGCGTTTTGAAGTAATCGGGGCCGACCCGGCTGACGCTTGTACCCTTGGCTTGCGTCGCGTCTGTGCCATCGATCCAGATGTTGACCCCTCCCCAGTCGCGTAATGGAGTCGTCCCGATTGCCGCCGAATCCACTCCGGGAATCGCTCGAATACGATCGAGCAACTCATCTTTGAAAGCAGGAATGCGATCTCGTGAGGCATTCAACTGCTGGAACGCCACCCTCGCCGTCAGGACACCTTCCTGCCGGAAGCCTGTGTTGACCGTAAGCAGATTGCCCAAACTGCGCGAAAACAGGAACGCGCCCGCCACAAGCACCAGCGAAAGCGCGACCTGTACCACAACCAGAGCCCGTTGCAAACTGAATCGTTCACGCCCAGCAGTCATCGAGCGTCCGCCGCCTTTCAGCACCGCTCCAGGTTCCATCCGTGTCGCGCGGATCGCGGGGGTCAGTCCGAACAAGAGACAGGTGAGTACCGCCATTCCCGCCGCGAAAGACACCACTCGCCAATCCGGCGCGAGGTTCAGAAAGACCGGATCTGCACTTGTGCTGAGGAATGCAACCAGGAAGCGGCTAAGCGACTGTGCGAGTCCGGCGCCAAGTACCGCCCCCACGGTGGCCAGCAACAGACTCTCGACCGCCAACTGGCGGACCAGC
>CAZOOE010000514.1:0-5007 GCA_964581275.1 uncultured Clostridia bacterium
CTGGCAGGCAGCAATACGCCGGTCATTCGGATGGCCACCGATTCCTAGTAAAACTCGCCGCGGACGAAGAAGCCGCCTCGCCCATCACACTCATCTTGAACTGGAAGCCGAAGGCCAAGTAAGCTACCACGCCTGTCATCATTCTCGCCGATTCCGCGACGTTTCTTTCGGATGAGTCTGCGTGCCGTAATGAATGCAGTCTCAAGTCCCGAGTAGTCGCTTATCCGTAGATGTGCATTTAAAGGTGTCATCGAAGGGGGGCCGACGAGATTACTCGCGAGTAACACCGTAGCGATTAAAATGAGATGATGCACGATAATGACGCGAGGCTGTTATGAGTCGAATCGGCATATCGTGTCCCAACTGCGGCGTGCAACTCAGGATTGAATCAGTTATTCGGACCGGATCATTACTGTATTCCAATGCTCTATCTATGAAGTGTCCAAAATGTTCCGAATGGGTGCATCCGCCTGAGCCACCGGCACGGCTCTACATGTTGGTTGATGACGAGTGGATTGAACAAAAACTGGAAACGCGCTAGCAACACGCCAGTAACCATAGAAGATGGTGGATGATTACCGGAAGCGCTGGAAAGGAGTAGATCCGAAGAGCCTGAGCACAATCAATTCGGGTTAATCTGTAGGGGAAAGAAACTCGATGAGGCTCTACAATGAAGACAATCCACGTGCACATCGCGCTCTGGGTCATTCTGCTAGTCGGAGGTTTCCTCGTAGGATTCGTTCCCGAATACCGAAAGAATCGCGAACTTGCGGCACAGTTAGAAAGTCCATTAAAAACCATTGATGCTCTTAAACTACAACTCGAGTTGGGAGAATTACGAGACAATGCGGGGCTCATGCTGCTGGAGCTGTCACGACAAAACTACGGTTTGGCCAGAGATCATGCGAGCACGTACTACAACAAGCTAAATGATCTGATCAGCGAAAGCCGGGACGAGAGTCTCAAAAAGTCGTTAACAGAATTGTCAGCCACAAAGGATTCGTTGATGGTGAGTTTGGGTGCCGCAACGTCGAACTCGTTGACCGCAGCGCAGCCAATGGTATTGCGGACGTTCGAAGTAACAAGGAACTCGGGCGGTAAATAGTTAGATGGAACTCGCAGAACCGACTTTTGTTAGATAAAAGGATTTGGTGACAATCGCCGTGCTTATGCAAAGTTGTCTCGCCAGGTTCTTTTTTCTAAGAAACAGCTTTCTCGGGGCTGGGAATGAATTGGGATGGGGCGCTTCCGCACCACCACGGTTACCGGATTTTCTCACCCCGTTCCGTTCATGAAATAAGGCCAGCCTCGGTCTGACGCGTTGTGGTGCGAGAAAATCCAACGCGCCAAACTGAATTGACGGTCACTTCTATGGGATCTCGCGTTTTACGGACACTTGGATAAACGTGCCAACACAGATCACGAGGTTCAGTGGGGCGCAGACGGCGGCGTTGTAGGTCAGTAGTAGAAAAACTTCGGCAAGATGGGCCGTAGCACAGGCGGCAACCAACTCTCTCTAGGTTTCACGCTTTGAGCTCGTACAACACCGAAAACGGATCATCAATGGGAAGCTTGCGAAAGTGTGTGAAACCAGCTTCGGCGGCCAATTCGCGGGCCTTTTGTTCTCCCATCAGCGCGCCAATCCCCGCTCCACCCTGAGCGAGCGATGTCGTCATTCAGTAGAGGGTGCTAGCGGGATACAGGAGCCTTCCGATGGGGTTCATATTCTGATGTACGCGTGGCGAGCCGTTCACCTCCAGCATCACGTAGGTGCCAGCCGGAGCGAGAGCTTTGCGGATCGAGCTCATCAGCCGGACGGGGTGGACCGAGTCATGCACCACGTCGAAGGTAGAAATGAAGTCAAACGCGTCGGCAGGCAACTTCTCTGCATCGGCCACCTTGAATTGCACGCGCTTGCCCAATATGGAAGGTGCCTGGAGCCATAGTCTTGTTTGTGCCGGGTTTTCTGAGGCTCAAGGAGTGGGCATATGGCGGTATCGTCTTTAAGCTGTCGGCCGCAGCTGCATCGCATGTAGGGCGCGGTCATTCCGGCGATATTATCGCGCCTCTAATCCTACTTGCTCTGGCGTTCTCTTCGTGGGCGCTTCGACTGCCAAGCCGCGCTTTCGGGGCGGTCTCCCCGACTAGCGGACGCGGACGCGTATCTCCAATCCGATCGGATAATGCAGCTTGATGTCGTATTTTCTCTCCCAGCTCACTTGACGTATCGTCGCTAGCGTTGACCCGCAGAACGGCGATGATCCGGCCAATGGAATCGTACGCGGTTTACCAGGCATGTGGAATGGATCGAAGCATGACGTCATAGATTCATTTTGTAAGGCCTTGGCGCAAACTGCCCTCTGAGTTTGCTTCCTTTGTTGCTTCTCGGCATAATGCCGCATGCCACCCCGCAACCGACGTGCGTTTCTTGCAAATACTGCGATGTTGCTTGGGGCGGCCTCGCTCGCGTACGGAACCGAAGGCCAGTCGACAAGGACTAGACTCATCCTACTTGGGACTGGGGGCGGACCAAGGCCGCGGAAGTCGAGTTCGGCTTCTGCCCAGGTGATCATCAGGAACGACGCGGCGTATGTGATCGACTGCGGCAATGGCGTGGCCCGCCAGCTTGTGTTTGCCGATGTGTCGCTGCCGATGCTGCGCCATATTTTCTTGACCCACCAACACTCCGATCACAATGCCGATTATGGAAATCTGATCTGGCTCGCATGGTCCGCTGGACTCGGCACACGCGTTGACACGTGGGGACCGCCTCCGCTCGCGAAGATGACCAGGTTGTTCTTTGAACTGAATGAGTACGACATCCACACGCGGATCGCTGACGAAGGACGCGTTCCGCTGGAGCCGCTGGTCCATGTTCATGAGCTCCGCCAAGGCGGTCTGGTCATGCGCGATAACGAGGTGACGGTCCGGGCAACACAGGTCGACCATCCGCCCGTGGTGCCATCGTTCGCGTATCGGTTCGATGCTGGCGATCGGTCGATCGTGATTTCCGGCGATACCGCGCGGTCGGACAATCTTGTCAAGCTCGCAGAAGGGGCCGACGTTCTCGTCCATTCAGCCGTCTACCTCCCGGCCGTCGATCGGTTAGCCGCCCGCGTGCCCAACGCGGCTACGCTCAAGCGAAGTATATTGATGGGCCAAACGTCAGCAGAAGATGCCGGACGCGTGGCACAGGCCGCTGGCGTCAAGACACTGGTACTCTCTCACCTCGTGCCCGCGGACGATCCGGAGGTCACTCAGCAAATGTGGGCCGAGGCTGCGCGCACCTATTTTCGTGGCTCGGTAATTGTGGGCAAAGACCTCCTTGAGGTCTGAGCAGGTCCGGAAACCGTAACGTGCATACCCAAACGAGACCGAATGGCTGACGGCCTCCATCAGCACTGCGTGGTTTACCAAACGGGGAAGTCACTTGGATGCATTCGCGGTTATACAGCAACTTGAGCTGAACTTCGAACAGCGAGATGTTTGCTGCTATTAAGAAGTTCAGCGAGCCGCTATTGGAAATTGTTAATGAAAATTGTTAAACAATCTGCTGGCAAACGAAGGCGCTGCCTTCAAAGCGAAACACTACTTCCTTAAGACGGCATTTCTCATTGCCTTAGAATGAGCTAATCCAGTCGGCACTGCTGCCTAAGGGTCGAAGACAAATGCTTTGTTTACTGGCAACGCGGCACGCTGTTCCTCCATCGAAGTTGGACAGGATGATTGAGTACTTGATCGATGTATTGTTGCTCAAGCGGAAGGCCGATTTTCATCGCGAAGAGTCGAACTCATAATAAATGTTCGGGAAGGGAGTGCTACGTTGACGGTGCGAACCTCGGAGTCCGCTGTCACGCCGGATTACTCCATCATCATTCCCGAGGAGACAGTGGCCCGTGCTAACGACTACATGCATTCGGTCCGACTCGGCCGGATAGAGCCTGGAGCCCACCTACGTGATCGCGTTCAAGGCGCGGATCTTCGAACCATGATGGGACAGGATCTCCTTGGCCAGTTGTTTGATACCAAACAACCTCAGATCTTCGCTGAAAGCGCGGTGGCCGGAGACGGCTCCGACTGGAGCCTTACCGAACTGGGCCTTCTGGGCGATGTCTCTATTGCTGTGCCGGTGACCATCTTCGATAACGGCAACCACGCGGCTCCGACACCGCATGTGCCGCCTCTTTCGGGGATGCTGATATTCACACCGGGTGCTCTCCTGCGCAACGGGCAGGGGAAAACGCCGGCTGATTGGACCGAGACGACCACGGCCAATGGTCAACTGTCCACAGAGGGGTACTACAGCCTCTATCGGCGCAGGCTGTTCCCGATCTTCCGTTACATAAACCATCACGCAGCCAAACCGCGGGGCGCCTTTGTCACCGTACCCGGCCTCGGATGCGGGCAGTTCGCCGGCCCTTTCCGAGGGCAACTCGGCACCCGGTTTCAAGCGGTTCTGCAGAGGTTCCTGAACGAATACGGCGCTGCCTTCCCGAACCTGGCGGCCCTCTACTTCGACCCATACAGCGAGTGCGAGAACGCGCGCTATCAGATCCATGGCATATCGTATATTGTCCGACCGCTGATGGTGCCGGGGAATCAGCGGAAGTCGCAGCTTTGCCGGCCGGTCGCCTATGCGGAGCGAGGCGACGACTTTTCGGACTGCGCCCTGTACAGCATCGTTGCCTGGGATCACGTCTCCTGGCCGGGCAATGACTTCTTCATTGGCTCCCGTGCCACCGATGATGCTGTCAAGTCCGCCGCGACCAATTCTATGTCCGTACTTACTGGCGTTGAGGGAAAGTATGATCCGGCACGAGCAAAGTATCAACCACCCCACCCGTATCGCAACTGGAAGACGGTTGTCGAGGATGGGGTGCGCACGCGGCACCTCCGATTGTGGAATCCACTGACCGTGTGGTCGTCCGTCTAAAGCAGCTTTTGCGCCAGTAAGCCTGCTGGGGCCAACTCTCGAACACAATCGCATGTACCTGAGGGGTTCGGCCG
>CAZOOE010000515.1:0-4995 GCA_964581275.1 uncultured Clostridia bacterium
CCTCAATCATCGATCCTCGATCCTCCTCCTCGCGGCTCTCGGCTTCGCAGGGTGTCGTCAGGACATGCACGACCAGCCCAGGTACAGACCGCTGCGACCAATCGAGCAAATTGGATCGATCAACGATGGCCGTTCAGCGCGGCCTCTTGTCGAAGGTACCGTCGCGCGAGGCGAGCTCCGAGACGATGTCGAGTTCTACACAGGTAGGATTGCTGGATTCAATCCGAGGGCAGGGAAAGAGTCACCCGCACCGCAACTGCCTAGCCAACCTGATTCCGGCGGCACCCCACGACTTCAGGGATTCGTGACGGAGTTCCCGATGCAGATCACCGCAACGGATCTCGATCGCGGACAAGAGCGGTTCAATATCTACTGCTCGGTTTGCCACGGCCCGCTTGGCGACGGAGGCGGAATGATTCCAAAGCGCGGTTTCCGCAAGCCGCCTTCTTATCACGATGACCGTTTGAGGGATGCGCCGGTTGGCTATTTCTTTGACGTGATTACCAATGGATTCGGCAACATGCCCGACTACGCGTCGCAGGTCGAAGCGGCGGATCGCTGGCGAATCATCGCGTACATCCGTGCGTTGCAGTTGAGTCAGCGGGCCACTGTGACAGACGTTTCCCCGGAAAAGCGCAGCGAGTTGAACAAGAAACCCGAAACGAAAGAGGGACAGCATCACGAGGGATCCAAATGATCGAGGGGTTTGAAACTGCTCGGGTAGACCTGGAAGACTTTCGCCGTCGCGCGTTAATTGTCGGGGTGGTTGCGCTTGTGGCGGGCGCTGCCGGCGCGCTCATCAGCACCGAGAGTCGCGAGCAGTTTTTCAAATCTTATTTGCTGGCCTACATCTTTTGGATAGCGATACCGCTCGGCTGTTTTGCAATTCTGATGCTGCAACACATGTCTGGCGGAGTCTGGGGACTTGTTACCAGACGTGTGCTCGAGAGCTCGACCCGAACCTTCCCGTTACTCGCCCTGCTGTTCATACCTGTCTTGTTCGGACTGAAATCGATTTTTCCCTGGGCGTCTCCCGAGAAGCTGGCCGCCAGCGCTGCACTGAATCGCGCGGTCGAAGAGAAGCATCTCTATCTGAATATCGCGTTTTTCACAGCACGTGCGGCGTTCTACTTCATGGTTTGGATATTGGTGACTCGACTGTTGAACCGCTGGTCGGCTGAACAAGACCGGACTGGCGAGCGAAGACTGACCAGCAAGCTGCAGGGGATTAGTGGTCCCGGGCTGTTGCTGTACGGTTTGACAGTCACGTTCGCGTCGATTGACTGGGCTATGTCGCTTGACCCGCAATGGTTCTCGACTATCTACGGATTGTTGTTCATGGGCGGTCAGGGGCTCGCTGGGATGGCGTTTGTGATCGCGGCGATGGTGCTGCTGGCAAGTCGCAAGCCGATGAGCGAGGTAATCAAGCCTTCTCATTTGCACGACCTCGGCAAGCTAATGCTCGCCTTCCTGATGATCTGGGCTTACTTCGCATTCTCTCAGTTCCTGATCATCTGGGCGGGTAACTTGCCGGAGGAGATTCCGTTTTATGTGCGCCGGATTCAGTCTTCGTGGAAATATGTCGGCTTCGGTTTGATCGTTCTACATTTTGCTTTGCCGTTTGTCCTCCTGCTGTCGCGAGATCTGAAGCGCAGCGGCAGGTTGCTGTCGATCGTCGCGATCGGCGTGATCGTGATGAGGTTTGTTGATGTGATTTGGCTGACGGGGCCGGAGCTTCACAACGGGACGTTTCGTTTGGTGTGGATGGATTTATGTTTCCCGGTCGGGATCGGCGGGAATTGGCTTTGGTTTTTGGCTCAAAAGTTGAAGGGCCGGCCGTTGCTGCCGATCCGCGATCCGGAGATCGAAAACGTTTTCGCCTCGGGTCACGGGCATTAGGGCGTCGTTCGTAGTTCGGCCTTTACGCGGAGGTTGGTACTCCGAGACCGCCTGCCATTACAAACTTCCGCCTGACTGAAGGCCGGACTACAACGACACCGGCGGACTAAGTACGCTTGCGACTAGATATGACCGAATCGAGACACAAGGTACACAACGACGGCCACGAGGTCGACAACGTGCAAGTGGCAGGGATCACCTGGTTCGTTGTCATGTTGACCGTTGGGGTCGTCTTCATCTGCTGGCTAATGGTGGCTTTGTTCAACACTTTTGAAGGCCGAGAAAAGAAAGCCGAGTTTGATTCGCGCCCGTCCCCTTTTGCCGCTGAAAGGCCGAAGCTACCACCTGAGCCCAGACTTCAGCTTGCGCCAAACAGCGAAGAGCAAATCGACAAGAATCAGCCACCAAACTTGAAGGCACAACACCCGCTCGAGGAGATGAAGGAATTACGCAAGAGTTGGGAGAAGCAACTGGAAACCTACGGTTGGGTAGACGAACAGGGCGGCATCGTCAGAATTCCGATAGAAGACGCTAAGACATTGCTGCGTCAAAGAGGATTGCCAACCCGGGCGGCCAAGCCTGAGCCGGCGCCGGGTGCTGCGGAACTTCAGCACTAAATGAATTCGACAGGCGCAAATAACATCGAAGGACGACGGCGATCTGCAGGCGCGGGGCGCGGGATCGACCGGCGCCGCGGCAGCGTTCGCGCCGAGGTCTTGCTCTTGTTCGTGTGCTTACTCTTTCCAGCTTCCGCGTTCGGGCAAAGCTGGGGACAAGGACCGCCGCCGCGTCACGCGCCGATCCCGTCTGGCGAGAAACCACGCGATCTCGAAGAAGTGCGAATAGATCAGAGGCTGAACGAACCGCTTCCGCTTGATGCGGTGTTTCAAGACGAGAACGGTAATGTGGTGAGACTCGGCGCTTATTTCGGAAGTAAGCCGGTAGTGCTGGCGCTGGTTTACTACTCGTGCCCAATGCTTTGCAATCAGGTGCTGAACGGAATGACCAGCGGACTCGATGTGTTGAAGGCGCTCAACATCGGAAAAGAATATGAGGTCCTAACTGTGAGCTTCGACCCGCGAGAGACTCCGGAGCTCGCGCGACAGAAAAAAGAGACCTATATCAAGTGGTACAAGCGGGAAGGTGCGGCCGAGGGATGGCACTTTTTGACCGGCGATCAGCCGAACATCGATCGCCTCACTCAAGCCGCGGGGTTTCATTACAAATGGGACGAGAAGACTGCTCAGTTCATTCACCCCAGCGGAATAATGATTGCGACTCCGGAGGGTAAGCTCGCCCGCTACTTCTACGGGATCGAGTACGCGCCGAAAGACCTGCGACTCGGGCTGGTCGAAGCATCTGACGGCAAGATCGGCTCTCCGGTGGATCAGCTTCTGTTGTATTGCTATCACTACGACCCGGCGTCTGGTAAGTACGGAGTAGTGGTGATGAATATTATAAGGCTGGGTGGAGCGGTGACGGTGCTTGCGATCATCGCAATGTTCATTTTCTTTAGGAACCGCACGCTCTCAACCAGGCGGGCACGCACGGGAGGAATTGTCTAGCGATGCAGGTTGACGTTCCATTTTCACCGGAGCAGGCATCGAGCTTTGCGGGCGAGGTCGACGCGCTGTACGGCTTTTTGTGGGCGCTTACGATCGTCGTGGGTCTGGTGCTGACGCTGCTGATTTTCTACTTTGCCGTTAAGTATCGTCGCCGCGAGGAAGACGAGATTCCAAGGCCGGTGAGGGCGTCACATCGGCTGGAGGCGGTATGGGTCGGGGTGCCCTTTGTGGTCGCAATGGGGATCTTCTTCTGGGCGGCTGGACTCTATTTCAAAATGTACCGCCCTCCGGAAGAGGCCATCGACGTCTACGTGGTTGCCAAGCAGTGGATGTGGAAGTTTCAACACCTGGACGGCCATCGCGAGATCAACGAGCTTCACGTTCCCGTCGGCCGAAAGGTGAAGCTGACGATGACTACTGAGGACGTGATTCACAGCTTCTTCGTTCCTGCGTTCCGGGTGAAGATGGATGTCGTGCCGGGCAAGTACAGCACCATTTGGTTCGAACCGACAAAGGCAGGCCGGTATCACCTTTTCTGCGCCGAGTACTGTGGGACGAGTCACTCGGGGATGATCGGATGGGTTGAGGTGCTGGAAGCGCCTGAATACCAGGCCTGGCTGAGTGGTGGCCCTGCTGGAGGGTCGCTGGCTGCGACCGGAGAGAAACTCTTTCAACAGCTCGCGTGTAACACTTGTCACAAGAGCGACGGGACCGGGCGCGGGCCGTCTCTCGAGGGTGTGTTCGGTAAGCCTGTCCAATTGGCTAATGGTCAAAGGGTTATCGCGGACGAAGGGTATGTCCGGGAGTCGATCACGAACCCCAAGGCAAAGGTGGTTGCGGGCTACGATCCGATAATGCCGACGTTTCAGGGACAGGTTAGCGAGGAGCAGTTGCTCCAATTGATCGCCTATGTGCGATCGCTGGCCAGTATTCAAGGTGCGGCGCCTCAGAGCGGCGCATCGTCGCCTGGGCGACAACAAAGTCCGGCTCCAGCTCCGGCGCAGATGAAGCAGCAACAACAGTAGAGCGCTTACATATGACTATCGAAGTCCAGGAACAGCCGCCTCGCACTCATTACCTCAACGCGACCTATGGTCTGAAGTCGTGGCTGTTGACAAAGGATCATAAGCGAATCGCTCTGTTGTATCTCGCGTCAGTGACGTTCTTCTTCGCACTGGGCGGAGCCTTCGCGGCCGGAATACGGTTGGAGCTGCTGACGCCGAAAGGCGACATGGTCCAGGCCGAGACTTACAACCGGTTATTTACGATGCACGGGGTGGTGATGGTCTTCTTTTTCCTGATACCTGCGATACCCGCCACTCTCGGAAATTTTCTTGTGCCGCTGATGATCGGAGCGAAGGACCTGGCTTTTCCAAAGCTCAACCTGTTGAGCTGGTATATCTACACCGCCGGCGCGCTGTTCACTTTAATCGCAATCGTGACCGGGGGCGTCGATACCGGCTGGACCTTTTATACTCCGTACAGCACGACGTACTCAAACGGCAATGTGTTGTTGACCGGGATCGGCATT
>CAZOOE010000516.1:0-4992 GCA_964581275.1 uncultured Clostridia bacterium
TCGAGGTCATATCGATGGTAACCATGAAGCCGCTGGTCCCCTTGAACTCAAATGACTTGTCTCCAACCCTGTAGGCTTCAATCTCATTGGGCATTAACACGAACCCATCGTTGCGGGCAGCACCATCATACTTGAGATTCTTGATAATTACCGGCTCGTCGCCCATACCCGGAGCCTTGTTGAGCACCAGTTCAGCAGTCTTTCCACCGTCCAGTCGGGCTTCAGCACGGTCACGCGTGGCTTTCCATTCCATTCGAGCATCTGTGGCCACTCCGAACGAATTCCACTTCCCCGGGTAGATGTGTTGCACTATGGCGACAATCGCAGTGCGCTGATCCTTTGTCACCGATGGCTCGAAGGTAAGCAGCGCCCAATCCATTTGGTCGGTTGAGAAGTCACCGCCGAGGTCGCCGGACATCCAGAACTTCACGCCCTCAAGCTTCGTATTGCCGAAACTCCCTTTGTTAATTCTGAAGGCCCTGTTGAAACGGCAAAAGAATTCGGCAGGTGCACCGTGGCCTTCGTGGCTGGCGTGAGCCGAGGGTTTTGGGTTGAAGTAGCACTGGCAGAACATCGGACAACTACAAGCCTCGATGATCGTAGCGTTGAACGACCATGCCGGCTCGGCAGGTTTTCCCTGGTGGGCCACCGCATTGTGAATGTTGGCAACCATCATCATGAGCATGAAGATTGCAAGTCTGTTTATGGCGAAGGGATAGTCCTTATGGCGGTTCATGTTGAATCTCCTGAATCTACTTCTGACGGAAGGTTCAATAAGGCGTTAGAAATGACGCGGATCCGCTCGATCGAATCACGCGTAACGTACGAGATTGTTTGCGTGGTTTCGCCGGCGAGCATTGGAGTCGCGTCGAGCGAGTTGTTCGGTGGTGAAACCACGCAAACAACCAGTTGGTCCAAGACCGCAGCCGATTATAGGGCCACTGAATCTGGTTTTCAACCTCTTCTACAAACATTGCATTCAGCTAGGGTTCAAACAACCAACTTTTTGAGGCCCCAATTCTGGGAACACAATTCGCCAGTAACACCCACTTGTTGAACTACCGATTGCTTTTGACATTCGCGTTTTCTTTTCATTAGTATTTCCTCGTTGATAGTGATGTCTGCCGAAGTTGCTCTGTCGCATTAGCCAGTCCTGAGACGAGCAACACGGGGGAACCAAAGCCCTGCCGCAAGCGGGGCACGGGGCGCATCGAGCGAAGCGGGTTTGCCGCCGGTCTCGTAGGACACTTCCAGTCCGAGCCCGTCAGCTAACCTCGTAGGCCAAAAGGAAGGGCATTATGTCGCGGCGAGGCTCGGCGCAAATCGCTCCGTGCTCTTCACCATCGCGCGGCTAATTCCCTTTGCAAAACTAGACAGCATCTGTTCGGTGGAACAGGGCGAAGCCTATCTACCCGAAGAGGAGACAGCCATCTATGAAGATCATCTCCAGCGAGCGTCTGGCGTTAGTCTCATTATTGACCGTGCTTCTGGTTACCATATTTCAAGGGTGCCGGGGTCAGTCGGGCACCGGCAATAGAGTCACGCTGACGATTGGCGCCTACACGACTCCCCGTGAGGCCTATGGCAAGGCCGTCATCCCTGCGTTTCAAAAATACTGGAAGGAAAAGACAGGCCAGGATGTCGAGTTTCAGGAATCCTATCTTGGCAGCGGCGCTCAATCCCGGGCCATCGTCGGCGGGTTTGAAGCGGACATCGCCGCGCTCTCCCTCGAAGGGGACATCGACAAGATCGCTGACGCCGGTCTCATAACCCACGATTGGAAATCGATGCCGAACCGCGGCGTGGTCAGCACTTCGGTTGTTGTGATCGCCGTTCGCGCAGGAAATCCAAAAGGCATAGAAGACTGGCAAGATCTCGCTCAGCCTGGTCTGAACGTCTTGACTCCCGATCCGAAAACGTCCGGCGGCGCGCAGTGGAACATCAACGCGATCTACGGTGCGACGCTGAGAGGATTCTCCGGCGTAGCAAAGGATGACAAGGCCGCCGCACAGGAATTCCTCAAGAGCGTTCTTCGCAATGTCTCGATCATGGATAAGGGAGCGCGTGAATCAATTACGACATATGAGAAGGGTGTGGGTGATGTCGCGATAACCTACGAGAACGAAGTGCTCGTAGGCCGACGGTCAGGGCAGACCTACGATTATGTGATTCCGCGTTCGACCATCCTGATCGAGAACCCGGTCGCGTTAGTGGACAAGTACGTCGACAAGCACCGCGCCCGCGAAGTGGCCGAAGCATTCGTCAACTTCCTCTGGATGGCCGAGGCGCAGAGAGGTTACGCGAAGTATGGCTTAAGACCAGTTGTCCCGACGGCGGTACCTGGAGAGGTCCTCGCGCAATTTCCGTCCGTCCAGGACCTTTGGAAAATCGACTACCTCGGCGGATGGAAGAAGGTGACCGATGAGATTTACGGACCGCAAGGCATTTACTCGAAGACCACCGAGGAGCTCCAAAAATCGAGATGACCGGCGTTCAGGGAAATCTCCATACTGCAAAGCCGGTTGCTCCCGCCCGGCGCTTGCTGCCGAGGGGTAGATGGGGACTCAGGGTCACCGCCATCGTCTATCTCGGCTTTATCGTGGCGCTCCCGCTGGCCACACTTGTCAAGAACGGACTTGCGGATGGGCTTCGGACGTTTGGGGGCGACGTGACTAATCCAACAGCATTCGCGGCTCTCAAGTTGACGCTGACGACCTCGGTCATCATCACAATCATCAACGCGGTTATGGGCACGCTCACCGCCTACGTGCTGGTGCGATTTCAGTTTGCGGGAAAGGGACTTCTCAACGCGCTGATAGACATGCCGTTTGCGCTCCCAACGCTGGTGACCGGGGTGATGCTTGTGGCGCTCTACGGGCCGCAGCGTTCTGTCGGCGCCTGGCTGAATTCGCACGGGATTCAAGTGATCTTCGCCAAGCCGGGAATAGTGCTCGCTCTGCTGGTCATCACCTATCCGTTTGTTATTCGCGCGGTCCAGCCGGTGTTGATGGAGGTCGAGAAAGGTCAGGAAGAAGCGGCGTACACACTCGGCGCGTCGAAGTGGACTACCTTCAGGAAAGTGGTCCTGCCGACGATTGCACCGGGTCTGATCACCGGATCATTGTTGTGTTTTGCGCGCGCGCTTGGCGAATTTGGCTCGGTTGTCGTCGTAGCCGGCAATATTCCCGGCGTCACACTGACCGCGCCGGTTTACGTGTACGGACAGATCGAATCGCAGAACCAACGTGGCGCAAGCGCGATGTCAATCTTGCTGCTGGCGCTCTCATTCACCTTGATTCTGACTGTAGAGTGGATGCAGGGTCGCAATAGGAGAAGCGATGCGTTTAGCTGAAACCCTGATTCAACGCAGAGGCGCAAAAGGCGCAGAGATTCAGCAGAGAAGCACATCTGAACCGTCTCAGCGTGACTTGCGCGACGTTGGTGCCAAAGCTACGCGCAACAGCCCTCCGGGGATCACCCGAGCGAAGACGGGTGAGTGGCTGCTGATTGTGATCGCCGTCTTGTACGCGGCGGGTCTGCTGTTAGCACCGCTGGTGGCGATTCTTTGGGGCGCGCTTGCGGAAGGCTTCGGCGCGGTTGCGCGGGAGCTGTCTTCAACGGACGCGCTCAGCTCGCTCAAGCTAACTTTGATAATGGCTGTGAGTGCGACGGTCATAAACACTCTGTTTGGCCTTTGCATCGCGAGGGTGTTGGTGCGGGACAACTTTTGGGGAAGGCGAATCCTCAACGGGCTTGTTGACATGCCGTTCGCTGTTTCGCCAGTCATCGCCGGATTCATGTTGATACTGTTGTTTGGCAGGAATGGATGGCTTACACCGGTAACAGATGCGCTTGGACTCAAGGTAGTCTTCGCGATGCCCGGTATCCTATTAGCGACTATCTTCATTTCTCTTCCTTTTGTCATACGTGAGGTCGCACCGGTGTTGAGTCAGGTCAACCTCGATCAGGAAGACGCGGCATTGACCATTGGTGCGAACCGGTTGCAAACCTTCTGGCATGTTACTCTACCGGCGATCCGCTGGGGACTGCTCTACGGCGTGTCGCTGACGTTTGCCCGCGCGGTCGGCGAGATCGGGGCGGTCCTGGTTGTAAGCGGCGGTGTGAGCCGTCTAACCGAAACCTCCACTCTTTTCATATTCCGTTCGCTTGATGATCGCAACTACATTGGCGCGAACGCGATGGCGGTCGTGCTCGCAGGAATCTCGTTTGTGATTTTGTTGGTGATCGAGTTTCTCAAGAAGCGAACGGAAGGGATCCGGACGTTTTAAGTAGGGCAGAGTCCTTTTACTTCGGGCCGAACTGGTACATGAACCGCTATGTCAGATACATGCTTGATCTGGGATTCGAGCGATTCAAAGACCCGGCTCGCTCGCCCAGGCCCGGTGATAGAGGCTTTTTTGTAGTCCTCAGCCGCGGTCAAGTCGCATTTTGAGAGACTGAATAGTCGGCTGTCAGGTGGGTCAGTCCGAGGTTCAGAATAACGTCCAACAGCCCGGTTAGAGCGAACCCGAATGTCGATCATTCTCGAACAGATCACCAAACGTTACGGCAAGCAGTGGGTCGTGGACAACGTCTCACTTGAAGTGGCGGACAAAGAACTGTTCGTGTTGCTCGGATCGAGCGGCAGCGGCAAGAGCACCATACTGCGAATGATCGCCGGGTTGGCGCAACCCACGAGCGGGCGAATTCTGCTTCATGGTCGCGACGTCACCCATTTGCCGCCTCAGGAACGGGGTACCGGATTCGTCTTTCAGAACTACTCGATCTTCCGGCATATGACCGTCTCGGAGAACATCGAGTTTGGATTGCGAATTCGCAAAGTGGCCAGGGAGGAGCGAACGCGCCGGCGCGAGCAGTTGCTGGATCTGGCCGGGCTTGCGGGACTCGGCGGCCGGTACGCCCATCAATTATCGGGAGGCCAACAGCAGCGTGTCGCGCTGGCCCCGGCCCCCGTATACGAACCAAATGTGC
>CAZOOE010000517.1:0-4991 GCA_964581275.1 uncultured Clostridia bacterium
TGAAACGCACCAACAGGTTTACGAGGTGCCGGTGACTACGCGGTTGAACACCGACAAGGCGCCGACTCGAGAAGGGCTGCGAGCTTGTCCCGGTGTGTTGGGTGGGGCGCAGTGGAACGGCCCGGCGTTCAACCCAGGCACGAATATGCTCTATGTTAACGCGGTCGATTGGTGCGGCACCTTCAATAAGGCGACGGACGCCCGGTACGTCGAGGGCGCCTTCTACATGGGCGGTGGGGTGCGCGAGGATACTCCTGACAAGTCGCGGGGCTGGCTCACAGCGATCGACGCCTCGACCGGCGCGGTCAGATGGAAATACGAATCTCAGCGGCCGATGCTTGCGGCGGTCACCACGACCTCGGCGAATCTGATATTCAGCGGCGAGTTGCTTGGCGATTTCCTTACGCTTGATGCGAAGACCGGCGAGGTGTTGTACCGGTTCAACACCGGAGGGCGAGTGAACGGCGGCGTGGTGACTTATTCGATCAACGGGAAGCAGTACGTCGCGGTCGCGTCGGGCGCGGCTAACGGTTTTTGGGCGGTGCCGCCTGGTTCGGCCACGATTATCGTATTTGCACTGCCCAGTGAATCGGCCGGGCGGTGACCCTGAACCTTCCATTTAATTAAAAGGCAACTCCTGCAGAGTTGCGCGCCAACTGTGTCGATCATTCAGCGTCGGAGGTCATCATATGAGTACGCGTGTTTACACTCTTCCCGTCGATCAAAGTCGGTGGCACATCCCGGGCTACGGGGCGGAGACGATCTTCAATTGGGATTACGATGAAGGACGTGACAAGCTCCTGACCCTTTATGAGAAAGGCAAGAACAACCAGTGGAACTCGAACACGCGCATCGACTGGAATGCGGAACTGGATTTCGATGATCCGCTCGGCTTCCCCGATGAGTACTCGCCGCTGTCGGGTTCAGAGCTCTGGGCCAAGATGGATCACAAGGACAAAGGGGTTGTAAAACACCACTATGAAGCGTGGCGGTTTTCGCAGTTCATGCACGGTGAACAGGGAGCCTTGATCTGCACGGCGAAGATTGTCCAGACCGTTCCGGACATTGATTCGAAATTCTATGCTGCCACTCAGGTCATGGATGAAGCTCGTCACGTTGAGGTGTATGCTCGATATCTTCACGAGAAGTTGAAAATGGCTTATCCGATCAGCGCGCCGCTCAAAACGCTGCTCGATCAGGGTATCAGCGATACTCGGTGGGACGTCACTTATCTGGCGATGCAGGTGATTATCGAAGGGCTGGCGCTGGCGGCTTTCAATCTCATACGCGATATGGCAACGGAACCCCTGGGGCGAGCGATCAACGCTTACGTGATGCAGGACGAGGCGCGCCACGTGGCGTTTGGCAGGATTGCGTTGCGCGACTATTACCCGCAGCTCAGCGCCAAAGAACGTGACGAGCGGGAGGAGTTCGCAGTCGAAGCTTGCTACTTGATGCGCGACCGGTTTCTGTCAGAAGAGGTGTGGGAGCACCTGGGAATGGATGTGAAAGCCTGCACCGCTCACGTGCTAGCGTCGCCGTTGATGACCGAGTTTCGACGCAAACTGTTCATCCGCATAGTGCCGACGTTGAAGGACATCGGATTGTGGGGAGAGCGGATTCAAAACGCGTTCGTCGATATGGGTGTGATGGATTTCGCTGAGACCAATCTGGATGAGGCGATTAACCGCGACGAAGCGGTAGCCGTTGAATTCGACCGGTTGCGCGCGGCTCGCGATGCCTCTCTGCGAAGCGTGATTGCCGAGGCGTAATGTCAATTAGCGCAGGTTTCGCGCAGAGGCGCAAAAGTCCTGCAAAAACGCAAAGACGCAAAAACGCAAAGACGCAAAACGCAAAGACGCTAAGAGGAACCTCCTTTCCATAACGGATCACGGAGCGCCCGCCGCAGAACCTTCCCGATGGCACTCTTCGGTATCTGATCGACGAAGCGCACTGACTTGGGCACTTTGTAACTCGCAAGACGCTCGCGACTGAATTCAATCAACTCGTCTTCGGAAACAGACTGTCCCGATCGCAGAACCACAAACGCAGTCACTGCCTCAACCCACTTCTCGTGAGGCGCGCCGACCACCGCACACTCAAGCGCCGACGGATGAGCCAACAACGTATCTTCCACTTCGCGAGGGTAGACGTTGTAGCCGCCGGTGATGATCATGTCCGATGTACGATCAACCAGGTAGAGATAACCATCTTCATCAAATCGGCCGACATCGCGAGTCCGCAACCATCCGCCGCCGACAAACGTGGCCGCGTTCAGTTCGGGCGCGTTGAAATAGCCCTTCATCGCGAACGGCGCTCTAAGCGCGATCTCGCCTTGCTCGCCCGGCGCAACGTCGTTGCCCTTGTCGTCAATCAACCGAATCTCACAATCAGGCGAGGGACGGCCGCACGCAAGCAATCGTCGCTCAGCCTTCGGCCCGATGTGATCTTCTTTATCAAGTTTGGTGATGAATAGCGGCGCTTCGGTCTGACCGTAATACTGAACGAAACACGGCCCCCAAAGCTCAATCGCTCTCCTGATCACCGGCAGCGGCATCGGCGACGCGCCGTATACGATCGTCTTCACCGAGGCCAGGTCCGTCTTGTCGATATCCGAGTGACCCAACAGCATCGCCAGCATCGTTGGGACGACGTGTATTGAAGTCGCACTCCAGCGCTCGATCGCCTGCAGAAACTCGGCTGGCTCGAACCTGGCGAGAATCGCTGTCGTTGCGCCGCTCAGCCAGTAAGGAAGCACGAAGCACCCGCTCGCGTGAAACAGCGATGCGGCGTGAAGCATCACATCGTCCGGTACAATCTCAGGCAGATTCATCGAGGTGTTATTGCAAACCGCAGCGTAGCTTGCCTGAGTGTGCTCCGCCGCTTTCAGTCGTCCAGTTGTGCCAGAGGTGAAGACGGTCAGGATCACATCGTCGGGGTCGGCGGCAGTGTATGGATCGATCGGCGAAGCGGTCGCTGCCTCGATCAGTAAGTCGTAGCCGCAGCGGTCTGATCCCAGACCCAGCATTGTCAGGCCGTCGACTCGAGCCGCCAGAGCCTCAGCCCGCTCTGAGAGTTCAGCATCGTAGATCACTAACCGAGCGCCGGTCTCGCGTAGCATATGCTCGTGCTCGTCCATGGATAGCCGCGCGTTGAGCGGCGTGCGAGCGGCGCCGGCTTTGATGCAGGCGAAATCGACGGACAGGCTGTGGATACTGTTATTGGCAAGAATCGCCAGACGGGAGCCGCGGCCGATGCCGTTGCTTGCAAGCACGTGGGCGAAGCGATTTGAAAGTTGATCGACTTCTGCGTAGGTAAGCGATTTGTCTTCGAATAAGACCGCGGTGCGTTCAGGAAAGTATCGCGCTCCCCGGCGAATCAACTCGACAGTCAACATAGGCTCTCTCTCCGCTGCTTCAGCTTTCTATTATTAGCGTTCCGTGCCAAACGCCGAACGAAGTTGGGCCGCCGCAAGCGCCAGGGCGTTCCTGCCCTGCTCCAAGACTCCTGCCATACTGAAAAACCCATGAATCATCCCGTCGTAACGCACTAACGTCGCGGTGACTCCGGACTCTCGCAGCCGCGCAGCATATATCTCTCCCTCATCTCGAAGTGGATCAAATTCGGCGGTGATCACCAGCGCCGGCGGCAACCCGGCCAGACTCGACGCTCGCAGCGGACATGCATACGGGTTCGCCGCGTCAACTTCATGATTCAAGTAGTGATTCCAGAACCAGACCATATCGTCTCTGGTAAGGAAGTAACCGTCTGCGTTTTCCATTATCGAAGGAGTTCCGGGCAGGTAATAGTCGGTAGCCGGATAGATCAGCAACTGGAATATTGGCGCCGGCTCGCCTCTGTCGCGCGCCATCAGCGTCGACACCGCGGCAAGATTACCGCCGGCACTGTCACCGCCTACCGCAACGCGAGCGGGTTCGCCGTTGATGCCGATTGCGTTATCCATTACCCAGCGCATCGCGGTGTAGCAATCGTCGGCGGCGGCCGGAAACTTGTGCTCCGGCGCGAGACGATAGTCAACCGACACCACTACGCAACGGGCGGCGTTCGCCAGACTTCGGCAAACCGGGTCGTGTGTGTCGAGATTGCATAGAACCCAGCCTCCGCCGTGAAAATACACGAGCACCGGAAAAGGCCCGCTGTCTTCCGGAGTATAGATTCGCACCGGGAGCGGTCCTTCGGGGCCGGGCAGCGTGCGGTCCTCGACCCGGCCGATTCGTTCCGGCTCGCCGCCCAGTTGAGCGAACGCCGCTAACGACTGTCGAGCCTCCACCGGGGTTTGAGTGTTGAGACGCGGAGCTCCCTGAGCAGCCATCTGATCCAACAGCGCTCGTGCTTGTGGGTCTAATGCCATCGGTCAGTCCTCCTCTCTATTAGTCAGTATCGGCGCCTGCGGCTGAGCTCAGAAAGGTCTCGAATTATAGCACTTCTCACCAATCTCCTACTCCTCGGTATTAAAGGCGTGAGCTTGATCTTGCCTCCTTGCGCCCTCGAAGGATAGGATTCGCAGGCATGCGGTCGAGAAGGCCGCGCTCCAAGGAGGCATAATGGCGACACCAGAAAAAGCTATCCCCGGTCAGCGAACCGCCGACGGGGATTGGCGGCACCTCTTCTCCTATCACGCGTTCGCACCGGTGCTCGAACGGGCCGAAGGCATCTATCTCTACGACACCGACGGCAATCGCTACATCGACGCGTCGGGTGGACCGATAGCTATGAACATTGGGCACGGCGATCGGCGCGTCGTCGAAGCCATCACTCGACAATCCGAGAAGTACGCCTATTGCCACCCTGCTCTTTCGAATCAGCCGCGCGCCGATGTATGCGCTCGAATCGCCCGACTCGCTCCCGGCAATCTCAATACGACTTATCTGTGCTCGGGCGGATCGGAGGCGGTCGAGACCGCTATCAAGATCGCCCGCCAGTATCATCTCGCTCGCGGCAACGGCCAGAAGAGCGTCGTGATCGGGACG
>CAZOOE010000518.1:0-4986 GCA_964581275.1 uncultured Clostridia bacterium
GCCTGGACTCGGTAAGACTACACTTGCGCATATAATTGCGAATGAGATGGGCAGCGATATCAAGTCCACCGCCGGTCCTGTCATCGAGAAGGCCGGTGACTTGGCCGCCCTCCTCACCAATCTCGCTGAAGGCGATGTGTTGTTCATCGACGAGATCCACCGGCTCAACCCGACCATCGAAGAAGTGTTGTACCCGGCGATGGAAGATTATCAGTTGGATATCATCATCGGACAGGGACCCTCGGCACGATCGATAAAGCTGGAGCTGCCGAAGTTCACTCTAGTTGGAGCAACTACGAAAGCCGGGCTGATCAGCGCGCCACTTCGTGGGCGATTCGGGATACCGCTGCACCTGGACTTCTATCCGATCACGGATTTGGAAGTAATAGTGAACCGTTCTGCCGACATTCTCGGGGTGAACGTGGAAACGAGCGGCGCTCACGAAATAGCCAAGCGATCGCGAGGCACACCTCGAATCGCGAACCGCTTGTTGCGGCGAGTGCGTGACATTGCCGAGGTGCTTCACGACGGGGACGTAACGGAGCAAGTCGCGGGCCAGGCCCTCGATCGAATGGACGTGGACACCTACGGACTCGATGAGGTTGATCGTAAGCTCTTGCTGACGATCATTGAGAAGTTTGACGGCGGGCCGGTTGGCCTCGGGACGCTGTCGGCGGCAATCAGCGAAGAAAAAGACGCGATCGAGGAAATCTACGAGCCCTACCTGTTACAAATAGGATTTCTGAACCGCACACCCCGAGGACGGACCGCAACTCGGCTTGCCTTTGAGCACCTCGGCTTCGATTTCAGGAGAGCGGGCGCCCACTCGGACCAGGCGACCCTCTTCTAGCTCTACCAGGTTCTCGCGACCCCTCAATCTGCCAATAATACTGCATTCGAGCTCAAGACCTGCCCCTCCAAGAACTATTTGCAACCTTCTCGGTTCTTGTGCCACTTACGCGGTGAACGAAGAGGCCATAGGAAGTAGAAAAAGTTGAACCTTTAGTCAATTTCGCCGTTTCGGAAGGGAGCACTCAGGCTGGAGCGAGCTGATTGGAATCGGAGATAGCGATGCAACGACTCAACAGATCAACGCATGCCCCGATTGGCACAGCCTTTTTCCTGGTCTTAGGCCTCGCCATCCTCCCCGTTTCGCTAAGAGTCGCGGGTGTGCAAATCAGCTTCAGCCCAAGGCTTTCGGCGGCGATGGACGTTTGGCAGCAGATGGCCGAAGTTTTTGGCGCTAGCTACCATCCTTCCACAAGCGGCGATCCGTCTGTCGTCAGAGACTCAGAAGCAGACCCTCCGACTCAAATCGACAACTCTGTTTGTTCGCATTACGGGTTTGCTTGTTCGCGCGAGCCAGAGGTCTCGAAAGAGCTCCTGAACGAGATCCCGGAGGCCTGTGTCCGGAAGGCTAGTTCCTCCCGACGAGCCTCCTCAAAAGCAGAGCCGCGCACGTCTTTTCCAGCGAAGCAAATTGCATCGATAGTGATCGCTACCTCTGAAATGAAGTCCCGAGCGGTTCAAGCGCTTAACGCCTTGAAACTAGAGAGAGAGACCCGCAAAGACCTGCTGAAGAGCATTCAGGAGCGTATGTTCGAGCAGAGGCTCGCACCGGTCCTCGAAATCAGAAACCCCCCGATCTCAAAGAGCATGAGAGTGCAGTTCCGGTCAAAAAGGGCAGCAGCAGCCTCCTCCGAGAAGTCGGCCGAGTGCAAGGCGTTCTCGGCTTTAGCGTCGGAGCGAAGGCACGAATGCGAGCGGGCAGTACTAACCGACATTTCTTCAATCAGTCCTGACAATAGCGAGTTTTAGCGACCAACCCCCGAGCGCTAGTGCCGGCGAAACATTCGACCATCCTACGCCAGTATGAAAGCCGATTCGCGGTGCTTGAATCACGCCGGAGTTGGTGCGGCATCTAACCCAACCCGATAACAAGCGGTCGCGTGTTGGAAAGCGTGTTTGACACTGTGTCAGGCGAGGTCTAGAATCGCTTCATCAGAGTCCACTCGTTAAGGAGTACAACATGGGTCCACTTGGAATGCCCGAGCTGCTGATAATAGCGCTGATAATTATTATTTTGTTTGGCGCGCGTCGGATACCGGAGGTCGCCAAGGGGCTTGGCGAAGGCATCCGTCACTTCAAGACGGGAATGCGGGGTGATGATCCACGCGAGATCGAGGATCGGAAGTATCGTGACGACGATCGCAAGTATCGCGATGAACCCGCACGCAAGGAAGAGCCCCGCGCGTCGGCATAGACCGGATCAGCCCCTCTCCCCACGTCCCCTTTGGTTCCGCCTATCGATCCCAGGTGAAAAGCTCATAGGACCGCTTCGGTTCCGGCGGAACGCCTGTGATCCGTGGTGTTTTAGCCGACTGGTCACGAACGCTCGCCCTAATCAAACTCATCTGTCAGCGGTTGCCGTCCTGCGAAGCCCGCGTCAGTCTCGTGCCACCAGGCTATCTCATCCTCGTCGGGCTTCCAACATAGATAGACTATGCGGCCGTCGCGGTCGTAGGGGAAGTCTACGAGGCCGGTGCGCAAATCCTTCACCTGTACGCCGACGTACTCGATCTCCTGAACCGCTTCGCTGAACACGATCAAGTGCGTAAGGTAAGTAGGGCCGAGCGGGCTGCCGCCGCCGCCTTCTGCGGCTTTTTCTCTAGCAAGGTCTATTTCGACGCGCATGTCCAGCAGCGTCTCGCGCTCTTTCATAACGCGTGCCAGTAGCTTGCGGAGCCTGGGTACCAGACTGCGAGCTTCGCCCAGCGTAAATACCCTTATGTCTTCAGTTTCTTCGTCGCCGTACATTGATGAGCTTTCCATACGTTCCCTGGTTAATGCTGCACTAGGCAAGGAACAAAGGGCAAGAACAAAAAAAACTTCAAGAGCAAAGAGCCAAAAGCACAAGGGCATTGCCCTTTTCACTTTGCTCCTACCTCTTTGCTGCGGAGTGTCCGATGGGATAGAAGCCCGGCAGTTCGACCGGGAGCTTGCCCTTGAACTCAATCTCGCCCAACACCGACTTCAAAGCCGCCTCTTCGGCCGCGGGATAATACTCGTAGGCTAAAATGTAAGTCGGAAGTTCGGGTACGAACGATAACAGATAGGGGCTACCATAGAGCACAAAAACAAATGGCTTCTCCACCGCAGACAGTTGCTTTAGCAAATTGATTTCGCCTTCGCTCATATCAATCGACCCTTTGAATGACGAGACTCGAATGAACCCGTTGACGATTACCGCATCCGAGAATGTCGCCAGCTTGCCTATCAAATCAAATTCCGCCGGAGAAGTCTTATCGGTCACATAGACGTTTATAGAATTCGGATGGCGTTTTACGAGTGCGGCGAAGAAAGCGCGGCCGGGCACTCCGTCTCGCCATCCCTCACTGTTATCAACCATCGTGATGAATAACACTTTCTGCTCGGTCGTCAGCTTCATCGGCAAGGAGCCTCGCTTGTCGCGTACCAAGGTGATCGCGCCTTCGATGATTTCCTGCGCGGTACGTTGATGTTCGCTGCTGCCGAGTACGGCATCAAGCCTGCCGATATCGACCGTGCGTCCGCGATCCAAACCGAGCTTCGCCTTGGCAGTCAGGATTCGTCTGACCGACTCGTCGATGCGCGATTCTTTGATCTCACCCGATTGGACCGCCCGTTTGAGCGCGACAAAAGCCTGTTCGACGCTCGGCGGGTACAACACGATGTCCGCCCCGGCCTTGACCGCCCGGACTGCTGCTTCACCCCCGGGATAGTGAGCCGCGATGCCGCGCATGTTCATCGCATCGGTGAAAATTACGCCACCGAACCTTAGTTCGCTTCTGAGCACGCCGGTGAGCATCATTGAAGAAAGGGTAGCTGGAAGATTGCCGGTTTCGATTCGCGGCAGGGCGATGTGCGCGCTCATCACGCCGCCCACGCCTTCCTCGACCGCCGCTTGAAACGGCGGCAGTTCGATCCTATTCAGCCGCGCCCGGTCAACGTCGATAACCGGCAATTCGAGATGCGAATCGGTTGAAGTGTCGCCGTGACCGGGAAAGTGCTTAGCCGTAGCCATCACTCCATGCTCCTGCGAGCCTCGAATGTACGCGCGCGCCATGCGGGCGACTAGTAAGGGATCTCCCCCGAAGGAGCGAATGTTGATAATCGGGTTGCGGGCGTTGTTATTGACGTCGACGACCGGATAGAAATTAACTTGGACCCCAAGTGCGCGAGCTTCTTCCGCGGTGATCCGGCCGGCTTGATAGGCCATGTCAGGGTTCGCGGTCGCGCCCATGGCCATCGCTCGAGGTAATCGCGTCGCGCCCATGTAGCGTAGGCCGACGCCGCCCTCAAAGTCAGCGGTGATCCAGAGTGGAACCCCGGACAGCTCTTGCAAGTGGTTTATCAGCAACGCCACCCCGGCCGGTTCGTGAAGAATGTTCACCTCGCCGAGCATGTGATACCCGCCGACGTGGAACTCGGAGATGTCTCGCCGGGCCTGCTGGAAAGCTTCGCTGTCCTGGCTGAGAAACATGCCCACTGTTGCTGGAATAATCAATTGGCCGATCTTCTCATCGAGTGTCATGGAGGCGAGCGTTTTCTCGGCCCAGGACTTGTCCGGCCCGGCTGACGGCTGTTCTTGAGCACCGTCAGCAGGGTTAAAAACGAGCACGTTCGAGGCGCCCAGGAGCAGCAGTGTCATGGCGAGTCTTTTGATAAAGATCAAATGTCCTCCGGTCTATTCAAAAAATTAGTTAGGCCGAACAGGATGGAAGATCAGGGTCCTGCCGTCTGATTGCTATTTCCAAGCGACAAGCTGAAGCTTTAACTCAAAACGCGAACTCGGAGCCTAAGCTCAGGCCGCCGCCGCCACGTCTTTAGCCTGAGCACCTTCTTCCGGAGGCTGCCAGCCTGCGCGTTTAAGATTTCGCAAGATACCCGCGCCTGCAATGAGTTCGCCTACAAAAAACCCTGCGCCCTTCAGCATCTCCCCAAAGA
>CAZOOE010000519.1:0-4976 GCA_964581275.1 uncultured Clostridia bacterium
GAAGAACTCGGCGCTGGTCTTCAGGAAGTATGAGTCCGTTAGGAGCTAGCGCCGGCTTGGCCAACAGGCTCCAGATTCACACTCCAAGGCGGAGTTCCCCACGCGCTCGCGCACTCTACAAACATTCAATCCCTGACGGGGTTGGCTCGAGGCGCGGCACCAACCTACAAACATTCAACCCCTAGCGGAGTGCGGGCGCTCTAGCGCCTCGTCCAAATATCCAAACTTCGGCGCCTGGGCGGCCGGTGTTTCGGTTCGGTTTTCCTTAACGAAGCACCGAACTGGTTGCCAAGCGCGCTGCCTCAATCGTCCTCTCAATCAACTCGTTCGTATGTGTCAGGCTCACAAAGGCGCATTCGAACTGAGACGGTGCAAGGTACACCCCCTGTTCAAGCATTGCGCGGAAGAAGCGCGCATACTGATCCGTGTCGGACTTCTTAGCGGTGGGCCAGTCAGTCACCGGTCCTTCGGTGAAGAAACATGTGAGCATGGAACCAACCCGATTCACGGTTGCCGCTATGCCTGCTTCGGAAGCCGTATCGCGTAAACCTTGCTCTAATCTTGCACCGAGACGTTCGAGTTCTTGATAGGGGTTCGAGTTGCGCAGCAGCTTCAAGATCGCCAGGCCGGCGGTTACCGCCAATGGGTTTCCGGAGAGAGTGCCGGCTTGATAGACCGGACCAAGCGGCGCGATGCGATCCATTACGTCCGCTCTTCCGCCAAACGCCCCGACTGGGAGCCCGCCACCAATGATCTTGCCCAGACAAGTCAGATCAGGTTTCACTCCATACACCTGTTGTGCTCCACCGTATGCGAGGCGGAAGCCGGTGATAACCTCATCGAAAATCAACAGAGCGCGCTGGCTCGTGGTGATTTCGCGCACCGCCTCGAGGTAGCCGGGGCGTGGAGCCACGCAACCCATGTTTCCGGCGACCGGCTCGATGATCACGCAAGCGATCTCACTTCCCTTCTCTTCAAAGGTCTGCTTCAACGCGTCCGCATCATTGAACGGAACCACAATCGTGTTGCGCGCGAAGTCGGCAGGCACCCCAGCGCTATCCGGGGTTCCAAAGGTCGCAAGACCCGATCCGGCCTTCACCAGGAGGCTGTCGCTGTGGCCGTGGTAGCACCCTTCGAATTTGACTATGCGATCACGGCCGGTAAACCCGCGCGCCAGGCGGATCGCACTCATCGCGGCTTCGGTGCCGGAGCTGGTCAGTCGCACTCGTTCGATCGAAGGAAAGGCTGAAACGATCTCGTCAGCGAGCTCGATCTCCAATTCAGTAGGCGCGCCGTAGCTTGTCCCGCGTGAGGCGGCTTCGCGGATCGCTTCGACGACAATCGGGTGGGCGTGTCCGAATATCATCGGTCCCCACGAACCTACGTAATCAATGTAGCTGTTCCCGTCAGCGTCGGTAATGTGGGCGCCTGCGGCGTGGCGGATGAATAGAGGTGCACCGCCGACTGCGCGAAAAGCGCGAACCGGGCTATTTACACCGCCGGGGATTACACGCTCCGCGCGGCTGAAAAGGTCATTTGAGTTTGTTGTGTCAAGCTTCGGCATTCGTTCCTCGTGCTAGGAGGTTGGTCGTTCCACCGGTATACTCCGAGAGTGATAGGAGTGGCGTGACCCTCAAACATTGATCACGCCTTACCGATCACGGATCATGCGCCAGTATAGCAATCGCCTGGCAACCGAGTAAGAGAAGCTGTGAAGGCGAAACATCACTTCTGGTCGTCACTGGCGGTGGGCGGCGCGCTCTATTGGGCTACCGGGTCGGGCGCGGCATTGGTCGGCTCGATGGTTGGCGGCTTCTTGATTGACTCCGACCATGTCATCGATCAATTGTGGTCGATCAGGCATGGGGCGCCGTTCAAGAAAGAGCAGAAGAGCGGCGAGGGCGCGGTTGATTCGGCCGCTACTGGACCGCCCAGACGGTGGAACGCTCTTGTTCGTCCTCGAAAGCTGGTACGCCTGCCGTTGGGTTTCACTCATACGAATTGCTTGCGGTGATCGCGATCCTGACTCTCGGTCTCCGCACGCCGTTTTTGATTGGGCTGTTGCCCGGCTACTTGTTGCACATCTCCCTTGACCTGATAAGACACCATCACGAGTTTTCTTCGCCGCTATTTTACTTGTTCTCGTACAGATTGGGGCAGAGGTTTCGACGAGATCAATTGATCAAGAGTGAGTACCTATAAGTCACTGGTCGCGCGAACGAGAGAACTAATATTTGTCACCAAAGCGGACATCGCCTATAATCGGCCTTCATCGTGGCCACTCGGATAGACAAACGCGACCTACCCTGGGTCGTACTTATTGCTCTGTCATTCATCATGGGCCTGGCTGTCTCTTGGCAGCGATGGGGCAATCCGCTCGTAGACTGCGGACGCGAGATGAACCAGCCGCTAAGGCTTGCACGCGGCGAAATGTTGTACTCGGATGTGCGACACATCTATGGTCCGTTGTCGCCATACATCAACGCACTGCTGTATCGAATCCTCGGCCCGTCGCTAACAGTTTTGTACGCGGACGGCATATTCACCGCCGCTCTGATCCTAGCGGCGGTTTACTGGGTCTCACGACGGCTGATGGAGCGGGCGCCGGCGGCGGCGACGACGCTGAGTGTTATGTGGTTGTGCGCCTTCAAGCAAGCGGGCAACTACGTTTTGCCATACTCTTACTCTGCTCTTCACGGCTGCGCGCTTGGTCTGGTTTCGCTGGCTCTACTGGTTAGCTTTCTCGAACAACGTGGGGAGGGCGCAGCGATTGCCGGGGAAAACGGAAAAACAAAAGGTCCCGAGTTGCCTCCCAGGCGGGTTGCGGTGTCGTTGGTGCTCGCCGGAGCAGCGGCCGGTCTTGCGATTCTGGCGAAGACAGAGATGGGACTTGCGGCGGTGAGCGCCGGAGTTATAGCGGTTACGCTGGCAGGCTATCCGGGGCTGCGCAGGGCCATCACTCTCGGGGCGATATTCCTCACTCCGGTTGCCATCCTGGTCCTTGGAGTCTACGGGTACTTCACTTCTAGAGTAGGATGGCAAGCGTTGGCCCAGGACAGTCTTCTGTTTCTTCGTCATCTGCCGCCGGAGTTGGTGTACTTCAACAAACGCGTATCCGGCTTCGATCAACCTCTACAATCAATCGTTAGCATCATCGGCGCGGCGGTCCGGGTAGGTGCCCTTGCCGCGGTCGTCGGGACGGTCAGCGTGCTGTTGACTCGGCGAAAGCGGAACGTTTCACCCGGTCATGTCTCCATCGCAGATCTGACCAGGGTGAGCGATGCGGGTAGAGCGAGCTACGCGCAGATATGGCTGCTGTTGACAGTCTCGCTGCTCATCGTCGTTGTTCCATTTGCGGGCGCGTTGAACTTTGAGAAAGGTCCTTATCTGGCGATGCCGCTGTTGCTGATAGGGTTGATCGGACTCGAGATTGCCGGATACCTGAGGCAACCCTCCAAGAGTCCGATGAACAGTCAGACGATAATCATCCTGATAGTGACGGTGTACGCGCTTGCCAGCCTCGCTCGGATCATTCTTAGAGTACGGAGCGGCGGCGCCTATAGCTCGTACTTGTTGCCGGCATCGGTCATCGTGTTTACGTATGCCTGGGTACACCCCTTCGCAAACCTGTTTCGTCAGGCCGCTACCAGACGACTCGCGCGCAATATCGCGGTCGCACTGATACTGTTGGATGTGGCAGTAACAGCGTCCCTGCTCTCATTTCGCTTTCGAGATAGGAACACCTTCGTTCTCAATACCGACCGGGGCACCATGATCGCCATTCCTGATTTGGGCCAATCGATCAATGATGCCATGGCGTTCATCAAGCGAGAGACCGGTCCTGGCGAGCCGGTAGCGGTAATGCCGGAAGGGACATCCCTCAATTTCTTCACCGACAGACCAAACCCGCTCAGGGAAGAAATTACGACTCCCGGGTATCTTGACCGCGAGGGGGAAGAGCGCGCGATCAGGCAGCTCATTCAATCGGATACACGCTTAGTGTTTGTCGCGAATCGAGCGACATCCGAATTCGGACCGGAAGCGTTCGGGCGAGACTATTGTCAGACATTGATGCATTGGATTGAGCAGAACTTCGAGGCCTGCGCCATCTTCGGTCCCGATCCGAATCCGAACCAAGAGATCGGGGACAAGAAGTTCTTCATCCGCGCCTACCGAAAGCGAGCCGCATCGTAACAATGGGCGGTGCCTGCTACGGACCGTTAGCCTCGCTTCCTGATTTGGGTATCTTGATTCGTTTTTCTTCGGCAGTCCGGCGCGCATCTTCGTAGCCAGCGTCAACGTGCCGGGCTACGCCGATCCCCGGATCGTTTGTCAACACACGATTCAATCGTCGCGCACCGTCTTCAGTGCCATCGGCAACCGTTACCTGTCCGGCGTGGAGCGAGTAACCGATGCCGACGCCACCGCCGTTGTGAATTGAAACCCAAGAAGCGCCCGAAGCCGTGTTCAACATTGCATTGAGCAGCGGCCAGTCAGCTATTGCGTCAGAGCCGTCGCGCATGGCTTCGGTCTCGCGATATGGAGACGCTACTGATCCGGTATCGAGATGATCGCGGCCGATGACAATAGGAGCGTCAAGCTTGCCGGTGCGAACCATGTCGTTCATCGCTTCACCAAATTCGGCGCGTTCCCCGTAGGCAAGCCACAAGATTCGCGCTGGCAGCCCCTGAAAATGAACACGCTCGCTCGCGAGTTTCAACCAACGCGAAAGAACCTGATCCTCGGGGAATAATTCCAGCGCGAGGCTGTCGGTCTTGCGGATGTCCTCCGGATTGCCCGAGAGCGCGACCCAGCGGAACGGGCCGCGGCCCTGGCAGAAGAGCGGCCGAATGTACTCCGGGACGAAACCCGGGATCTCGAAGGCATCCTCCAATCCAGCCTGCTTCGCTTGTGCGCGAATGTTGTTGCCGTAATCGAAAGTGACTGCGCCCTTGCGCTTCAATCCAAGCATCGCG
>CAZOOE010000520.1:0-4976 GCA_964581275.1 uncultured Clostridia bacterium
GACAGCGCCGAGTAGCGCCCGCCGATATCAGGAGGGTTCAAGAAGATTCGCCGGAAACTGTCGCCCTTAGCCATCTCTTCCATCAACGTGCCGGGATCGGTGATTGCCACGAAGTTTTCACCCGCGCGCTCTCCCTTGATCTCGCGCATACGGTTGAAGAAATACTTGTAGAACATCAGCGGCTCGGTTGTAGTTCCCGACTTGCTGGCGACGACGAACAATGTATTGGGGAGATCAACTCGCTCTTCAAAGCTCTTCACGGTCGCCGGGTCGGTGCTATCGAGCACGTGCAGAGTAGGGAAGCCATCGACCTTGCCAAAGGTCCGTCGGAACACTTCGGGGCAGAGGCTGCTTCCGCCCATCCCCAGCAACATCACATCGGTGAAACCGTCACTGCGAACTCGCTGGCTGAACGCCGCGAGCTCGCCGGTGTGCTCTACCAATAGATCGACGACCGTTACCCATCCCAACGCATTGGCAATGATCTTTTTGTGAGCATCATCTTCCTTCCACAAAGTCGCATCTTTGCGCCAGACGCGCCGAATCCACGACTCGCTTTCCATCTTCTTGAGCGCCGCCTTGACATCATCAGCGTAGGATCCGAGATCGGCTTTCATTCGCTCGAGCACCCCGCTTGTGATAGCGGCCTGCTTCGCGGTAATGCTGCCGGTCATCGTATCAAACGAGGCCATGAACTGAGCCACACCTTCGTCCTGAAGCTGCTGGGTCACCTGTTTGAGGTCTATCCCAATCTCCGCCAGTTTCGCGATGGTTGCCCGCGCACCGTCGAGGTCCCTTTCTATGGTCACTTCTGTTTTGCCGTGATCGCGGACCGCGGTGTAGGTCGCAGGAGGCACGGTGTTGACGGTGTTTGGCGCGATCAACTCGTCAACATAGTAGGTATCGGGATAGGCCGGGTTCTTGGTGCCGGTGCTCGCCCATAGCGGCCGCTGCACCTGCGCCCCGGCTGTTTTTAGAATGGCAAATCGGCTGGTTGCGAAGGTCTCTCTGAAGCGCTGATATAGAAGCCTGATGTTCGCAATTGCCGCCTTGCCAAGTAGGCCGGTTAGCAGCGCCTTCTCGTTGTCGTCCGTCGATCGCCGTGCTCTGAACTCGAGTTGGCTATCGATCGATGTGTCTACGCGGCTGACAAATACGCTTGCGACCGAAGCTACGTGATCAAGAGGACGGCCGGAGGCGTGTCTCTGCTCCAGACCGCTGATGAAGGCTTCGGCCACCTGGTCATAAGTATCCTGCGAAAAGATCAGAGTCACGTTTATGTTGATGCCTTCGGCGATCAATGTCCGAACCGCCGGAATGCCCGCAGGCGTGGCGGGGATCTTGATCATGACGTTTGGACGGTTGAGCGTAGCCCAAAGCCGTCGCGCCTGAGCGATGCTGTTCTCGGTATCGTGAGCCAGCAAAGGTGAGACTTCGAGGCTAACGTAGCCATCGATTCGCTTCGTGCGTTCGTAGACGGGCTTGAGCAAGTCGGCTACGCGCTGGATGTCTTCGATCACCAGCGCCTCGTATATCTCATCCACGCTTTTGCCGGCGGCGATCAAATCGCGCATGGCCTGGTCGTAGTCGGTGCTCCCGACAATTGCTTTTTCGAAGATAGCCGGGTTGGAAGTTACCCCGCGCAAATCATCGTTCTTTATCTTCGCTGCCAGATCGCCGTTATCGATCAGCGCGCGACGAACGTTGTCATACCAGATGCTCTGACCTGTCTTTTGAAGCTCAATCAACCTGTTATCGCTCATAGCACATCCTTTCTGGTGACCGACGACCGCGACAGACGACCGCGGGTTTGGATAGACGACCGCCGGCAGTCGTCGGTCTACCGGCGTGTTGCCGCGATACTCTCGCGCGCCGCGGCCACGACTTTCTCCACGGTGAATCCGAATTGTTTGAGCAATTCCTTCAAGGGCGCCGACGCCCCGAAGTCGCGCCGCGCGATGATCCGGCCGTCTATTCCGGTATATCGTCGCCAGCCAAGGCTCGTTCCGGCTTCGACCGCAACTCGTGCGCGCACAGATGCCGGCAGCACCGCTTCGCGGTACTCCTCAGGCTGGCGTTCAAATAGCTCCCAACATGGCATGCTTACTACGCGCGACTTCACGCCTTCGGTTTTCAATTGCTCGTGGGCCGCGACGCACAACTGTAGTTCGGAACCGGTACCCATGAAAATAACCTCGGGCGTACCATCCGAATCGCCGAGCACATATGCGCCTTGCCGCAGGCCCGCGGCGGCAGCGTACTTTGCGCGGTCAACGGTAGGGAGCGGTTGCCTGCTCAGGATCAACGCGATCGGGTGATGCTTGGAAGTCATCATGACGCGCCAGGCTTCTGCAACCTCGTTGCCATCGGCCGGTCGAATCACCAGCAATTGAGGGATTGCTCGGAGCGATATCAGCTGCTCGATTGGTTGATGAGTAGGCCCGTCCTCGCCGACTCCGATTGAGTCGTGAGTGAAGATGTACATCACGGGGATTTCCATCAACGACGAGAGCCGAATCGGAGCCCGCATGTAATCCGAGAAAATCAAGAATCCCGATCCGTAGGGGCGCACCTTTGAAAGCGCCATGCCATTGAGTACGGCGCCCATCGCGTGCTCACGAATTCCGAAATGAAAGTTGCGACCTTCGTATGAGCCGGCTTGAAAGTCGCCGCCATCGGTCATTCGCGTCTTTGTCGAAGGCGCCAGGTCCGCCGCTCCGCCAATTAACCACGGAACGCGGGGAGCGATCGCGTTCAATACTTTCTGGCTCGCGTCGCGGCCGGCGACGCCTTTCTCGTCAGCGGGAAACGAGGGGATCTGCTGGTCCCAGCCATCCGGCAGCGCGCCGCTTTGCATGAGCTCCCACTCCTTGGCGAGTGCAGGATGCGCTCCCTTATAAGCTGTAAAGCGACCGTTCCATTCTTCTTCAGCCTTTCGGCCGCGATCGACCGAGCGATCTGTAAAAGCGCGCGTTTCGTCGGGCACCAGGAACTTCGCGTCAGGCGGCCAGCCGTAGCGCTGCTTGGTCAAGCGAATCTCTTCATCGCCAAGCGGCTCACCGTGCGCAGCCGATGTGTCCTGCTTGTTGGGAGCGCCCCAGGCGATGTGGCTGTCGACGATGATGAGCGACGGACGCTCTGTTTCCTTCAGCGCAGTAAGAAGCGCTCGGTCCAGGAGATCGGTGTCATTTGCATCGCCGACGCGCAGCACGTTCCAGTGATAAGACGTAAACCGCGCGGCTACGTCATCGCTAAAGGCGAGCGCGGTGTTACCCTCGATCGTGATGTGATTGTTGTCATATATCCAGGTCAGGTTGCTCAACCGAAGATGCCCGGCCAAAGACGCCGCTTCTTGTGAGACACCCTCCATCATGCATCCGTCGCCGGCTATCGCATAAACGCGGTGATTGACGATCTCGTGGCCCGGCCGATTGAAGTGCGCTGCGAGCCAGCGCTCGGCTATCGCCATGCCAACCGAATTCGCGACGCCCTGACCGAGCGGACCGGTGGTCGTCTCAACCCCCGGTGTTAAGCCGTATTCAGGATGGCCGGGAGTCTTCGAGCCCCACTGCCGGAACCGTTTCAGCTCCTCGAGTGGCAGGTCGTAACCGGATAGGTGCAGCATCGAATAGACCAGCATTGAGGCGTGGCCGGCGGACAGCACAAAGCGGTCACGGTTCGGCCATTGCGGGTTACGCGGGTTGTGGCGCAGAAAGCGGTCCCACAACACGTACGCGACCGGCGCCAGGGCCATCGGCGTACCGGGGTGCCCGGAATTCGCCTGCTGCACTCCGTCCATTGCAAGCGTCCTGATCGTATTTATGCACAACTGGTCAAGCTTGGCAGCCTCATCGGTCTTCAATGCCTGGCTCATCAGCTACTCTCCTTTTCACTTGAGTGACATCGCAGCGGTTGACAGACAGTAACCACCCGCTTCAGCCGCGCGCTGCAGTTGGGGACGAATAGGCCTGCCGCACGCGCACTGCATTAGATCAGAGATGACCTTGGAGTGCTTATTTATTCCGCTGCCTTGATCACCAGCCTTCGGTGAGCTCGCGTTCGGCCTGCAGCCAATCATCGGTCGGATCGCCTTCGGCATCACCACGCTCCAGGTAGATATGATATGCGCGCACCGCGATCTCTTCCTCCGTAGGTCGGAGCCGGGGCGACTCGCTCGTCTCGGCCGCTTCCTCGGTTGTCGGATGCGACTTTGATTCGCCTCTTGCCGTCTTTGCCATTGTCGTCTCCTCTCGAAAGTCCTGCCCACTCCGAGGGTATCGCCGTCCCGGAAAGACTGACTTTCACGCTAACCATCAATTACCAGTTCGCTGAGCCAGAGGATGTACGGTGAGTCCTGTCGATGATAGATGTCGAATGTCGACGGTGATTTAGCCATTGCACAGCCTCGATACTGCGAGACCCTTTTGGTTGTTGGCGAGACGTATACTTTCGACAGAGCAGTCAATCGAAAACAGGTTCACAGGGTCGTGCAGAATTATACACCAAGGTAGGGATAGGGCAAACGCCGGATTGTCAAAGCAGAGAGAGGCCCGAGCCTTCGCGCAGGTGCGATAGCTCGTTGACGGGAGTCGTTACTTATGCGCGGCGCTGTCGCTGAGCGGGCCCGATTCTCGAAGAAGGCTCGCAGTCTGACGAATCCTGTGTTTGTCCAACAGGTGACGAAGGCTTCGGACGGACATCTTGAGTATCTCGGCCGCTCGCGTCTGATTGCCGTTGGTTCGATGAAGCGCGCGAATGATGTAGTCCTTTTCTAGCTGCGCCAGGTAGCCTTCAAGATCGATTCCGTCCTCAGGCAAATCAAGATCGGTGACCGTTCGAGGTTTGTACTTTAGTATCCGCTCAGGCAGCCACTCGGGTCTGATTCGGCGATCGGGCTGTCCAGGCGGTGGCCCGTTGTCTTCCCGCCTCCGGTCAAGCCCCGCGACTCTGCCGTGCTCGAGAGCGACTGCACGTTC
>CAZOOE010000521.1:0-4975 GCA_964581275.1 uncultured Clostridia bacterium
TCCCTTGCGCCCTCTGCGGTTGATCTCCGGCTGTTCCAGGATAGCCGCAGAGGGCCCGGAGAAACGCAGAGTCGATAATCGGATGATCGGGAAACCCTCTGCGTTCCCTTGCGCCCTCTGCGGTTGATCTCCGGCTGTTCCAGGATAGCCGCAGAGGGCGCGGGGAGCCACCCAATAAAGGAATAATGAGACATCCGTTTCCCTCAACTCACGCCGCGGTAAATCCGGGTCTGCGAGCCGCGCTACTCGTCGCGGTCCTGGGTCTCGGTTTTGTGAGCCGCGCCCAGGAGCCACCGAAAGAAACCGGCACCTTCCGCAAGCCTGAAGGATCCCCATCTTCCGCTCGATGACTAATCGGTTGACACCCTCTAAGAGCGGCCCCTAGAATTGATTGCTTAGATTCGAAGAAGGAGCTTGCACTTGCAACCGAGAGACGCACTTACCGAGAACATCTCCGCCCATTTCCCCGACCGCAGCATAACATTCGATGAGCCAAGACCATTTCCCCTCGCGCGGCGTGCCGCGGCGGTCCTGGCGGCGTGGCTTGTGCCCGGCGCCGGGCATCTGGTTTTGGGAAAGCGCGGTCGCGCGCTGCTCTTTTTCCTAACCATCGGCGGTGCCTTCGTTCTCGGACTAACGTTGAACGGTCATCTGTACTGGCCGACAGTCGCCGAGCCGCCATCGGTCTTTCACTTCGACTTGATAACTGTTTTGTGGTTCTTTGCCCAGATCGGTTCAGGCCTTTGCTATGTTGGATCTTACGCGCTGGGGCTGGGGACCGTGCCAATTCCACAAGCCGCGGCGTCGCCGACCTTCGAGTACGGCAACACCTTCATGTTTCTGGCCGGACTGCTCAACTATCTTGTAGTCCATGACGCATTCGACATCGCGGCCGGGAGGAAGCGCTGATGCACGTGTTGATGCTGTCAATGTATGCGGCAATGGCTGCGGTCGTGCTTTCCGCGGTGGATCCGAAATCCGATACGACGCGGCAGCGCATCGTGCACGGGTTGAAAATATTCGGGTCGTTCCTCGGCATTGGTTTGTTGCTGTCGTGGGTTCTCTTTCCCATCCCGTGGTGATGTCTTCTGTAGGCTATTTGATACCCAGCGAAGGCTTCGCGGCACGCAATTTTGTAGCGGCCGCGTCGCACCTGGCGATCTCAGCAGCAATCCTCGCAGGCTCGTCGGCATCTGCGGTGCGAAGAGCGCCTTGTTTCTGGAGATCGGCGAAGACATCCAATCCGCGCTGATACCACGATCGTGCTTGTCGCCAATGCTGCCCGCGCCTGATTGCGGTCGCTGTTTCTTCCGAGCCGAGTATCACGTAAGCCTCTCCGATCGTCGTGTAGCAAAAGGCGAGATCGCGCCTGGCAACCGAGTTTCCTGGGTCCTGCGCCGACAATGCCTCAAAGATCGCAAGCGACTTTCTGAGGGTCTCGGACGCGCCCGTCGCATCGCCCATTTCTGCGAGGGTGCTTCCCACGTTCCCGTATGCGATCGCCAAATCGCGCTTTGCCTGTGCGTTTGTTGGATCGGCTGCGGACAAATCCGCTCGAATGGAAAGCGCGTGCCGATAGTTTTCAAGTGCCCCCTTTTTATCTCTGATCGCCAGCAGGGCGCTGCCCAGGCGGTCGTAGCTCACTGAAAGCTCTCGCCGCGACTTGGCGTTCGAAGGATCGGCGGCGACCAGCGCCTCAAATATGGCGAGCGCCTTTCGACCGTACTCAAGAGGCTCGGCCGGGTCTCCGATGTCCCCCAGCGCATCAGCCATTTTGTTATAGCTGATCGCCAGATTGCGGCGGGCGTCGGGATTTGAGGGATCGGCCGCCGACAACGCCTCCCGAATCGCGAGGCCTTTGCGAACATTCTCGAGCGCGCCTTTTGTATCACCCGTCTTGGCTAGGGTGTCGCCTACCGAGTCATAGCTGGTGGCAAGATCGCGGAGCGACTGGGAATTCGCGGAACCTTCGTTTGACAGCGATTGTCGAATCGCCAGGGATCGGCCGTAAAAGTCCAGAGCTCCGGCGAGGTCACCCTTAAGCTCCGATATATCGCCGATCTTGTCGCAGCTCTCTGCAAGCTCGCGACTCGCTTGTTGATTCCCGGGATTTGCGGCAGCTAATGCATCGCGCATCGCGAGCGCCTTGCGATAGTTCGCCAGTGCGCCGGAGGTGTCTCCGAGGTTAGCGGAGTAGGGATTACCCTGAATGTCGGCGACCCTCTGATAAGCGGTTGCGAGCTCGCGTTGGAGGGATGGATCGTTCCCTGCCTTCTGAGCCAGGCTATCCAGATATTCAAGCGCCTTCTTTACGACTAACTCGCGAGCCGGCGTCGCGCCGGGGAGCTTCTCGATCGCGTCTGTTATCTCGACATGGGACGCTTGTGCAGGTCGCCTAACATCTTGCGACCGACGCTCGGCATCGGGGGGGTGATAGTGCGGCTTTCTGGCCTGCCACAGAGTTGTGACCATGCCTGCGAGCAACGAAACGACAATGACTGTCGCTGCAATTACACCTGCCTTATTGCGCTTGACGAACTTCGACGTGCGATAGCCGACGGTATCCTTGCGCGCGATGACCGGCTGCCCTTCGAGATGGCGGCGTATGTCTTCGGAGAACTGTTCTGCGGAGGCATACCTCCGCTGCGGTTCCTTACGCATCGCCATCATCACAATGGTGTCGATGTCGCCCGACAGCTTGCGACGCAAGTTCTCCGGCTGACCCTCTCGCGTCCGCCTTACCATCTCAGGTGCGAGCGTCTTTTGAGGCCGGTCGCCGGCGCCCCGAAGCACCTCGCGTTGCCCAACCGCGGTACTTGGCTTCTGCGGTTCGTGCTCGCAAATCACATTGGCGATCTCCCGCGGATCGCGGCTCTTAAAACGGTACGGCGCATGGCCAGTAAGCAATTCATAGAGCACAATGCCAAGTGAGTAAACGTCGCTTGCCGTGGTTATGGACCCTCCTCGTACCTGCTCGGGGCTTGCGTAAGCAGGAGTCATTGGACCCAACACGGTCAACGTCTGTTCGATATTCCCAGCGGTCAGCTCGGGATTCATCACCCTTGCTATCCCAAAGTCGAGCAACTTTGGTATCCCTTCGGTGGTGATCAGGATGTTGCCGGGCTTGAGGTCGCGATGCACGACCAGATTCTGATGCGCGTAGTGGACAGCAGAGCAAACAGTGCGAAAGAGTCTCAGCCGCTCGGCGGTGGAAAGCCTGTGAACGTCGCAATACTCGTCGACGGGCACCCCTTCGATGTAGTCCATAACGAAGTAAGGGAGACCCTCTTCAGTCGAGCCGCCGTCGAGCAGCCTGGCGATATTGGGATGCTCAAGGCTTGCTAGGATCTGACGTTCGTTGCGAAAGCGGCGAATGATGCTGGCGGAGTCCATCCCACGCTTGATCAGCTTGATGGCGACGCGCTTCTGGTATTGATCGTCGTCGCGAACCGCCAAATACACAGCGCCCATTCCTCCCCGACCGACCTCGCGCACAACTTTGTAAGGTCCAATGCGGCGTCCGATGAGCGACTGGTCGTCGGTGTCGCCGAAGATTCCGGCGGCCAGCTCGGGTGCAAGCGTCTCCATAAAGCCGCCAGCCTGGTCGTGTAATGCGATGAGGCGTTCTACTTCTCGTCGTAGCTCGAGGTTGGCGGAGCAGGTTTCGGCTAAGAATGAAGCTCGCTGATCTGGCTCGCGCTCGAGGGCGGACTGAAAGACATTCTTGATTTGTTGCCACTGTTCGGGCGTCACGCCTGCTACCTCTTGCTGATCTCACCATAGAGCCACGCCTTCGCCATGTTCCAATCGCGTTTGACGGTGGCCGGTGAGATGCTGACCACTTCAGCGGTCTCTTCGATGGTGAGTCCGCCAAAGAAGCGAAGCTCGATGATGCGGCTTTGTTGGGGGTCGATGGCGGCCAGAGTTGAAAGCGCGTCATCAAGCGCCACCAGATCAAGATCTCGCTCTTGTGGTGTTGCTATCGCCTCATCCAGCGTCAGCTTTTGCGCACCGCCTCCTCGCTTGGCGTAGAGATGACTGCGGGCGTGATCCACGAGGATCCGGCGCATCATCTGCGCCGCTACGCCGAAGAAGTGCGCGCGGTTCTGCCAGTTCACGCTGTTCTGGTCTACTATGCGCATGTACGCCTCGTTGATCAGGGCCGTTGTTTGGAGAGTGTGCCCCTGACGCTCGCGACGCAGATACCTGCTGGCTATCCGGTGAAGCTCGTTGTAGACCAAGGGGATCAGTTGGTCTAGGGCGCGCTTATCGCCGTTTCGCCAATCAACTAGAAGTTCAGTGACATCTTTTGGCGAGGACGTCATCCCGGGGACCTCCGGAGGCATAAGCTAGCATAGAGTTGAGTCGGTGTGTAGTCGATGACGTGAGGATGGAGGTGATGGGTGATTGATGACCCCTCCATAGCCGACTCAGCAGCGTTAGTCGCGAATCACGGTCGGTCAAGTCATTGAGACTAGGCTGCTCTCGAGAACCATCGCTGTTGCCGATGCCAAGGCAGCTGCCGAACTACCACTATCCTCTTGCCTTGAGATTTAGGTAGGCATAGAATTCGCGTGAACTTGGCAGCATCCTTTGCTATGGTTTCTCAGAAATCGTCTTTCAAAGAACCGGCTGTCCCGTGAGCCTTTGTGCAATAGGTTCTCGCGTTATTCAGCGAGGGCAGCAAAGATGCTTGAACCGAAGCTGGACCGGTCTTTGATCGCGTGCGCGGCTCTGGCGTATTGCAGTGTTTGCGCGGCGGCGGCAGATCCGGCTGTACCAGAGTTCATTCATAGAGACAGGAGGCGGGACCTCCCACGATCGATCGCACCCGCCTCCTCGACGCTCGGCCCCGAATCTAACTTCTAAAGGAGACTAGCATGGAGCGCATAGTTCTTAGGCACTTGAGTGGCTCTAAGGCCAGCCAGGTTGAGGAGTTCCCGTTAGCCCATTTGAGGGAACTACTTTTTGGACG
>CAZOOE010000522.1:0-407 GCA_964581275.1 uncultured Clostridia bacterium
AATATGATGGCATCGATGCCATCAATTTCCGGTATCTGCACATCCATTAGCGTGATATCCGGCCTGAGGCGACGAAACTCTTCGACAGCCTCCTTCCCGTTGGAGGCCTCTCCGACCAGGGACATATCCTCCTGATCCGCGATAAGTGCGGCGATGCCACCCCGCAGCAACGGATGATCATCCACCGTGAGGATGCGAATTTGCCCGGAATTTGGGGACACAGTGCGCTCCCAGCCGCAGACTCAGACGAACCGCTGCGAACCGCGCCGGATGATTGTGATTACCCGCTACGCCTTCTGAAAATGCCGCATTCAAGGAGATGCTAGTCAGAGGGTAATTTAGCGGATAACTTGCTGCACCGATTTCACAAGCCCCACTGTTAAGGGTGCGATCCTCAAATTCGACTT
>CAZOOE010000522.1:417-4974 GCA_964581275.1 uncultured Clostridia bacterium
TTGCACACAGGCAATTTGCGGACGGTCTACCCCGTGCGCTAGCGAATCCAGGAAAATGCTAGAGGAGGCGGCATGAACCTGAAGAGCACCCTGGCACTCTCCGTGGTAATTGCGGTTGGCGCTTTCGCCTACCTGATCAGTGTATCGGGACGGGCAAACGAAGGCTCCGCCCCGGTCTACGTGACCGAGCTTCCTGCGGGATATCGTGACTGGAAGGTAGTCTCCGTGGCCCACGAAGAAGGCGACCTCCACAGTTTCGCTATTGTTCTGGCCAACGACATAGCGATCAAGGCGTACCGCGAAGGACATGTCCCCTTTCCCGACGGCGCCATCGTCGTCGCTTTGCACTACAAACACGTTCCGTCGGCGGAGAACAACAAGGTCTTCGGCAAAGAACAATCCTTCGTTGCCGGCTCCCCAACAAACATTCAGGTTGAGGTCAAGAACTCGAAAAAGTATGCAATCACCGGAGGTTGGGGTTTCGGGCACTTCAACGCCGATGGCAAGGTGCCCGGCCAGACGCTGATGCAAACCTGCGCACCGTGTCACGCGGAGGCTTCCCGTGATGCCGTCTTTACGCACTACGCTCCTTAATTTTCGCGCAGGTCGCGAGCGGTGAACTCGGCCTTCCTGATGGACCTACCGGATCTGTATTCCGCAGGAAGTGTCTGGAGCAGCTTCCAACCGGGTTATGAGGAACAGCGCCTATGGACTTCAAGGTCACCGAGGTTTCGGGACTCAGGATCTTCTACCGCGAAGCCGGTGAGCCCTCGAACCCACCATCGTTCTTCTGCATGGCTTTCCGTCGTCGTCATACCACTTCAACGACCTGATTCCGCGACTCGCCGATCGATTTCATCTGATTGCGCCCGACTACCCCGGAATGGGGTATAGCGATGCGCCGCCCGCGACTGTCCTGCGACCGACCTTCGACGATGTGGCCATGGCCATTGACGCCTTCATCGTCCAGCGCGCGACTGCGCCCGTCATCTTGTATATGCACGATCTGGGCGGTCCGATCGGAATGCGCATCGCGACTGCTCACCCCGAAAGAATCGCCGGCCTGATTTTTCAGAACACGGTCATCTCAGTAGAAGGCTGGAACCCCGAGATCCTGAAACGCTACGAGCGGCTCGGTGGAGCTGAAACGCCGGACAAGCTGGCCGAGGCCGAACAATTGACCACGGTCGATCGTGACATGTTTCTTCACAAGACAGGCGCTCGCCGGCCTGACTCACTGAATCCGGATAACTGGGCGATGGACGCCTATGCATTCTCGATCGCGGAGAAGCGGGTTTTCATGTCGAGGTTGCTGATGAACGTCACGTCGAACGTACAGCACTATCCGAAATGGAGCGCCTATCTGAAAGAGCGGCAACCGAAAGCGCTCGTTGTCTGGGGACGAAATGACCCTCTCATGAGGCCGGTGAACGCCGAATTGGTGAAGCAGGATGTGCCGGCGGCTGCAGTGCGCTATTTCGACGGCGGCCATTTCGTGCTCGACGAATACTCCGAAGAGATCGCCGAAGTAATCGTCGCGACCTTCTCGCGGTAGGACTGAGCCAAGCGGCCTTATTTCCGCGAACTACGGCGTGCAGATGTGTGGGTGCGACCTTGTTATTACGCGCTACGTTGCGGCACGGCGCATTCTCGCGCGTGAGTAGACGCGCGATTCGCGGCGCGACCTGTCGTAAGCGCCGACCCGGATCGCCGCGAAGTCGTGCGAACTGCTGCGGAAGGATGTTCGTCGGCACCCGCTACGGTCTCGTCGGAGACTCTACTTAAGCGGGCACGCGACAGCGGGCAGCCTAGCGGGTAATTATCGGCAAGCGAATCGCAAGCCATTGAAGCGTCACAAATATTTGCCCGACTTAGGTTTCTCTCCCGGGCACCAGGACCCTTTTCGCGGCTGCCCGCACCGGTGCGCAGCCGTAGGGGTGCACCACTAGCGCGCTACAAACTCAAGTCTCCATGATTGGTCTTACATACCTCTTTGTCGTAGTTGTTCTTTCGGGACTGCCATTGTTTGCGGCTCAGCACGATATTTCATCTACTGTGGAGGTTTCCCCATGAACAAGTTGAGCCGAGCAACGACGATCTGCTGCTTATTTGTTGGTGCGCTGGTCTCTGCAGCCTCCCAGGCACAGACGCGGCCGCCCATTGCGAAGCAGATCGCCCAGACCTATGGCCTCCGCTCGTTTGGGCAAATTGAAGCGCTCCGCTATACGTGGAACTTAGAGGGCCCGGGATTCAAGCTCTCTCGTTCATGGGTCTGGCAGCCCAAGACCGATCAAGTCTCGTACGAAGGGAAAGACAAGAGCGGAAACCCCGTGAAGGTCACCTATCTTCGGTCTCAGGTCGACAGCCAACCTGCCAACGTAAAGGATGAAATTGACCCGGCTTTCGTCAACGATCAGTACACTCTCCTCTTCCCCTTGCATGTTTACTGGGATTCCTGGGCTGATGTACACGACATGGGCGTGCAAAAATTACCTGTGGGGGAGGGCTTCGCTCGGCAAGTGGTGGTGAAGTATCCCTCAGAGGGTGGCTATACCCCGGGCGACACGTGGGATCTGTACATCGGGCCTGATAAGCGAGTGCAGCAATTCGCCTACCATCGTGGTGGAGCCGGGAAGCCAAAACTCGTCATCGCAACTTGGGAAGGCTACAAGAAAGCTGGCCCTCTCCTTATCTCAACGAATCGTCCCGGGCCGGCGGACGGCAATCCGGCGCGAGTCTTCTATTCGGATGTGGCCGTCAAGCTGGTGGGGTCGGACACGTGGGTGAACGCGCAGTAAAAACTGACAGCTCCATATGTGGCCCATCGCGCCCGATGCAGTCGGCTCCGCTGAATGAATGCCTTCGCCCGAGGCTCCCCATCGTCCGAGCCGCCCTCAAGGCAGCAGCGCCCGCTTGAATAGCTGCGCGCATCCGCGCTCGATAGAAAATCAAGATGGCCGCATGGTCAAAGCGCCGCACGACCATGTTTACTGATACCCAACGCCCGTGACGTAGTCTCGTAGCAAGTCCTCTTCGTGCCTTTCCTCGTCCAAAAGTGCGCGCACTAGGTCTTGCCCGTGGACGACGCCTTGTGGTCGTCCCATGTCGAGGATCGGAGCGCAGCGGAAGGACCGGGCGTTCAAGACTGACCATACCTGTTGCAGCGGCTGGTCTACGTGACAGGAAACAATGCGCCTTGTCATTATGGTTGCCGCGGTTGTGTCGCATGCAGCAGCTCCAGCGCTTGCGAGCAGTTTGATAATGTCAGTCCGAGACATGACCCCCACTGCTATACCCTCCTTGTCACACACTACGATCAGTGGTGTCTGCGGGTTCGCCAGGATCCGGGCGGCATCAGGGACCAGCGTCTCCTCACGGAGGACTGCTAGTCGTTGTCGCGCCGCGGCAAGGATATGCTTCACCAGGGTCACAAACGTTCTCCTTGTCTCTTCACACTGCGCCCACCGGACTCCGCATCGCCTTCGGTTGAAGGATCGAGCACAACTTCCACGTGTTCACCCGCTTCAGCATCGCATGCCGCTGGAACTACGCCTGTAAAGCTACTTACGACTGACTCACCCCCACTTGCCGCGTCAAACGAAGTGGATTCAATCATCAGGCTTCTCGATCGGCTGGAAGTCGCGTCCTCAAGACACATCTTGACGTAAGTCGGCCGCTGTCTCTTGACGGGACCAGCGTGCACTTGAACGAGAAAGCGATGGCGGTCTAGCGCTCTACCGCACCCGATTTTTCTGGGCTCGCGCTCGAGGCCTAATCGATGCTCCAGACCAAAAGCCGATCTTGGCTCCAAGACCTTCCGCCCCGCGCAGTGCTAGCGTGTGGCGCGGTTGGAAACGGGACAAAAGAATGACCAGCACTGCCCATGCTAGCGCGACGTTTGAGGGATCTGCGGTCACCGCGCTGAGTGTCGCCGGCGCGACCTGTTACGTACTTTGGGGATGTCTGCACCTGTGGGCGGCCTACACCGTCTATCAGGCAGCTGCAGCCCTCGAGCCCGGAATGCTGCGAGGGCGCGTCTTTCAGGACTCCTGGAATCTGCTCAACTTTGGAATCACGGCAATCGTCATCGCCCTAATACTGAATGTCCGGAACAGTGTATGGGGATACTGGATCAATTTGGGCGTCCTGGCCGTTGCGGATCTCGGGCTGATTGTATTCGTTGTAATCCCCGGCTACATGCCGCTGTGGCACTGCCTTGGGGGCACAGTTATTTGGGCTCCAGGCGGGGTGCTGACCACATTGGCTTACCTGCGCAGGGGTTGAGCAACGCCCGCGTCTCGGCGTTGGAACAGCCTTTAAGACGCTTAGAGCACTCGCATGCGCTGCTCAGACGCCTGGTTTGATCATGTCGCGAGCGTAGGCCAAGCCAATACCGTAGCCGCCTCCGTTCGCCTCCACTATCGCGCGTGCCCCGTCATACGTCTCGTGCCGCGTCCAGTCCCGCTGCAGCTCAAGCAGTACCTGAATCCAGGACGTGATTCGCGCTCCTGCGCCTTCCATGCGGCGTAATGCAAAGTGATAACTCGCAGGCGTCAG
>CAZOOE010000523.1:0-4967 GCA_964581275.1 uncultured Clostridia bacterium
TCCTTTTGAGCAGTATGTTGCCAGGAACATGTTTCTGGTCATTCGCACCGCCCGTGACCCGGCGGGAATGACTTCCGCGATTACCCAGGAAATTCAATCCCTGGACCCCGAGCTGCCGGTCTTTGATGTCGGCACAATGGACCAACGGTTGTACGATTCACTGGCCCGGCGGCGGTTCTCGATGTTCCTGCTTGGGCTATTTGCAGCCGTTGCTTCGATCCTGGCTGCAATCGGCATCTATGGAGTCATTGCTTATTCCGTCGCCGAGCGAACTCACGAAATCGGTATCCGCCTCGCACTCGGCGCTCAACCGAGCAACGTCCAGGAGCTTGTGATCAGACAGGCGCTGGTCTTGACTACAACGGGGATCGCCATTGGGTTGGCGGGCGCATTCGCTTTGACGCGAGTGATGTCGAGCCTGCTTTATGGAATCAGCGCTACCGATGGGATGACGTTTATCGTAACCCCGCTGGTGTTGGGAATCATAGCTCTGCTCGCGAGCTACCTCCCGGCCCGCCGAGCGGCCAGAGTGGATCCGCTGATCGCGTTGCGGTGCGGAGTATGTGTCTGCAGCTTGCATCGTTATAATGCGCATTGTTTGGCTGTTTCAAATTGTGAACGGTTAGCGGAAAACGCTGGGAATTGGGTATCCAAACGATCCTAGGTACACCCCTGCGAGCGGCGGCTTGAACGTGCGATTCCAAGGATCGCTGTGCTACACTCACAGTCTGGTTGGTCTGTCTCAGAGCACATCGCCACGAAAAAGCAACGGAGGAGTCCGGAACTTGTCATTCAAGCCGAGCCTGTTATGTCTCCCTGACCGATTTCACTCATCGACCAGCAGGGGCGTTGGCGCCCTTATCATTTCAGCGGTCTTCTTGCTAGCACCAATTCTGGGTTCTGTCATACCGCAGAGACCAAGAAGACAACCAGCGCAGGAGGACGCTGCTCGTAAGGATGACGGCAAGGTTCCAAACGAAAAAGAACTGGAGAAAGCCAAGAAGCAGGAAGAGGCGAAGGCGGCGCAGGTAAAGCTGACTCAGGCTGAAACCGCTATCGAGCTCTCGCTTATCGCCTATGGTGGGCGCAAGCAGCTTGACATTGCACGAGCCGCAATTCAGGAAGCCGGCACTATTCGGTTGGCAACTGAACAAGGCGATCTCACCGGGAACTACCTTCTGCGTTCGATAAAGAAAGAGAAATCGTCGCAGGATTTGGTCCGTGTCGACCTGGAACTGTCCACCGCCGAGAATGCCCAGGGCCAGACCGCCCCTCCTATCAAATACGTGATTGGATTCAACGGCGCGAGCGTCTGGTCAGCACAGAACGGACAGTACGTAAACCCGCGTGCTGGCGCAGACATCGCCTTCCGCGCCCAGCTTACCCACGAGTACATGGCGTTGCTGCGTTACAAAGAGGACGGCTCGAAGCTTGATTATGGCGGGCTCGAGAAAGTGGTGGGAGTCGACACATTTGTCATCGATATGGCAACCGCCGACGGTGAGAAGACCCGCTACTGGCTGAGCGCCAAGACCTATCGGGTGCTTCACTGTGAGTATGAGCTTAAGCTTGCCGAGGGCCAGGCCCCAACCAAATATCGAATTGACTATTACTACACACCGTTCAGTTCCGCAGTCGTTCAAAACACTCTTCTGCCAGTGCGTAGAGAGATGAAACAAGACGGCAAATTCGTTCAGGAGGTAAAACTGACGGGAGTCGTCTACTCGGCAAAGCTTGACCCCGAGATCTTCCAGCATCTGCAGGAGCAATGAGATCCTAATCCCCGTCCAGGTACTCGCTAACCGTTAACCCAACTCGTGAGTAGAACTGCGCGGCAAGCGACGGGATCTCGTCAACCGACTCGTCCAGTGCGATGCGCTCCACTCGCCACATCGGGAGGAAGACGTGAGTGAGTGCCATATTACGTTCGCCGCGGACAATCATCTGCACCCAGTCATCGAAGGTATTCAGGTCTATTCCGCGTACGAACACACCAGCCGGATTCAACTCGCGCAGCACGCCCCATACTTTTTCGCGCGGGCTGTGTAAGTTAACGATTACCGGCGAGCCCGGCTCGATACCCGTGCTTGAGTTTCCAATTTCGCCCATCGAAGTCCTCAGGTCCTTCAATTGTCATCAACCATTTCCAATCTGAGACTTGTCACTGCGCTGTGAGTAATGACAAGTGAGAAATGGAATCGCAAACAGCTACCGCTCTACGATCATCGCGATTCCCTGCCCACCGCCGATGCAAAGCGAAGCAAGTCCGCGCCGCACGTCGCGTCTTTTCATTTCGTAAAGGAGCGTGACCAATACCCTCGCGCCGCTCGCTCCAATCGGATGGCCAAGCGCGATGGCGCCGCCGTTTACGTTGACGTGGGAGCGGTCAAGTCCCAACTTGCCCATCACGGCAAGACTTTGCGAGGCGAATGCCTCGTTCAGCTCGAACAGGTCGATGTCTTTAAATTCCAGCTCCGCCTTTTCTAATGCTCGCTCGATCGCAGGCACTGGCCCCATTCCCATAAAGCGCGGATCCACCCCGGCCGACGCGTACGACACAATCTTCGCAAGCGGCGCGAGCTCCATCAAACGTGCGCGCTCTTCGCTTGCAACGACAACGGCCGCCGCGCCGTCGTTGATACCAGAGGAGTTGCCCGCAGTGACGGTGCCTTCCTCTCGAAAAGCCGGCTTCAACTTGGCGAGCGCGTCCATAGTAGTTGCCGGGCGCGGGTATTCATCGACTTTGAAAGCAACTGGCTCGGACCATTTCTTTGCGATCATCACCGGGGCGATTTCGTCTGCGAAGCGGCCTCCAGAAATTGCATCGCTGGCCCGGCGCTGGCTCTCAGACGTAAACTCATCCTGCGCCTCGCGCGTGATGCTGGACGCCACCGCGATGTTCTCCGCAGTCATGCCCATGTGACAGCCCGCCATCGCGCAGGTTAGCCCTTCACTCAGCATTGAATCAACAACCTCGTCGCCGCCCAACCTGTATCCCCATCGTGCCTTCTTCAGCAGAAAGGGCGCTTGGCTCATCGATTCCATCCCGCCCGCAACGATCAGATCGGAATCGCCCGCGGCGATTGCCTGTGCAGCCAGGGCGATAGCCTTTAGGCCCGATCCGCAGACTTTGTTGACGGTGAACGACGGAACCCCCTCCGGAATGCCACTGGCAATGGCCGCTTGACGAGCGGGGTTCATCCCCACGCCGGCCTGCAGCACGTTACCCATTATTACTTCTTCGACCGTCGCGGGATCGATTCCCCCACGTTCCAAAGCCGCCTTAATCACGACGCGCCCGAGCTCGGTGGCGGGGACATCCCTCAACGCCCCGCCGAATGACCCGATCGCCGTCCTTGCGCCGCTCACAATTACTGACTTCGACATAGTTCGTTCCTATACTCTGCCATGCGAGATTCGGGTTTGGGTTTCGCCAACTATTCCAGACTGTCTTTTATTTTTGGAATTCCACGTCGTTGGTCACCTGCGTAGCGATTCACTCCTTCGCTGCAACCCTAACATCATCGAACGCCTGGCCCTTCTGCGCGTAACAAAACAGTCCGATCTTACCCCTCTTGTAGGCACTATCTTTCACCTCGAACAACTGCTTTCCGTCCACCGAAGCGGTGATCACATCTCCATCGACTGAAACTTCTATCAGCACTTCGGCGCCCGGGCGATAGCCTTTTTCCATGGCCCAAAGCTGAGTGTAATCCGGGCCTTGTCGCCGGTCCAACCTGGTGATCGGGCCTCCGCTAAAGCCATCCTCCAGAAACACCAACCGATAAAAGTGCTCCGTATCCTGATAGCGAAAAACGACCCCGAATCCGTCGTCGTCAATCGGCTTCGCTTTCACCGAGAACGCGTAGTCCGTCCAGCCAGCGTCGCCGGCAACCAGATAAGTACCGTACCAACGTCCCAGAAAATCGCCGCGTCGACCCCAGATATTGCTGCGCTGGTGTAGCCAACCATCCTGCTCAACGCCCCATTCCGACGGCCCCTCGATCGTGTCGGGATCGTCAATCACGGTCCAGTTGATCAAACGGGTATCGTGGAACCGCTCGTCCAGCAATACGCTGTTGCCACAGCCGAAAAGCGCAAGCGTGACCGCGAAAACAAGAATTTGCGCGCAAGTGCGAATTCGAAGGATGAAACGCTGATCGTGAATGAAGACCGATGGCATAATCAGCGCGTCAGGGGGCAATCCCAGCAGTCGAGCCAGACGGCTTCCGGTGCTTTAGCCGCTCCACTTCAGTCGTGCCCGAAGGATGGGACTGATAGAGAGTGAAGGTCTCAACTTGAATGCAGGAAAGCGGGCTCGCGTCCTCTCCGCTGGTGTCAATACCTACACATCCATTGTGTATGTAAATACCCCAACGCCTGCTTCGCCCTTCGCGCGGAAGAAATGCCGTGGGTGTATGGCCGAAGAAACACAGCTTGCCGTCGTAGCCCTTAAAGAAGTCGAGGTCGCGGGTCCACACAAGCACATCGGTGTCGGTCTCTGACGGGTGCTCTCCGGGAACCAGTCCGGCGTGAACGTAGATCGCCTGTTCGTCTTCGTGATAAAAAGGCAAGTTCCTGATGAACTCGACGTGCTCCGCCGGGATCTTGATGTCCGACACGTCCTTTAACTGTTCGAGCTCAAACCCGTAGGCCGACAGGGTCGCAAGCCCACCGTTTTCCGGGATCAGCCATTGCAGATCGCCGTAATCCAGACAGTCCAACAGCATCTGTTCGTGATTACCACGCAGCACGACTATGTTCGGGTTCCCGCTTACAAGTTCCATCACCCGATTGACCACACCCGGAGCATCAGCGCCTCGATCTATCAGGTCTCCGAGGAAAACTAACTTATCCTTTGTAACGTCCCAGGGAACGTTCTCGATGAGTTGGTCGAGCAGTTTTGTTCGACCGTGTATGTCGCCTATTACGTAGGTTGCCATTTATTTGATTCTACCTTCAGAGTA
>CAZOOE010000524.1:0-4956 GCA_964581275.1 uncultured Clostridia bacterium
AGCAGATCAAGCGGGTGGAGGATGGGCTCGACCCGGTCAATGTCGTGCGCGACCACTTCAGAGAGGCAAAGGCTCAGAAGAGACCGAAATTAAGCTTCTCCCTCGACGAACTCCTGGAGAACACCGGTGAGGGAGGGATGCTAAGAGAAGCAGTCAGCGGTATTGATGGTACGGTGTCGACAAAACCGGCATCGAGCCTAACAATCGAGGATATTGAAGGCGCTCTGACTCGATCCGTCAGCCGGAGGCATCGGGACCGCGACGCGCTGATTTTCAAGCTTCGCTATTACGACGGGTTGACCCTTGAAGAGATCAAAAAAGCGCTCGCGCTTGATATCTCGCCGATTGGCATTGGCTCGATTCTGAACCGTATCAACGTCAAGGTGCGGGCAAGGCTTGCCCGCCCTCAAAAGAGCCGTTGAGTCTCTGAACCGCGGAACAAGAGAACAGCCGGAACACCCTGGACGAGCAGATGTTCGGCGCTCTGCCTAGACGACGGTTCCTGTAGCCTCGCCGGGCTGAGTCGATTTCACCGGGAAATCGTCCGTGCCTCTGCCAAGTTCGGAGTGAGCCGTCTCAGCCGCCCAAAAGACCGACACCGTCGTGAGGGCGGCCATTCCTATTATGAATGACGCGATCGGCCAATAGGAGCCATACCGTTTCAGTAAGGCTGTGGCTATCAACGGTGAAAGCCCGCCAGCAATCACCGAAGCCAATTGATAACCCAATGACGCGCCACTGTATCTGACTCGTGTGCCGAAGAGCTCGGAAAAGAAACTCGCCTGTGGGCCATACATCGCGGCGTGACCGACAACCAACGCAAGCACCAACGCAAGCACCATCAGACCTGTGCTCGATGCTTCAATCAGCCAGAAGAACGGAAAGGCGAACAGGCCGGTAAAAATTGATCCAAACAGATAGACCGGCCGGCGTCCCAACTTGTCCGACAGCGCCCCAAAAGTCGGGATAGAGAGGATTTCGATGACCGCTGCGATGGAGATGGCCTTGAGCACTAGCGAACTGGCAAACCCAATCCTGGGTTGGGTGGCATAGGTCAGCACAAACACTGTGTAGAGATAGAACGCGCTGTTCTCCGAAAGGCGCGCCCCCATCGCCAGTATCACGTTCCGGGGATGATGGCGCACCGCATCGAGGATAGGCACCCGCGAGCTCGCTCCTGACTCCTTGAGCTTCGCAAACACTGGCGGCTCAACAACCGCTAGTCGTATAAACAATCCCACGGCCACCAGGACGATGCTAACAAGAAACGCGACTCGCCAACCCCAGGTCAGCAGCGTTTGCTCCGGAAGCCTGGAGATTTGTCCGAACATCAATGTCGCCAGCAACAATCCGGCCGGGACTCCGATCTGAGGCCAGCTGCCGTAAAAGCCGCGCCTGTTTGATGGCGAATGCTCGACTGCCATCAACACCGCGCCTCCCCACTCGCCGCCAACGCCGAAGCCCTGAGCCACTCGCAAGACGACGAGCAGGATCGGCGCCCAGATTCCAATCTCATTGTATGTTGGAAGACATCCGATCAGAAACGTTGCAACCCCCATGATCAGCAGGGTGAGGATCAACATTGACTTGCGGCCGATCTTGTCCCCGAAATGGCCGCACACAATCCCTCCGATTGGGCGGGCTGCGAAACCGACAGCATAGGTTCCAAAGGAAGCGAGGGTGCCGGTCAGCGGGTCATAGTTTGGAAAGAACAACTTGTTGAAGATCAGCGCGCTCGCGGTTCCATAGAGGAAGAAGTCATACCACTCGATCGTTGTGCCGATGAAGCTCGCGATGGCGACCCTTCGAATCGACGCGTTAGTGGAGGGGGAAGCGCTCAAACCAAGCGATCGTGCACCGTCTGGACCAGTCTAGTCAAGGTGACATCGCCACTTTTTCGCGGTTGTCCACCGTCACAGTACACTTAACCAATCCGAGCACTCTGCCCACCGTCAACCGGGAGGATCACTCCGGTGATGAACTTCGCTTCGTCCGAAGCTAGGAATAGCGCTGCGTAGGCGACATCCCAAGCCGTCCCCATCTTTCCGCCAAGCGGAACGCGCGCGTCTCGCTGAGTGATCAATTCGTCTTTCGGGATCCCCGTCGCTCGGGAGATGCCCTCGATCGCCATCGGAGTGTTCATCAGACCCGGCATTATTGCATTTGCGCGGATGTTGTACCTGGCATTCTCCGACGCGATCTGATGAGTTAGCGCGTTCACTCCGGCCTTTGACGTCTTATACGCTACAATGTTTGTCGAGCAGACTGCCGCAATCGACGAGATGTTGATGATCGAACCGCTTTGCTGCGTCCGCATCACCGGCAGCACCCCTCTCGAAGACAGGAACATACCCTTGAGATTCACGCTCATGATTCGGTCCCAAGACTCTTCGGTCAGGCTCAAGATCTCATCGTCGCCACCGCCCATGCCAACATTGTTATGCAACACGTCGACGCGGCCGTACGCATTGACCGCAGCCTGTACAAACGCTCTGCAATCCTCCGTGCGGGTGACGTCCGCCCTGAAGGACATGCACGTTCCGCCTTCGGCCGCAATCAACTCCTGAGTCTCGATCGCCGACTCGTAGTTGTTATCAACCAGCAAGACTCGAGCGCCTTCTCGAGCGAACAGGATCGCGGTTGCCCGCCCGTTGCCGATGGTGTCTCCTGGTGTTTGGCCTGCTCCGACTACGATGGCTACTTTATCCTTGAGTCTCATGCGTGAATCTACCGAGGATGCGGAACGAATAATTCTCAAGAAATGCGATCTTGTGAGAGCCTCACTCTTTGCGCGCTCATAAGACTTATCTACCTATTTGCAGCGGGATCTTTACAAGAGCCGGAGTCCCGGGCTTGGCGTTCAAACGCAAGATAGTTTGGGGAAGCGGATCCGTTTGGGTCAGCATCCTTGAGCCATCTCCCCCTGCTGCCTTCTCCACTTTGGTGTACGGCAAGCCTGCTCCGCCTTCGAGCTCGAATTGCTCCGCTCGTCCTCCCCAGGCTTTCTCCCAGTCCCTGAGTTTCTCGGATGGCACCTTGAGAGGCTCGGCGCTGACTGGTAGTTCGGCAATTGGCTGAGGCGAAACTATCATGATCAACATCTCGCCAATGTGTTGGGTGCTGCTTCGTGTCAGAGTGAAATACGGCGGGTTGTCTTCCTGAGCGGGAACTTCGATCACTCGGCCAGCAACCACCGCGTTATTGCCGCCGCGGGTGCGGGAGGTTGGGAAGATCAAAAATGGATCCCCCATGCTGCCATCGACGTAGTGTTCTTGATCGATGACGTAGAGATAGCCACTGCTCGGTGATTCGATGCTGAGTCGCACACGCTCCCCTTCGCCGATTGGCTTACTCGCTTCGATACGCGCGGCTGACCATTCGGCGTTCTTAGCGGTGGCATGGTCAAGAATTCGAGCCTCATTGTTGTCGGATGCCTGTGCCGCATGCAAGCGCCACAGCGTAACGCCGATGACCGCCTCGGAAGCGGATGCGGATTGCCTCAGCTCTGATGATGACGCCGAGGACGTCGTGGAGCGATAAGTGCGCGGTTGCTTGGGATCGCTCGGTTGTGAAGATGCGGGCCGGCTGTCCTCGATCTTCTTCACGTGCAGCCCACGAGTCTGGTCTGGCTGCTGGGCCGCACCGTGGACACCGAGAATGCACAGGCCGGAGATCCCTATTGTCATCAAACGAAGCCTAACTCTGACATTGATCATTCCCATCTCCAGGGGCCCTTTAGCTGACGAGTCGGGTGCGTCCACTACGGCCTCGCGACGATCATCGGTTGCGACTCAGGTTCCCGGCGATAGAATACGCGGGGACGTTGGACGTTTCGCTTGTCCACCTCTTCAACCTTTTCCTCTCCCTCGACGAACGCTACCGAGTGTTTCAGCCCTCGCCCTTCCCTCATCTTTGCCTCCTGCATCCGCGGAACGCGCTCGGTCGCGTAGTCCAGCCACTCGCGCAGCACTACCTGCCCATCTTTTGGCTGATCATCAGCGGCGGCTGATTTGAGACCTTCTTCAACCAATGCGTAGGTCAAGTAACCGTGCCCGAGCTGCTCGGCTTCCATAGCTGCTTGATAGCTTTGCGCGGCAGTCAGGATGTACATTCCCTTCTCATAGGCGAGCTGCGCAAGTCCTTTCGAGTTCATAGGCCCTCGAAAGGACTTGCGCATCAAGTCCTTTCGAGTTCATAGGCCCTCGTCTTTTCTCCTCGGCCTCAAGGGCCTGCCCGCTGTTGCAGGCATCGATCACCATAAGCAAGTGCCCGGCGTCTATGCCTTCACACGCCTGCTCGACCTCCAGATCCGACACGCTGTGTGACAGGATTGCTTTCAATCCGGCTTCGTCGAGCTCTAAGCGGCTTCCAGCATAGCCGAGATCGTGCGGTATGAGATAGAAGCGTTGATCCTGAGCTGTGCCGTGCCCAGCGTAGAATAAGACTACCGCATCCTCCGGCTGCGCGACTTTGATCTTGTCAAGTGCGCTTGCCGGAGGCCTGGCGTCCGCTGAGCCGGCAAGCAGCCGGAACGCTTGGAGGATGTTCGCCTTCGTGGCGTCCTTATCGAACAGCGTCGTGACTTCAATCTGCCCGAAGACGCCAAGCTTGCGTTGCTGACGTTCGACCTCGTCGGCGAAGGTCCGCGCATCGGCTCCGGCGTACTTGAGGTTGTAGCCCGCATTCGCGTATTCATTCACGCCAACCGCCAAAAGGTGAAGGGTCCCCGCGCGTTTCAATGAGTCCGCTCCGTTTAGTGTAAGAGTAGCATCCGAGCTCTTCACATTGTCGTGGTTGAAAGCATAAGCCGTAAGTTGATTCGGTCCCGCGATAACACTAATCGTCGTCTCGAGCATAGCCGCCGACTGACCCTTTAGGACGTCGCCGTGCCAGGCTTTGACAAGCGAGCCGTTGCGAAAGAGTCGCACGTCCTTTGCGCCCGCCGGCGCTTCGGTG
>CAZOOE010000525.1:0-4954 GCA_964581275.1 uncultured Clostridia bacterium
AAACTCACCAGCCCGTTTACCAAAGACCAGCAAGTCTGAAAGCGAGTTGCCGCCCAGGCGGTTCGCTCCGTTGATGCCCGCCGCACATTCTCCAGCCGCGAACAGACCTGGTACGCACGACATCTGAGTGTCGGCGTCAACTCGGATCCCGCCCATCACATAATGAGTTGTCGGCCCAACTTCCATCGGCTCCTGCGTGATGTCGATGTCCGCTAGTTGTTTGAACTGGTGATACATGCTCGGAAGTTTTCGCTTGATGTGCTCTTCGGCCTTTGGAAGCCGCTCTCTGATCCAGGAAATGTCGAGGTACACCCCGCCGTGCGGGCTTCCGCGACCCTCTTTGACCTCCCGCACGATGCAACGAGCCACATGATCTCGAGTGAGGAGTTCCGGTGGACGGCGCGCGGTCTTGTCGCCTTGAGTATAGCGCCAACCCTCTTCTTCGTTGTCGCAGGTGTGGTTCTTATAATTGTCTGGGATCTCGTCGAACATGAATCGCTTTTGCAAGCTGTTCAACAACACGCCGCCTTCGCCGCGAACTCCCTCGGTGACCAGGATGCCGCGAACGCTTGGCGGCCAGACCATCCCGGTCGGATGGAATTGAACAAACTCCATGTCGATCAGTTCCGCGCCGGCCTGATAAGCGAGCGCGTGCCCGTCGCCGGTGTACTCCCAGCTGTTGCTCGTGATTCTGAATGCCCGACCGATTCCGCCAGTGGCGAGGACCACGGCTTTCGCCTTGAACAATCTAAATCGACCGCGCTCACGATCGTAAGCAAACGCACCTGCGATACGGTCACCATCTTTGAGCAGAGTCAGGACCGTGCACTCCATATGCACGTCGATGCCTTGATGTATTCCGTGGTCCTGAAGCGTTCGAATCATCTCCAGACCGGTGCGGTCGCCGACGTGCGCCAGACGAGGATACTTATGCCCGCCGAAGTTGCGCTGAAGTATCCGGCCGTCGGGCGTGCGATCAAACACCGCGCCCCATGCTTCCAGCTCGCGGACGCGTTCGGGCGCTTCTTTGGCGTGCAGCTCGGCCATGCGCCAGTTGTTGACGTACTGTCCTCCGCGCATAGTGTCCGCGAAGTGGACCTTCCAGTTGTCGCGCTCGTCTACGTTTGCGAGAGCCGCAGCTATTCCACCCTCGGCCATGACTGTGTGAGCTTTGCCAAGCAGTGACTTGCAAACAAGACCGACGGACACGCCTGAAGCGGAAGCTTCGATGGCGGCGCGCAGACCAGCGCCGCCCGCTCCGATCACCAACACGTCATGCTCGACTGCCTGGTATTCGGCCATCAGAAGATTCTCCTGTCTGACCAGATACCCATCGAACAAAGGCGAACATAGATGTCCGAAAACGCCACCCAAAACAAGCTCATCCACGCCCAGAGCATATGGCTTCGATTGAGGCAGCTGACGCAATTGTAGGTCTTCTGGCGGATGGGCATTTTTGATAGCTGATCGCAGCCTCCGCCAACTAGATGGCGAAGCGAATGACAACTGATGGTGTAGCCGCCAAGCAGCACGGCGTTCATCGTGAGCACGATCGTTCCAACGCCTATGCCAAGAGTGACCTGTCCGGTGGACGCGTTGGTGAACCACATTGCCTTCCAAGCGTCGTGCAAGAGGATCACGATGAACGCCAGCGCCAGATAGAGAAAGTATCGGTGCACGTTTTGGAGGATGAGCGGAAACGAGCGCTCACCCAGGTATCGTTTTCGTGGCTCGCCGACAGCACACGAAGGAGGGTCAGCCCAAAACGATTTGTAATATGCCCCTCGATAGTAATAACAGGTCAGTCGGAATCCACCAGGCACCCACAGGATGATCAACGCAGGTGACCACGGAAGCCAGCCGGGAAACCACGCCGGCTTTGCGCCAAACCAACTGTGGATCGGATCGCCGAACAGCTCAGGCGAATAGAACGGCGAAAGGTAAGGACCAAACCGATAGTGATTGCCTTGAAACGCCGCCCACGTTGAGTACGCGACGAACGCGGACAGACCAAGGAAGACTAACAACGGCTGAAGCCACCACGCGCCGGGGCGCATCGTGCTGCCGAAAGCCGGTCGTTTCAATGAGACGTTTGTGGAAGCCATGGCGCCGAGTCATTACCTCCTGAAAGTATGTTTCCGGATCAGGACTGAGCTAATCGTGGAGTGTTTGGACTTCGTCCTGCGAACGATGCAATGGAGCCGTCTTGTGAAAAGTGCGCGATTACCATTTAAGCGAGGAGCTGCCGAATGTCTCGGCAAGGCAACCGGAGCTGACATGGCGCAACCTTTACCATACGGCTTGATTTGACGTCAATAAAAACGGCCCCCCGCGGTGACCGAAGGATGTGGATCAGATCCGAGACCTGTGAATGCCCTGGTGGAAGCGTAGGCCATCGAGAACAGACCGTTGATCTGCTTTGCGACTTTGCCGACCTTTGCGTCTTCGCGCGAACCGGGACTTCAAATGGTGACCCTCAGGTGGCGATCGCATTCTCGCGCTCAAGCCACTCCTGAAGCGCCTGGTTCTCCCGCGCTAGCTCATCAGCATTGATTAGACCGCGCTGCATCGCGATCGAGATGGCTCGTGATCGCGGGCTGTAGGTGCTCCCCCAACGTTCATCCACAATTTGCTCGATGTCGATTGAAAGCTTCGCATAAAGCTCGCGCAGTCGGTTCTGCACGCCCCGCTCGCTCAAGTATCTGCGGCGGGCGATGGCTTTGTCGGTCAGGCCCAATGAGATGTCGGCAAGGGCCTCGTACTCGATGTCTGTCAGACCCGACTGACGATTAGTCGCTCGGGACTGAACGGTTCGAATCTCGGGATCGATCCAGCACTGCTCATCCACGAGCACCGCGCGAAGCGCCGCGATCAGCTTTTCGTCCGGCGATGACTTGAGCACATATCCGTAGACAGTCTCGCCGGGCACAATACGAGCAAGCTCGCGGATGTATATCTCGTCTTTGTACTGAGACCAAAAGATAATCCTGGCCAGCTTTAAGTCGGCCCAGATTTGGCGCGCGGCTTTCACACCCGACAGCCCGGGCAGTTTTATGTCCAGCACCGCAAGCGAAGGCCGGTGTTTCAACGCAAGCTCGACTGCGCAGTTGCCATCGCCCGCTTCGATCACCGGGCCAGCGTTGGCAAAGTTGTCGCTGATAATCGCGCGAAGATAGTCGCGCTGAAAGGCCATGTCTTCGGCAATCAGTATGCTCATAGAGAAAAACGCTGATAGGTGATTCGTGATCCCTGATGCGTGATTCGTGAAGCGTGATGTTTACGCGCTGCCGGCACTACCGGTCAGCCGAACATCACGAATCACGAATCACCTGCTCCTGGATCGGAAGTCGCAATTCGACTACGGTGCCTCGCCTGCCCGTAGCTCTCAACCAGGTCAGATCGGCGCCGATCAGCCGCGCTCTGTACCTCATGTTGTCAATCCCTCGCGCCCGGCGCAGGTCACCCGAGATCGTCATGCCGCGCCCGTCATCACTGACCCTGATCAACAGTCCGTCGCTTTCGCGCATCATTACGATCTCGACGAAACGCGCTGAGGCGTGTTTGGAAATATTGTTGAGTGCTTCCTGGACGATTCGGTAAATCAGGAGCTGCTCGGTTTCAGACAGTTCGATATCGTCGAGTTTCGCAATACAAGCGAATCGGGTTAAGAACGGACGCTCACAGGACTGCGAAGTGCGATTGAGACAACTCTCGATAGCCGGAACTAGCCCAAGCGTGTCTAATGCGGAAGGACTGAGGTTCTCCATTGCGCGTCGCACCTCGTCCATTGCTGCTTCCAGACCAAAGATGAGCTTTGCAAGCCCGTTCCGCACCTCCTGGGTCATCGCGTCTTCCGGCTTATCGAACAATCGGCGCGCGAGTCTCGCAAGCTCGCGAAGGTCCGAAAGCGTCTGATCGTGAAGATCGGCCGCGAGCAGCTTGCGCTCGCTTTCCGCCAGCGTCACAAACTGAAGCAAGCCATCAATTAGTTCGCCCTGGGTGTTCACAGTCAAATCTCCACTAACACAGTACGACCGGGAGCCGCCGTTCACACTGCGGGATCCCACAGTTTTGTTGTGCTGCTCGCATCCTGAACATTTGCGGGAAGCGCTCTACAACGCGGATCGCGCTGGATGTAGACTGCGCACGTCTTCCGAAGATGTCAACCGCTGGGGCGAGGCCGATGCCTTCAAGCCTCGCCCCAATTTCACCGCTGGACGGCCGGACGGGAACGGGGCTGTTCAGCGCAAGCAGCGACAAGACGATAAAGCTCTGGGACGTGGCGAGCGGCCGCCTGGTTCGCACCTTGCAGGGTCACGACGGCCCGGTGACGGCGATCGCGCTGTCCGCGGACGGCAGCCGGTTGCTGTCCGGGAGCTACGACCGCACCGTGAAACTGTGGGATGTCGGCAGCGGCGCGCTCATCCGCACCTTCGAAGGCCACCTCGCTCCGGTCACCTCGGTGGCCTTTTCGCCCGAGGGCAACCGCCTCCTGACGGCGAGCTGGGACACGACCATGCGGGTCTGGGACCTTGCGGGCGGAAATCCGATGGTGAGCATCCTCGGGACCGCCACCGGCGAGTGGCTCGCGAGCACGCCGGAGGGGTTCTTCGCCGCCTCGGCGAACGGGGCCGGCATGCTCAGCATCGTGCGCGGCTTCGAGGTATTCTCGATCGACCAGGTCTACCAGGCGCTCTACCGTCCCGACCTGGTGCGCGAGAAGCTGGCCGGCGACCCGCGTGGGCTGGTGCGTGCGGCGGCGGCGCGGCTCGATCTCGACGCCGTGCTGGCGAGCGGCAGCGCACCAAGTGTGGCGCTCGCGCCGGTGACCGGAGGCGCCACGCAGGTTCAGGCCGCGGTCGACGTGACGAACACCGGCGGCGGCGTCGGGCGCGTCGAGTGGAAGGTCAACGGCGTGACCGCCGGCGTCGCGACGCCGCAGCCGGCGCCCGCG
>CAZOOE010000526.1:0-4592 GCA_964581275.1 uncultured Clostridia bacterium
GCCACAATATTGCGGCCTACCACCGCAACTCCGACAACGTGCGCGTCGAGCTGTTCTGCGAGATGGACCAGATGAAGGATGAGGCGCTCGGCTACTTCGATCCGCGCCCCTGGCACCAGGATCGGCCGCAGGTGCCCAAGCGCTGGCCGAAGGACACGCTGCGCAATTACTGGGGCTTCGGCTCGCACGGTACGTTCCCGGGATATCCGTGATCAGCGGGCGGGTGAACCCCGCTGAGCAGCCATGCCGAAGCGAAGCGCCGGCATCCTGATGTACCAAGGATCGGGAACCGAGCTGCGCCTGCTGCTGGTCCATCCCGGCGGCCCATTCTGGGCGAAGAAGGACTTGGGCACGTGGTCGATCCCGAAAGGCGAATACGCCGAGGGTGACGATCCGCTGACCGCGCGAAGCGGGAATTTGCCGAAGAATTGGGCCGCGAGCCGGTCGGCGAATTCTTCGATCTGGGTGAACTGGTGCAGCCGAGCCGCAAGGTCGTCCGCGTTTGGGCGGTGCGACGCGCATTCGATGTTGCTGCATTGAAATCCAATCAGGTCGAACTGGGGTGGCCGCCGAAGAGCGGCCGGACGACTTCATTTCCCGAAGTGGATCGCGCCGAATGGTTCGTGCTCGCGCAGGCACGGCAAAAGATTCTGCCAGGCCAGCGCGCGTTCATTGACCGGCTGCTGGCGCGGCTTGGTTCGCTGGGGCGCTCAGGCCCCTGAAAGGATGCAGCGAGGCTCGCTGCCAACTGAAGGGATTCGCGAGCCTTTGGCCGTCTGGCGGCAGAAAGCGGGACGCATGTCAACGATAAGTTGAGCTGGATGGCGCTGCTACTGTGGAAACAGTGGAAATATCGGAGATCAACTACCATAACTTGCTCAATCATAGATAGCATTTTTTCGCCACGGGGTGGCTGAGGTGGGTGGCGGCTTTAATTCCTTATTGTTGACGGCAGAGTAGCAGCGCGTTCGAGTAATGCGTAATCGACCTGCGGGCAGTATCGAAAAGTGTGCGTCTCCCACATTTATGGGAGACGCCAGATGCGTATCGTTTTTTGGGGACGACCTGATCGCGCGAAGCCGGGTACGGCGGGACGCTTACTTATACTCTTCATGGTGGCCACTGCCTGCGGTGGGTTCCTGGTGCCATCAGCAAGTGCACAGAATACACCCAAAGACCTCGCTGGATTTGGCTTCGGGATCGGCATCGCAACCAATTTTGACGTGGGTGGCAGACGAGTTGGGACCGCGACGGTTGTAAATAACGTGGTCCGCGTCGAGGATTCTTCGAGCAACGTCAACGTTAGCTTCGTCGTAGAAGCGCACTACTTCTTGCAAAGTTGGAACCGCCCGTTCGTTAGCGGAGCGGAGTGCGCGCCGGGTCTGAATTGGATCAACTGCACGCAAATAGCGCACGGACCATTTGTGGCAGTTGAAATTGGGGGTGGAAGCGCTGCCACAACAACAAGCGGGCCAATCACTGGATATGCGCTGGGTTGGATGTTGGGGATGCGGCATCCCTACCAACAGCCCGCAAGTACGGCGACCTGGAATTTTGGTGTCGGCTTGCGCGTCACACCAAACGCCAAGGTCTTGGGCGACGGCCTCGTTGCGAACCAACCGCTCCCGGCAGGAGATTCAATCCGCTACAAGACGGAGCCCCGCTATGGTTTGATGCTGATGTCGTCATTCGGCTTCTAACATCTGAGAAGGCGGCGACGGACAACGCCATCGGCATTGAAGTTAGTCTAGAGCACCGGTGTCCCATACCTTTCGGTGCGCTTGTGGGCCTCGCCGGGTCTCCTCGGCGGGGCCTTTATCTGCTCATGTGCCAAGCGCTGGGTGAACTGGTGCCGCCAAGCCGCAAGCTCGTGCACGCCTGGGCGGTGCAAGGCGCGTTCGACGTCGCCCAATTGAAATCCAATCGGTTCGAACTGGAGTGGCCGCCCAAGAGCGCCCGAAGGACATCATTTCCAGAGATGGATCGCGCCGCGTGGTTCGCGCCGGCCGAGGCGCGCCAAAAGATCCTTCCAGGCCAGCGTGTCTTTATCGACCAGCTGCTGGCGCGAATCGGCGCATGAGACCGGGCCCACCTTGGGTGTGGAAATCGTGGATGAGGACGAGCGCAAGGCGCGCGCAGCTCAAAAGGCACGCTAGGGTCGCGGCATGGCCCGCAAGTTCACAGCCCGCAAGCTCACAGCAAGTCCATTCGTCGATTGCAAGTTCCTGACGAAGGTCGCTGAGCAATGTTTTGCTGCAGCGGAGCGATGCGTGCCGTCGCTGGCGGCGGTTGGCCTGCGGGAATTGGGAAATCAATATCTGGCATTGGCCGCAAGAATCGTGGCCCTGGGCACCAAGGAGCAAGAAGCTTTGGTGCCGACGGACAAATGAACGACGAATATCTCATGGTAGGCACCAACAGGCGATCGGGCGGCGAGAGACGCTGAGTTGGAACGGCGGCTGCGGTAGAGGACAGGCGATCAGCCGAGCCGCCGAGCAGAAGAACCAGCCTGGTGAAATTGCCTTAGCGGTCGCGGCCTCTACGCGGCGCAACCGCTAGATCATCTGGCCACCTTGCTCGCCACGTCACATGCTCTGCATGAATCGGAACTAGGGCAAGCGAGTCGGGTCGAGGGAGGAGTGCCAGGTTCCCTCGGCATCGTGCACGGCGCATCTCGGCCATGGCTCCGAACTTTCTCCCGGCCAGCAAGTCGGCCGGTAGATGGTTTCGTTCTGGGTATCCAGCGAGCCGCCGTCGCCCCAGACGAGACCTGGTCCAGAGGCAGCCTGTGCATTGGCAACGACCGCCACGGCCAGGATCTGCAGTGCGACGACCTTGCTCATTGTTGACGTCCTCATGGCGTGCTCCTTCACTGTTCAGGAACACTGCGATCATGGGTGCGCCATTGGCATTTCTGTATGGAGCAGATCACATTGGAAGGTGAAAGTTGCTCTGTGCGAGGGTTCGTTCTCCGAAATAGCTGCGCTTGCGCCGCGCGGACCAACAATATCGCGATGCCGGGAAAGCGGAGTCTCGCGCGGGTCGGACGATTTTCTCGTCGTACTGTGAAGGGCTTCACGTTCGATCGGTCGAGGGTCGGTTAGGTTGGCGTCGTTGGTACTGCACACTCAACCTCAACCCGGAGATGAAACATGAAGACCCTCGTGACCACCCTCTGCCTGACGGCGTTTGTCGCTGCGTCCACCTTCGCCACGGCTGCCAGCCGTCCGTCGAACGGCCTCGTGATCCTCAACGGTCAGGTCGTCGGCCAGGATCCGGACGTCAACATTCGCGCCGCGATCATGAAGGACCCCTATCCGGTGGGCGACTAATCCGCCCTAGCACCTCGGAAAAGCCCCGGATTCCCTCCCCAATCCGGGGCTTTTTCATTCACACGCTCATGTCCGCTGCTTCACGCAGAACCAATCATGACAATCTCGCGGGCTCGCGGGCGCCGTTCGTGCCGCGTGCCGACGTCCACGTCACCAGTGCTGTGATCGGTCACCAACGTTCGCGACCGGGCTTTATCCGCATGCGCTGGGCACTGCGCGATTCGATCAAGCGACGCCTGAAGCAATTTGGGCCAATGCGGCAGAGTTCAGTATGGTCACACCGCCCCGCTCGATCTTCAGCCACTTGCGGTCCTGCCACGAGCGCAACCGCTTGTTCGTGCTCTCGCGTGACATGCCGATAATCTGGCCGATTTCTCGCTGCGTGATGGCCACCTTGCGACCGAGCGGCGTCGGCTTTGCCGCGCTCGTCAGCCGGAGCAGCGCCTTGGCCAGCCGGCGTTCCAAGTCGAGGAAGGCCATGTCTTCGACCTGATCGCTGGTGCGGCGAATGCGCTCGCAAAGCACTTCAATCAGGGGCAATGCGATTTCAGAGTTGCTTTCGAGGACAGGGATGAAATCGCGCCGCTCGAGAACCAGCAATTGGCAGTCCGTAGCAGCAATGGCGTCGGCCGTCCGCGGCTGTCCGTCGAGCAGGGCAATTTCGCCGAATATCCCGCCTGGGTAAACCAGATTGAAAACCGCATCTTTTCCGGCTGCTGACTGGACGCTGATCCGTACGGTTCCGGAAGCGACCATGAACAGGCATGTGCCCGGATCGCCACGAGTGAACACGGTGGCCCCGCGTCTGAACTTTCGCGTCGTGACGTATGTGCAGAGCCGGCCGAGTACGTTGGATCCGAATCTTCCGAACAACGGATGGCTTTTCAGAATCTGCAGCTTGTCTCCGACCGGAGTCGAAGATCGTGTGGGTTCACGCGGGGAGGCCATGAAATCGCCCCGTTGATCGCAGGTGGCAGTCCCGGCTCGGCGGGGCCTATTTATCGCTATTGGCATGTCGTCGTCCATCGCGGTCCATTCCCGGCCTGCCACGTGCCGGGTCGCCAGCCCGAGACAGCCGGGCCTCGGCTGAGCTCTTCCTGATCAGCTTGCTCCTCCTGTATCTCGAGCTCGCCTGCATTCGATGGTTTCCCGCGCACGTCCTGTATCTCACCTTCTTCACGAACACCATTCTTCTTGCTGCGTTCCTCGGGATTTCGCTGGGCTGCCTGGCCGCCGGCTGGGCGCGGCGTCTTCCCCTCC
>CAZOOE010000526.1:4602-4933 GCA_964581275.1 uncultured Clostridia bacterium
AGCCTGTTACGGAAATCCCGGCGGCTTGAGCGCAGAGGTATTTAGCCAGTCTCAAAGCTGACCAGTGTGAGTTGGTTCACACTGACAGATGCCAGGAAAACTCAGTGGTAGGTCACCGACAAGAGGCCGCGGCGAGCGAGCCGAGCTGTAGGACCGCAAGATGTTGACCCAAGCCGCTCCGACAGCCCTGGGCTGATAAGGCGCGTGACGATGTCAGTCCAGCCGCGGGGCCTCGCTTCAGTGGTGCCTTATTGGGCGGCGCAGGTGATGTTTGGATCTGGCGTGCGGCACAGCCTTGGACCCGCGAGAAAGTGACGGCATTCGTCCCGAT
>CAZOOE010000527.1:0-1783 GCA_964581275.1 uncultured Clostridia bacterium
CAGCTTGTCTCGATCCTTCGATGTTGATCGATCGAAATCACTCAAGATGTTCTTCTGCTGATTAAGCAGATCGAGCAGGCGTGCTCGGTACTGAGTGGCTTCGGCATCAATCCGCGGCGCGCCACTGACTGCGCGGATCCCTCGCTCTACCAAGTCGAGTGCCGGCTCGACCGGGATAGTCCCGCCACCCTTATCGAACGCCGCCGCTATCGATTTGTAGGATTCACCAAGCAACCGGTTGCCGTCTTGCATTCTGTCAAAGTAAGTGACTACGGCGGAGCCTGGGCGCGTCGTCAAATTTGAGAAAGTGAGCTGCGGTCCATCGTAGTTGCGAAAGGCGCCCACAAACGAAACCAGGATCAATAAGAGGCAGGCTGTCTGAAGAGCGCGCCACAGCATCGGCGTAATCTTCTCGGTTAGTCTCATGTATGGAACGGCGAGCGCGAGCAGAATTCCTGAGAGCAACCCTCCGAGGTGCGCGGCGTTGTCGACGATCTTGATTGAAAACCCAAACACCAAATTGATAGCAATGACCGGGAGCACTCGCCGCCTGATCTCGCGGCTAAGCATCTCGGGGATTTCTCGACGGTACTTGAACGCGAATGTTGCCATCACGCCGAACAGTCCGAATATCGCACCGGAGGCGCCGGCAGATGTTGCTTGAGGATTGAAGATGTAGCTTCCCATTGAACCGACTACACCGGTGACCAGGTAAAGCACCACAAAGCGAGCCGAACCGTAAATCTGTTCGATTTCCTGGCCGATGATCCATAGGGCGTAATTGTTCAGAAACAGGTGTATGAATCCGATATGAATAAAGATCGATGTAATCAAACGCCAATATTGATGTTGCTCAGCGATGAGGCTGTTCTGCTTCGCGCCAAATCCTCTTAATACCTCCTGATCGACTGACGTCACCGCTAGGCCTCCGGCGAGACACATCAACACAAACACGCCGACGTTGATCCCAATGAAGATCATCGTAAACGGATTTGATCGAGTGAATAGAGCGCGGAGGAAGCGGTATTCGGTAGCGGCTTCGCTGCTCGTTGCTTCAGCGTCCGGCAGAAACGTTCCACAGTTAATGCAGGTGCTGTTCGCTGCCGGCGTTGGCTTTTTGCAAGCCGGACACTCTTTCAACTCAGGTTCGCTCGTGACGGGTTCCCAGGTCATCTTAGGAGTCTACCACTCGATGTAAGACCGATGGTTTGAAAGATGAGATTTTGAGCGGCGGCTATTGGTTGAATCGTTTTCTGAAGTCCTGTGCTGTGTTGCTCTCCCAGTCGGAGAAATCATTGAAGGCTGCGTCAAAAGCCTCGCGATCTGCCGATGCCGCTGCGGCTATCATCGAATCATTCACTGCCTGTTCGAAGGCTTTCGCGCGCTTGTTTATCAGGTCGATCAGCCGTGTTTTGATTGCAGTGCTTCGGTCGTCGATCGCGTTGGTTTTCTCGAGCTCGCCGGAGATCCGGCGTAGGTCGATTGCGATTTTCACAGCATCCTTTTGAGCCGGGCGGCCGGGTCCTCGGTTGAGATCGAAAGACCGGGCTACCACGTCATTCCCTTCGTCGATGACCCTTGCGAACTGCTGGGCGGTTTTGATTTGCCGCGCCCAGGTGTCTCGCTGACTCGACTTCTCCTGCTCGGCGCCGTACACTCGACCTGCCATCACGAAGCTAATTGCGACCAAGCCAATGCAACCAATCGCCGCAGCGTTCCAGCGAGACGCCGAACTCGCCGTTGACGGGGCATCCGGAACGAGCACGAACCCGAGCCCGCCGCC
>CAZOOE010000527.1:1793-4908 GCA_964581275.1 uncultured Clostridia bacterium
GTGACCGCGACCGTGGGCTAGTCCGCAAATGGAAGCCACATTGTTCGCTCCAATAAAGAAGCCAAACATTATTCCGACTCCGGCCCAGATCAACATTTGTCTCATCAGGCCGCGACCAAAACTTCCACCCATCCGGTAGCCATAGACCGCCATCAGCCCGATCAATCCGAAGATCGCGCCCGACGCGCCCGCGGTGCCGCCGGGAAGAAACATCAGAGACGCGACTCCACTCGCGACGCCAGTCCCAATGTATGCGAACACGAACTTCTGCGAGCCGAAGACTCCTTCTACCTGCGGGCCGATCGAAAACAGCGCCGAGCTGTTGAACATCAGGTGCATCAACCCGATGTGCAGAAAGTTCCAAGTCAACAGTCTCCACCATTGCCCAGCTCGAACCAGGGAGGGAACCAATGCGCCGAAGTCGTTGAGTACTCCATCGCTTGCACTTTGGAAGAATGCGTCGCCGCCGCGCCCGCCGCGAACTTCGACTATCGACATCAACACGAACAGGACAATGTTGATCGTTAGCAACACCAGGGAGAAGAAGTTTCCGCTGGTGGTGATGCTCGCGGAGGAAATACGGGCCGCCGGGACCGATTCTCGTCCACACAATGGACAGGTTTTCGCTGAAGCTTCGATCAAGCCCCGGCAGACCTGGCACATCACAAGTCTCTTACGATCGCCGAACATTTCATGAACCAATCGATCACTAAACTAACAGAAGCACCGTGGCGGTTCAATCAACGGCTTCACAGGGTTACAGTTGTTTTCCGGTATCCCATCCTGTAGAATCGCCGAGTCGGTTTGGGCGAGAACATCGACCCCGTTGCGGCGGGGAGTGATCACGGTTGACATAAGAGGGCTCCAGATGAAACTCCAGAAGCGATACTGCTTGTTGGTCTTGACGCTTTTGCTGCCGCTCACATTTGCCGGTGCGCATAGCGGTCAGCGTTCGGCCGGGCAAAGCTCGGCGGATTTCGCGGCCAAGCAGCAAATCGTGGACCACTTTAGCAAAGCGATTCTTGTTGCGAAGGACAACTATGCAGGGCAAATTGATTTCAACAAGATGACCAAGGCTTCGATCACTGGCATGCTCCGCACGCTTGATCCACACTCGATGTATTTCGACCGCCAGCAATGGGAAGAGTTCCAAAACGATCAGAGCAGTCGCTACTACGGAATCGGATCGACGATCATTCAACACGGCGGGAAAGTGTATATCGTCTCGCCGACAGACGGGACCGCATCGTACAAAGCGGGGCTTCGCTACGGCGACCATATAGCCGGGATCAATGGCGAGTCGACCGACGGATGGACTCAAGCGCAGGTCAGAAGCAAGCTGCTCGGCCCGGAGGGCACTACAGTAACGATCAAGATCTCTCGCCTGGGAGTCGATAGGCCCTTAGAATTCAAGCTGACGCGGGGACCGGTCCCACTGCCATCCGTGGCGAATTATTTCATGCTTGGGGGCGGGGTGGGATACATCAATCTCGAGCGGGGGTTCAACACAACCACCTTCGAGGAGGTGCGCAACGCGCTCGGCGAACTGCGTCAGCACGGGATGACCTCGCTGGTGCTCGATCTTCGAGGTAACCACGGAGGGCTGGTGGATCAGGCGCAAAAAGTCTCGAACCTGTTTCTGTATCGCGGCCAGAAGATCCTGTCGATGCACGGGCGTCCGAATGTTTTTCCGTCAAAAGAATTTGTTGCCAACAACACCGCGCCCGAGGAGTACCCTATCGTTGTTTTGATAAACAGGCTGTCCGCTTCAGCGGCTGAGATCGTGGCTGGCGCGCTGCAAGACCACGATCGCGCGCGACTGGTTGGTGAAAATAGTTTTGGAAAGGGGCTTGTGCAGAGCCCGTTCCCGTTGTCGGATCAGTCGGCGCTGGTGCTGACGACCGGGCACTACTATACGCCAAGCGGACGGCTGATCCAGCGCGATTACAGTGGGCGGTCGTTCTACGACTACAATCTCAAGCGTGGAGACAAGAATAGCGCCCATACGGATCAGAAGCGAACGGACTCCGGTCGAACTGTCTACGGTGGCGGCGGGATCGATCCGGACGTCGAAGTGAAAATAAGGATCCCCCAACGCGAGCTCGAGCTTCAGCGCATATGGTTCGATCCGGTGTTTGAGTTTGCGCATCAACTGGCTGGAGGCCAAATTCAGGGATGCGCTGAATTCAAATTGGATCGGCAAGCTGATCATCACCACCAACTTCAACCGAACGAATATCAGATCACCGACAAGGTGCTGGCGGAATTCAAGAACTTTCTGCGCGACCACCGGCAGTTCAAGCTGGACGACGCCAGCGTGGACAAGGAAGCCGAGTATATCAAGAGGCAGATTCGTTACGAGATGGTCACTGCAGCTTACGGAGTTGAGACGGCGTATCAGGTGTTGCTGGAGAGTGACCTTCAGATGCAACGAGCGGTCGCCGAAATACCGAAAGCCCGAATCATGGCTGAGGACATGCGCAGGTTAAGGAGCTCACGCGACGGAGAACCGCGCAGGAATTAGGTCATCGCAAGCACCTGTCGAATCGAAACGGCGGTCCGAGCTCAACGGGTTCGGGCCGCTGTTTTCTTGTAAGCGCTCCGACATCAGATAAGCGTTAAGCAAGCTTTGGTTGTTTCGCAAACCTCTTTCCGCTAAGATTCTTTGTGAACGTTTGTTGAGGCTAATCTGGCGAGACTCCCAACTCCCGTGGCTCGCCTGAAGCTGGTTCTGGGGTAAGACTAACGATGAAACTAAGAAATCGATATTGGTTGCTCGTCGCCGCGCTCATCATCCCGATTACGTTTGCAGGCGCCCATCCGGCACAGCGGCTAGTCGGGGATAAAGACGATGATTCAACCACCAGGCAGCGGATTGCTGGAGATTTCGCGAAGGCTATTCTGGTCGCGAAGGACAACTACGCCGGGCAGGTCGATCTAAACAAAGCGGCCAAGGCTTCCATCCTTGGCATGCTGCACACCCTCGACCCGCACTCCAACTATTTCGATCAGAAAGAGTGGGAGAAGGTCCAGCAGGACCAGCGAAGCCGTTACTCGGGCATAGGCTCGACGATCGCGCAGCGCAACGACAAGGTTTACATAATGTCGCCGTTCG
>CAZOOE010000528.1:0-4851 GCA_964581275.1 uncultured Clostridia bacterium
GGCAGGCGGCGACGCACAGCTACGTCGGATACGACGTCCAGATTGCACGGCTCCGCGAACGCGTCGGCGAAGCATCGCAGCGTGTCGACACCTTGATGGCCGGGCAGGGACACATGATCGAGACCGTCGCCATCAGCCAGCTCGAGGCCCGCCGGGAGCGCTTGGTGGCCCAGCAGGCGGAGGCGCGCTTTGGCGTCGCCGATAGCTACGATCGAGCCGCGCGCGCCCAGTCCGGTACGGAGGGACGTTGATGCGCCGCCTCGCCATTCCGATCGCGATCGCGCCGGTTCTCTTCACCGGCTGCGCTGCTCATGTCAAGCCCACTGCCAAGACCGTGGGGACGCTTGCCGAGCTGCGTAACGTTCGCCCGGATGAGCAGGACGTGAAGGTCGAGCAGGGCCTTGATCAGGCCATGCAGCAATACAGGCGCTTTCTTCAGGAGACCCCGGAGACCGCGATGACTCCGGAGGCGATGCGGCGCCTCGCGGACCTGCAAATCGAGAAGCAGTTCGGGGTGCGCACGGGCAACGCCAAGCCACGGAAAATGGCTGCCCCGGCGGCCGCCCAGGTGCTCGCAGGCTCGTCGGTCGGCAGTCTCAATCCGGCCACGGCAGCTGCCAGCGCGGGTTTGCGGGAATCCGACCAGGACTTCGAGCGCCGCACAACAGCGGAGGCCGGAATTCTGGCGGGCAGTAACGCCGACGCCTCGCCGGCGGACGCAGTGCGCGCTGGTGCAGATTCCGTCGGCCCACTCGAGGCGATCGCGCTCTACAATCGGCTGCTCACCGAGTACCCCAGTTACAAGAACAGCGACCAGGTCCTCTATCAGATGGCGCGGGCGTACGACGAGCTCGGCCGCACCGAAGAGGCCATCGAGACAATGGAGCGCCTGATCCGCACAAATCCGCATTCGTCGCACCTCGACGAAGTGCAGTTTAGGCGGGGCGAGTACTTTTTCACGCGCAGACGCTTCCGCGACGCTGAGAGCGCCTATTCGGGCATCGTCAGCCTGGGCACCGGCTCAGAGTACCACGAGCTCGCTCTCTATAAGCTCGGATGGACGCTCTACAAGCAGGAATTCTACGAGGAGGCCCTGAAGAAATATATTGCCCTGCTCGACTACAAAGTATCGATCGGCTACGACTTTGATCAAACGCATGATGAGGACAGCGATCGCCGTGTCGCGGATACGTTCCGAGTGATCAGCCTCAGCTTCAGCAACCTCGGTGGGCCCGAGACCTTGCCGGAGTACTTCTCCAAGTTCGGGAAGCGCGCCTATGAGGACCGCATTTACTCCGGTCTTGGTGAGCACTATCTTGGCAAGCTGCGTTACGACGACGCGGCGAAAACGTACAAGGCTTTCGTGGCGCTTTATCCGTTCCACCGCGCCGCGCCGCGGTTCAGCATGCGCGTCGTGGATACTTTCACTAAGGGCGGGTTCCCCAAGCTCGTACTGGAGTCGAAGCGGGAATTTGCTTCCAGGTACAACCTGAAGTCCGAATACTGGCGGCACTTCAAACCGGAAGACTCCCCGGAAGTGCTGGCCTACCTGAAGACCAACCTGAAAGACCTTGCGACGCATTATCACGCCGAGTATCAGAACGCCAACGAAGCGCAAGAGAAGCTTACGAATTATCAGGAGGCAATCCAATGGTATGGCGCCTACCTCGAGTCCTTCCCGAAGGAGGTTGATTCGGCATCGGTCAACTATCAGCTTGCGGACCTGCTTTTGGAGAATAAGGACTTCGGCCAGGCGGCCAAAGCATATGAGCGCACGGCTTACGGATACGCGCCGCATTCGCAGTCGGCAGCTGCTGGATATGCCGCCATCTATGCATACCGCGAGCAGCTGAAGATTGCCAGCAGGGAGCAGCAGGACACCGTCAAGCACGAGACAGTCGCAAGCTCGCTCAAATTTGCCGACGCATTCCCTCAAGACGAACACGCCGCGGCGGTCCTCGGAGCAGCCGCTGATGACCTGTACGAGATGAAGGACTACAAGGCTGCCATCGAAGCCGACCACCTCCTCATCGATAAGTATCCGGGCGCAGACGCGCCGATCCGGCGTTCCGCGTGGATTGTAGTTGCGCATGGCTCGTTCGAGCTCGCCAAGTACCCTCAGGCTGAACAGGCCTACACCCAGGTTCTGGCGGCCACGCCGCAGAGCGACGCATCGCGCACCGCGCTCGTCGACAATCTCGCCGCCTCGATCTACAAACAAGGTGAGCTCGCAAACGAGGCGAAGGACTATCGCGCCGCCGCCGACCACTTCCTGAGGATTCGCACAGCGGCGCCTACGTCATCTATCCGTGCGACGGCTGAGTACGACGCCGGCGCCGCGCTAATCCAGCTGCAGGACTGGAAGGCGGCAGTGGACGTCCTTGAAGCGTTTCGCACTACCTTCCCGCAGCACAAACTGCAGCTTGAGGCCACCAAACAGATCGCTTACGCCTACCGGCAGAGTGGCGAGTTATCGCACGCCGCGAGCGAATACGACCGCATCGCGTCTCAGTCCGACGATCCTGCGCTACGCAGCGAGGCGCTGCTCGATGCGGGAGACCTCTACGCGCAATCCAATTCCCAGGATCGCGCCGTGGAAGCATACAACCGGTACGTTAAAGCGTTTCCCAAACCGGTAGAGACGGCCATCGAAACACGGTTCAAGATCGCTGAGATTTACAAAGCAGCGAGCGACGAGACACTCTATCACCAGCAGCTCGCAGAAATCGTAAGTGCCGATGCGGGCGCCGGATCGGAAAGGACCAGCCGAACCCGGACGCTTGCGGCACGTTCGGCTCTCGTCCTCGCAGAGCAGCTCTATGTGAATTTCGTCGTCGTCAAGCTGCGCCAACCCTTCGAGACCAGCTTGCAGGATAAGAAGCAGCGCATGGATGCCACGATTGCGGCCCTGGGCCGGCTGGTGGATTACGGAATCGACGACGTGACGGCGGCAGCGACGTATTACATGGCCGAGACCTACTCCAATTTCAGTCGCGCACTTCTCGAGTCAGAGCGGCCGGACGACTTGAAACCAGAAGATCTGGAGGAGTTCAAGAACAAGCTCGATGAGGCAGCGTTTCCTTTCGAGGAAAAAGCCATCAACGTACACGAAAAGAACATGGAATTATTGCACACCGGCGTCCTCAACTCGTGGACCGAGAAAAGTCTCAGCAGGCTTACCGAGTTGATGCCGGGCCGTTACGCGAAACGCGAAACGAGTAGCGGCTTACTGGACACGATCGATTCGCTATCACCCAAGAACCCGGTCACTCAAGGCGTATCGGTCACGCCAGGCGCGACGGTCAGCAAAGGCGCGGCGCTCGCTCCGGCCGCCACGGTTACCCAAGGCGTGTCCGTCACTGATCAAATGCGCGCCGACTACCAGTCGGCAGTGGGCCTGCTCAAGGAAGAGCGGTACGAACCGGGCATCGCTTTGCTGCTCAAAATGACCGAGAAAATGCCTGCCTTGACCGCAGCGCACATCGATCTCGGCATCGCCTACTCGCGCACCGGCGACTTGGACCGCGCCGAAGCCAGCCTGAACAAAGCGCTGGAATCGGATCCAAAACAGCCTGCCGCCTATAACGAACTCGGTATCGTGCAGCGCCGTAAAGGACAGTTTGCGAAGGCGCGCGCGAGTTATGACGCGGCCCTAGCACAGTCCGCCGACTTCCAATATGCGCACAGGAACCTTGCGATTCTGTGCGACCTGTATCTCGGGGATTACACATGCGCGATGGAGCATTACGAGGCGTACAGCCGGATTGTTCCGGACGACGCCGAGGTCGGCAAATGGATTGCCGACATTCGCAACCGCGCAAAGAAACCGGAGAAGCCATGAAGAAAACTAGCATTTACTGGATTTTGCTTGGCGTCCTTGCCTTGGCGCCCGAGGCTGTGTTCGCTCAGCAAGCAACGCAGCCAAAGACGGAACCAGCACAGCGACAGACCGAAAAACCGCAGGCAAAGAAAGAAGACGCAAGGAAGGAGGAGGCAAAGAATCAGACAGAAGAGGCGCAGGCAAAGACAGAAGAAGACGAGAAGTTGACGTCCGTTCCCGGAGGAAAGGCGCTCGGCATGTCCATTTTGGGGAACCAGGAAGCGCCTAAAGCACTGGTCATCGTTCCCTGGAAGAGCTCGGAACTCGGCAATGGCCCGAGCGTGTCGACCTTGCTCGACGACTCAAGGCGTCCCATAGACAAGGAGGTATTCATGCGAATGCTTCTCTACTACGAAATTAGATCACAAACGGCGCCTCCCAGCGGTGTCACGACAGATGGGAATGCGGCAGCGCCCGCTAATGCAACGCAAAGGAGAAAGCCATGAGTTTAACTGAACTGTTAAGACACGTAGGTATATTCGGAGGCGCGGTGATCGTTTGCCTCGCCGTGCTCTCCGTTTTTTCCGTAGGGATGATCATAGACAAGCACCGCCGCTTCTCTTCGGCCTCGCGGGAGTCAGAAAAGTTCAAGCCCGAGTTCAAGAAGTTCCTTCACGGTGGAGATGTCCGGGATCTGATCGAAGCCGGGAAGCTGCACCAGAATTCGTACGTGGCGCAGGTGGTCTCGGCGGGCATCGCCGAATACGACGGCGTGAGCCAGAGCGGAGGCGATCCGGCCGCTTCGCTCGAGCTCGTCACGAGCGCACTCAGGGACTCCATGTCCGAAACGCTGATTCAGTTGAAGCGGGGTCTCGGGTTCCTTGCCACGATCGGCTCCACTGCCCCATTCATTGGTCTCTTCGGAACCGTAGTCGGAATTATTAACGCTTTCCGAAGCATCGCGGCCACGGGGTCGGGCGGAATGTCTGTGGTTTCGGGCGGCATCGCTGAGGCCCTGGTCTCGACGGCCC
>CAZOOE010000529.1:0-4808 GCA_964581275.1 uncultured Clostridia bacterium
TTTTTCGTGAGGCAACGAATCACGTTTCATCAAGATTTTTAGGTGAGGCAACAGGTTTGCTCCCCGTCGTTGAAAGGCAGGCGCTGCCCTATGCCGATTGCCAGCGCTCTTTCGTTATGGTTTAGTAGCAGACGTTAGGGGTTACGAATAGATGTGGCGATGTCGGACAAACTTCAGGTTGTCGTTGGACTCAAGCAAATAAACGCGACCCACTACCCCGATACAACTGAAGTTTGTTGGACATTCACGGGAGAGGGTACTTTGAAACAAAGAATGCTGTTAATGCTGATCGTGGCACTGATTGCGGCGAAGGACGCCGCCATTGGCGGACCTCAAACCGGGAAGGGCTCGGCGGGTGTAGAGCGCGAAGTTCGCGAAGTGTTCGACAAGTGGTCGACGGCGCTCACCCGTGGAGACAAGAAGAGTTATCTGGAAACATTCTGGAACTCGCCCCGTCTGGTTATCCGGGTGGCCGGCGGTGAGTGGCGCGGCTTTGACGCCTATCGCAAGCGGATCGAGGATGCGCAGCTTCCGCCTGGAAGCCCGTCCGATTATAGAAAGGTTGAAGTCCTGGCGCTGGGTTCGGATGCTGCGGTGGTTACTTATGAACGCCCGGCGCCCGCCGCCGCGGGCGAGTCTCTAATCTTCCGCGGTACTCTAGCCTTTACCCGTACCGTAGAAGGGTGGAAGATCGCTGCCTGGCATGCTCACTCGGTGTCGGAGAAGGGCCCTCCGCACTAGAGGGTTACTCAAGACGTGAAACCGGGCGGCGAGTTGTGAGCCCTGGTCGCCGCCCGGCTTTTGAGAATCTGATCAACTACACCCGATCCGTTAGAACGGCCACCGGCCCCGATTGTTTTCGCCTCGGCGAAAGCCCTCGCTGTAACCGCGTCTGTAACCCTCGCGGTAAGCGTCACGGTATCGATCGCGGCTGCCGTATTCGGAGCGATAACCAGTGAGAGCATCGCGATACTGATTCGAGCGTTCGAAGTCAAAACCGAAGTGTCGCTGACGATCCTCATCACCGCGACGGATGCCGTCGCGATAACCGTTCTGTTGTGCTATCGCGAAGATGTCTCCGCGCCCGCGGTTGCGGTAATCATATTCATCGCGCCCGCCTCTCCAGTTGCGGTCCTGATAGTCCGACTCGTCAGCGTAGGCGTCCCTAAGCCTTTCGCCGAGCACCGCCTCAACCTCGTCGCGCCCGTAACGCCGCTCGCGTCCTGAAAAGGCATCTCTGAAACCCGATTCATAGCCGCTTCGATAAGCATCGCGATAATCGTCGCGGTAGCCCATAAAATCCAGATATCCGTTGGTGTCGTTACGGTAGCCGGGCATGTCCCGATAGCTTCCTCGGTATCCGTTGTCCCGCGCATCTCGCGCCGCAGAGTAGGATTGGTGATAGCCGAGCTTGAACGCATAGTCCCTGGTGCGATCCGGTGACCAGGAGCCCTGGCTATCGCCTCCGCCGCGGTAGCCGTAGTCCCGATACTGTGCCTGAGCCGTCGCGATAGTGATACCAAGCACCAATGCGAGCCCCATCGCCCCACCTGTGACTTTTCTCAAACTCTTCCGATTCATCTTGTGCCTCCCTCTTGTCAGAGCCTCATAATCGCCTTGCGTGTATCTCGACTACAACCGATGTGCCAAAGATCACGCCTGAGAGGATTCAGGCCTGTTTGACGTAGTTTCTTAGCCTTTCTGTTGAAGCGGCAAAGAGGAGTGATGGGTTCAGAACACCAATTCAGGTTGGCGCGAACGATATGGTATGAGGCTGAACGAGCCGGCAGGCAATACTATCCTTTCACTCGACCACGGCCAGAACCTGATTGGCGTTGACGTTCGCTCCTTCCGCAACGCGAACCTCAACGACGCGGCCGGATTTCGGTGATTTAATTTCGTTTTGCATCTTCATCGCTTCGACTACCACGACGCCTTGTCCCAGGGTCACCTCATCGCCCACGCCAAGCAGAACGCGTACGACTTTACCCGGCATGGGGGCGATAAGGATTTGGCGGCCTTCGGTTCCGTGCTCGACGGTTGAGCTGCGGTGCTTACGGTCGATGACTCTCGTTGAGAAAAGAAGGCCGCTTATGCTCACGCGTAGCGAGCTTGAATCGGGCGCCCAAACGCGCGCCTCATAGACTTGATCTCCGTCACGAAATGTATAAACACCTTCTTCCGGATAGACGACTTCGATGTCATACTGACGTGCGCCAACCCGGGCCTGGACCTTCCCGTCGCGCTGCTCAAGCTCGACGGTGGTTTGCCGGCCATGAATTTCTACTTCGTATCTCATAGTTGCGTTAGCTCACATTCGTGAGCCATTCAAGAACGTCATACGGATCTATGCCAGCCCTCGACACTATTTCCTGTGCGCGACGCGACCGTAGAGTTTCCAGCGGCTCTCAGTTTGAACGGCAGTCGTAGTGTCCTTGCGCTCTTTGCTCGCTTTCGCGTGCAAGATCGAGGCGATCATGGCGATGTCCGCAATCGGAGCATCTTCGTAGCCGCGGGATGACCCACCTGCCTGGGCCCTCGGGTTCCAGAACCGATCGATAAACCCGGTGTCGAACTCACCCCGGCGAAACTCTTCGCTCTGAACAACCGCGCGGAAGAAGGGGATTGTCGTGTGTATGCCTTCAACCGAGTATTCGTTGAGAACCCGGGTTAGTCGGTTTATGGCCGCCTCCCTGGTCTCGGCCCACACGCAAAGCTTCGCAAGAAGCGGGTCGTAGTAGATCGGTACTTCCCATCCCTGATAGCTCCCGCTGTCGTATCGCACTCCCGGACCCGCCGGCGTCACCAGCTTGGTTATGCGCCCTGGACTAGGCAGGAAACTATTCTCGGGATCTTCCGCATAAATTCGGCATTCGATCGCGGCACCGCGCATCACGATATCGTCCTGCGAGAAAGACAGCTTCTCGCCTGCAGCGACTCTTACTTGTTCGTGGACCAGGTCGCGGCCTGTCACCAACTCGGTCACCGGATGTTCGACCTGAAGCCGCGTGTTCATCTCGAGGAAATAGAAGTTTCGCTCGCTGTCGACTAGAAACTCGATCGTGCCTGCGTTGTGGTAACCGGCGGCGCGCGCGATGTTGACAGCGGTTTCTCCCATGCGACGCCGGAGGTCAGCGTCGACGATTGGCGAAGGGCATTCCTCGAGTACTTTCTGATGACGTCGTTGAAGCGAGCATTCGCGCTCGCCGAGGTAAATCATATTTCCGAGCAGATCGCCGATGAGTTGGATCTCGATGTGACGTGGCGAATCGATATACTTCTCCAGATAAACCGCAGCGTCGTTGAAGCTCGACGCCGCCTCCGAGCTTGCGAGCGAGAACGCGCTCGCGATCTCTTCGCGCGATCGGACCAGCCGCAGGCCTTTCCCACCGCCACCCGCAGCGGCTTTCAGCATGACCGGATATCCGACTTCGCCAGCCACGTGCTCGGCGTCTCCGACTGACTCGAGCGGCGAGACTGTACCCGGCAAAACCGCAGCCCCAGCCGCTTTTGCGATTCGTCTGGCCCTGGTCTTTGAGCCCAACCCCTTCCTCCCCCAAGCGGGAGGGCCTACCAGCACGAGCCCGGATCGTTCTACCGCTTCGGCAAACTCGGCGTTCTCAGAAAGAAATCCGTATCCGGGATGGATCGCCTCAGCTCCGGTGGTCTTTGCGGCGGCGATGACCTTATCGATCACCAGGTAGCTTTGGTTGGATGGGGGAGGACCAATGTTTATCGCCTGGTCGGCAACGCGAACGTGGAGCGACGCTCGATCAGCGTCAGAGTAGACCGCGACCGGCGAGATGCCCAGTTCTCTACAAGCGCGAGCAATACGCACGGCGATCTCACCGCGATTGGCGATCAGGAGTTTCTTGAACATAAAACGCGAAGAGAGTCTAAATGAAAAAGGCAAAAGTGAACATATCACCCTTGCCTTTATCTCTCGATTTCTATCTATTGCTGAATCGTCAGCGGAGCTGATGAACTACAGTCTGCTTCTTGACTTCTGCATTAGTGAAGAAGATCCCGTCTCGCATTATTATGTCGTCGTCGGTTCCTAGAATGCCGTCGGGTCCGGCAGACCGCAGCTCGAAGTTGGTAGCTGCCATCGTATCAATCGATCTGTCGGCGAGAGGACCGTTGCCAGGTTGGTACTTGATGGTGCTCTCCCAGTAATCGGCCGGAACTGAGTCTCCCAAAAGTTTCTTGAACTCCGACGGACTAGGGTAAGAATCGTGGCCAAGCCGGTAGTTTTCAAGCAGGCTTGCAACGTGATGCATCGAAGCTTGAGTGGCCGCAACCTGCCTCAGGCGATAATTCTCGATCGCTTGCGGGATATGGGCTATGCCGTAAGTCGCCAACGTCGCGCTGGCGGCGATAGTCAGCGAGAGTGTGGCTACCGCGGTCTTGTAGCCGCCGTACCATTCGCCATCCCGTTTGGCGAGTTTGACCGCCCGCCACGCTGACCAGATCACCAGCACACCAGCAAAGGCCAACCACTTGGTGGCAACCAACGACGCGGCTACCACCAACGCCAGCAGGGCGACCGAGGTCATCGCCGGTCCCAACCGTTGAACTTTTAAGGGTGTCTCGTCGAGCGGCTCGCCGACGAACTGGGCGCCACAGGTGCAGTCGGGCGCGCCGCGAAGTACTGGCTCTCCGCAACACGGGCACAGCATCGTCGGAGCGTTCTTAGCCGTTTCTTGAATTCCGAGTTTTGTGCTCACGGTAGTCTTTCCTTACGCAGAACAGAATTTCAGTTCTGAACGGAGTAATCAGCCCGCACTAGACTCTCCTCGTGCGATTCT
>CAZOOE010000530.1:0-3575 GCA_964581275.1 uncultured Clostridia bacterium
GAAGGCTTGGAGTCCGGGTACGAGTCTCCCATCAGCGGTGAGAGCGCATCAGTTATTCGAGAATCGGGAGGCGATCGCACGGCAGTAACCGGGGGCACCAAGGTCATCTCGGATTGGATCAAGGTTCGAATTACCTCGAACCCGGGAGAAACATTCCTCGATCGAATGATCGCGCTGGTGGAAGGCGCGGAACGTCAGAAGACCCCGAATGAGATCGCGCTGAACATTCTGCTCGCGGGACTGACGATCATCTTCTTGCTGGCTGTCGTAACGCTTTTGCCGTATGCGATCTACAGCGTGAACTCTTCGGATCCCGCGGTCGGATTCGCCGCCGCGTCACCCCCGACGGTGACGGTCCTTGTTGCATTGCTTGTTTGTTTGATCCCTACGACCATCGGCGGATTGCTCTCGGCGATCGGGATAGCGGGAATGGACCGCTTGATTCAACACAACGTGCTGGCGATGTCTGGCCGTGCGGTCGAAGCGGCGGGCGATGTCAACACCCTGCTCCTCGACAAGACGGGCACGATCACGCTTGGCAATCGACAGGCTGTCGAGTTTACCGCAATGAATGGCGTATCGGAGACAGAGTTGGCTGACGCCGCGCAACTCTCGAGCCTGTCGGATGAAACGCCCGAAGGCCGGTCGATCGTTGTCCTAGCGAAATCAAAATATAATCTCAGAGGCCGCGAATTGGCGGCACACGAGGCTCAATTCATCGCGTTTAGCGCCCAATCTCGGATGTCGGGAGTCGATATCAGCGGACGGGTGATTCGCAAAGGCGCGGTTGACGCGATCACCCAGTTCATCAACACCGAAGGCGGTGTAGTACCACCTGAAATGAAGGAAACCGTCGAACGCATTGCGCGCTCCGGCGGCACGCCGCTGGCGGTCGCGGATCACAGTAATGCGCTTGGGATCATCCATCTCAAGGACATCGTCAAAGGCGGAATGAAGGAGCGCTTTGACCAGCTTAGAAGAATGGGTATCAAAACGGTGATGATAACCGGCGACAACCCGTTGACCGCCGCGGCAATCGCCCGTGAAGCCGGTGTTGACGATTTTCTCGCCGAAGCGAAGCCGGAAGACAAGATGGCGTTGATCAGACGCGAGCAAAGCGAAGGAAAACTCGTAGCGATGACCGGCGATGGCACCAATGACGCCCCGGCACTCGCACAGGCGGACGTCGGCGTCGCGATGAACACCGGCACCATGGCGGCTAAAGAAGCCGGCAACATGGTCGATCTCGATTCAAACCCGACCAAGTTGATTGAGATCGTCGAGATCGGCAAGCAGTTGTTGATGACGCGAGGTGCGCTCACGACTTTCTCGATTGCGAACGATGTTGCCAAGTATTTCGCCATCATTCCGGCAATGTTTTCGACGCTTTACATGCTTGCCGGCGCAAAGAGCGGGCCGCTCGCGGCGCTAAACGTCATGAGGCTGGCGTCTCCCGAATCGGCGATCCTGTCCGCTGTGATTTTCAACGCATTGATCATTGTCGCGCTCATTCCGCTTGCGCTGCGCGGCATCAAGTATCGCCCGATGGGAGCGGCAGCGGTGCTCAGGCGCAACCTTTGGATATACGGTTTCGGCGGCGTCATCATCCCGTTCATCGGGATAAAGGTCATTGACGTGATCATACACGTACTGAGGCTCGCGTGATGGTAGAGTCTGGTTTTTCTCTGCGTCTTGCCGGATCGTGTCGTCGTTGCGCGAAACCATTGTTGGCGTCCTGGACCCGTTTAGCGCGCCAAGATCCGCCAAGTCGCTAGCACCGGTAATCTCCGAAGAGGTTCAAGATTCAGTCGTTATGAACATACTCAAACAGATGTATCCTGCGGTCGCAATGACCGTCGTGCTCACGGTGCTTCTCGGGATCATATACCCTCTGGCGGTCACCGGTCTCGCGCTGGTGATGTTCCCCGCGAAGGCCGGTGGCAGCCTGATTGAAAAGAACGGCAAAGTCATCGGATCGAGCTTGATCGGCCAGCCGTTCACCGGCCCGGGCTATTTTCATTCGCGTCCCTCGGCGGCTGGAACCGGCTACGACGCGACTGCGTCGGCCGGGACGAATCTCGGACCGACGAGTCAGAAGCTCCTGGACAACGTGAAGGCGGCTGCGGAATTATTGCGAGGAGAGAATCCGAACGCGCCCATCCCTATTGACCTGGTCACGGCGTCCGCTTCGGGTCTCGATCCGCATATCACCCCGGCGGCAGCAGAGTTTCAAGTTTCACGCGTCGCTAAAGAGCGAGCCACTAGCGCGGACGAAGTGCGCCGCCTGGTGCGTGAGCATACGGAAGGCAGGCAGTTCGGGTTGCTAGGTGAGCCGCGCGTCAACGTGCTTGAATTGAACCTCAAGCTTGATGCGGCTCATCCAAAGTCATGACCGGAGACTCGGTGATCAAAAACTCAAGTCCCTAAGACATCAACGAGGCGGAGTTTCAGCATGGGCTTATCGAGCCTGTTGCAGTACGCGCTATTTTTGCTTGTTGTTACCGTCCTGGTAAGGCCTGTCGGCGGCTATTTGGCGCGCGTCTTCGACGGCGAGAAGACATCGCTCGATCCCGCGCTTCGCTCGGTCGAACGCATAATCTACAAGCTGGCACGTGTTGATCCCTGCCAGGAGATGGATTGGAAGCGCTATTCGATGTCCTTCGTCTTTTTCTGCCTGACAGGAACCCTCCTCCTATACGGGATTCTCCGGATTCAACACTTTTTGCCCTGGTTCTATCCCTCATATCACAAAACCCCACTCACGCCGGACCTGGGGATGAACACCGCCATCAGCTTTTCTACCACGACCAGTTGGCAGGCATTCGCCGGCGAAAGCACAATGACCTATGTCAGCCAGATGGTTGGTCTGGCCGCGCAAGGGTTCTTGGCCGGCGCGTCGGGGCTGGCAGTAGGCATTGCATTCATTCGCGGGTTGGCTCGCGACGGAGCCGGGACGCTCGGCAATTTTTGGGTTGACCTGGTTCGAGGCATTCTGTGGGTCTTGCTACCGATATCGACAGTCGGAAGTTTGTTGCTTGTCTGGCAAGGCGTGCCGATGAACTTCAGCCCATACGTCGAAGCTGCCGGGCTTGAGGGTGCCCGCCAGGTGATCGCGCAGGGGCCAGTAGCAGGTCTCGAGTTTATTAAGAACCTGGGAACTAACGGCGGCGGCTTCTTCAACGTAAACGGCGCCCACCCCTATGCGAATCCGACCCCTCTGACCAACTTTTTAGGGATGCTTGCGATCGTCGTCTTGCCTGCGGCGCTTACTAATACTTTTGGCAGAATGGTCAGGCGCCCGCGCCAGGGCTGGGTGTTATATTGGGTCATGGTTTTCCTGTTTAGCATGGGGTTGCTACTCGGCGGCTGGGCAGAGCAGAGCAGTAACTCGCGGATTGCGCGGGTGCCGAATGTCTCGACCGAGGCAAGCAGTCAGCAGTCAGGCGGTAACATGGAAGGCCAAGAAGTTCCTTTCCGAATCGGCCAATCAGTGACCCGGCACGTACAGAACCCTAATACTTTAACCGGCTCCACCAAATTAAACTCCAACACACCAACAACCTGTCGGCAGATAG
>CAZOOE010000530.1:3585-4805 GCA_964581275.1 uncultured Clostridia bacterium
GGGAATATGGAAGGCAAAGAAGTGCGTTTCGGAATCGGCCAATCAGTGCTCGCGTCAGTCACGAGCTCTAATACTTCAACCGGCTCCACCAATTCAATGCACGACAGCTATACGCCTGTGGGAGGAATGATCCCTCTTGCGAATATGCTGCTCGGTGAGATTGTATTTGGGGGGCTTGGAGGCGGCATATACGGAATCATCATCATTGCGCTGGTTGGATTGTTTCTGGCGGGCATTATGATAGGACGTTCACCGGAATACCTCGGGAAGCTGATCGGGCCTTCGGAGATAAAACTGATCACGCTTTATACGCTGGCCGCGCCTGTTGTATTGATTAGTTTTACCGCTCTGGCAGTCGTGACTGCCTGGGGGCTGGCTGGCTTGACTACAAACGGCGGGCCGCATGGTTTCACTGAAATTCTCAATGCATACGCGTCCTCAATCACCAACAATGGTCAAACCTTCGCAAGTCTAAATGCGAACACTCCTTTCTATAACGTCACGACAGCGGTTGCAATGATGGTTGGGCGCTTTGGACTTGCGATCCCGGCGCTGGCGTTGGCAGGGCGCCTCGCGGCGCAGGGCCGCCGGCCGGTGACTCTTGGAACGCTGCCGACCGACTCGCTTTCATTTGCCGTCCTGCTTGTGGGAACGGCGGTCATCGTTGGCGCATTGAGTTACTTCGCCGCACTTGCGCTCGGCCCAATTGTCGAGCACTTGATCATGAGTGGTTGATCGAGTCAACAGGCGTTGAGTTGGGCGCTCGCCAGCTTTCATGCACCTTCGCCCAACTCGACATTGGATTTGATCGGGCTCACCGTGCGGCGGTTGGGGTAGCGGAACATATGAGCAGTCTAAGAAGAAAACTCGCATTCAGCTATGGACTCCTGATAATCATCATTCTCGCGGTGAGCGTATGGGCGATCTATCATCTCGTCCACCTCGGCCGCTCGGTTGACGTCATACTCGTCAACAACTACAAGAGCATTCTCGCAGCCGAGAACATGAAGGACGCCCTCGAGCGCCAGGACTCAGCGGCGATGTTCTTCATTGCCAGCCAAGGCAAGAAAGCGCGGGAGCAGTTCGAAACCAATAGCAAGGAGTTTGCTGAACAGCTCGAGATCCACCAGCGCCAAGTTAACGAACAGGCAGAAATCGCATTAGGTGCCGTTGTAAGCGTTCAGGAACAGGACTTCGGGACGCACACACAAACTCGCACA
>CAZOOE010000531.1:0-4794 GCA_964581275.1 uncultured Clostridia bacterium
TCCGGCATCGATGCGCTATCTCCAGCCAGCACGATTCTTACTTTTGCCTCCTCTTGCGATTTCTTAACGGACTGCGAAAAAGCGTTGGCCGTCAGAGAAACGACCGACACTGCCGCAATGAGAACCCTTAAACGAATATTTCTTCTCATAAAGGCCACCATTTGGAACACTTTGACTAATCACATCACACGAGAACTAACTTCTCGTCTCCAGTCCGACAACTGGCTGTTCTTCACTTACTATTTCTTTGGCTGCGTGCTGCTTAAGTTCTCGCTCGCGCATCCAGAAGAAGATGACCGGCGTGACGATGAGCACATGCACAAGTGACGACACCATCCCGCCGAGCACCGGAGTGGCAAGCGGTTTCATGACTTCTGCTCCTGAGCCTGTGCTCCACATAATCGGTAAGAGGCCCGCTCCCACCGTCGCGACCGTTATCACCTTTGGCCTCAGCCTTAGCACCGCTCCTTCCATCACCGCTTCCTTGAGCTGTTTCAGCGAGAGGTGTTCGCCAACTTCAAGCTTCTTGCGCTCTACAGCTTCGTTCAGATAGATCACCATCACCACGCCAGTCTGAACGGCTGTTCCGAATAGCGCGATGAAGCCGACCCACACCGCGACCGAGAAGTTATAGCCGAGCGCGTAAAGCAGGTAGACGCCTCCCGTGAGCGCGAAGGGTACTGCCATCAGTACGTGCGCAGCCTCAATGACCGAGTGATAGGTGAAGTACAGCATCACAAAAATGACCACCAGCACTATCGGCACAACTAGCTGCAAGCGCGCGCGAGCCCTCAACTGGTTTTCATACTCGCCAGTCCACTCGACGTAGTAACCCGCCGGCAATTGCACTCGGTCGTTCAAGACCTTTTTCGCCTCGGACACAAAGCCTCCGACGTCGCGGCCACGAACATTGAGAGTCACGGTCCCGCGCAGCAGACCGTTCTCGCTTGAGATCATGGTCGGTCCCGCGACTGTGCTGATCGTTGTAACTTGAGATAGAGGAATCTGCGCGCCACCGGGCGCGGGCACGAGCAATCGGCCTAAAGCTTCCGGGCTCGTGCGAAACTCGGGCGCGTAGCGGACGCGAACGGGAAACCGCTGCCTCGCCTCTATCGTCATTGTGAGGTTGTTCTCACCGATCCCGGTATTGATCACGTCTTGAACTGTTTGGACATCAATGCCGTAACGAGCAGCGGCCTGTCGATCAACCTGAATATCGATGTAAGGAGCACCAGTTATCTGTTCGGCGTAAACATTCGCCGCGCCGGGAACGGTCTGAAGAAGTGATGCGACTTCGCGTGAGCGTCGTTCCAGCTCGTTGATGTCGCTTCCGAATATCTTGATGCCTAGCTCCGTCCGTATTCCCGTTGACAGCATTTCGATGCGGTTCTTAATGGGCTGTATCCAGATGTTATTCACGCCCGGCATCTGGAGCTTCTCGTCCATCTCATTGACCAACCTCTCACGGGTCATCCCGGGCGACCACTGGTCCCGCGGTCTTAGATGAACGATTGTTTCATTCATATTGATAGGCGCTGGATCGGTCGATGTTTCTGCGCGGCCGGCCTTGCCCACAACCCAAGCGACTTCGGGTAATGACTTGAGAATCTCATCTTGCCGCTGCATAACCTTGAGCGCTTCATTGGCTGAGATCGCCGGGTCTGTCACAGGCATATACATAATGTCGCCCTCGTCGAGATCAGGCATGAACTCGCTGCCGATGCGAGTCGCCAGGAATAGGGCGCCGGTGAACAAAACGACTGCCGTGAGAATTGTTATAGCGCGATGAGCGAGCGCCCAATTGAGCGCCGGACGATACCCGCGATGGAGCGCCCGCATCACTGGGTTTTCGTCCTCGGAGTGAAATCGACCGCCGAGCAGAAATGAGCACAGCACCGGTACAAGCGTCACTGCGATAATAGTCGCTCCTACCATGGCGAAGGTCTTGGTGAACGCCAGCGGATGAAAAAGTTTTCCCTCGCGCCCAGTGAGCGCAAACACTGGGACAAACGCCAGGATAATGATTGCCATCGAGAAGAAGATTGGACGCCCGACGAGTTGTGCAGATTCAAGCACTCCCCACCAGACCCTCTTGCGGTCCCGAGGATCGACGCCCTTCTTCTCCATATAACGGAAAGCGTTTTCCGTAACCACTATTCCGGCGTCAACCAATACCCCGATCGCGATGGCTATGCCGGCAAGTGACATCAGGTTCGAGCTGATCCCCATGTAATACATAAAAAGGAATGACATGAGCACCGCGAGCGGCAACGGAAGAGTCACAATCAGAATCGAGCGGAAGTGAAACAGAAAAACAATGTGGGCCAGCGTGACTAGAATGATCTCTTCTATGAGCGCTCGCTTGAGGGTGTCAGTCGCTCTCAGGATCAGCTCAGTTCGGTCGTAGAATGGAACGATCTTAACGCCTTGGGGGAGTCCACCCGTTAGCGTTTTTATCTTCTCCTTAACTCGTTCTATTACATCGAGTGTATTCACTCCGTAGCGCGAGATCACAACTCCGCCAACTGCTTCTTTGCCGTCGCGATCCAGCACGCCTACGCGGAATGCGTCGCCTATCTTGACCTCGGCAACGTTGCGGACGTAGATGGGCGTTCCTGCAGAAGCGCCGATCACTATGTTCTCAACATCTGCCACCGAACCGATCAGACCGACGCCCCGCACAACCGACCACTGCCCGTTTTCCTCGACGACGTTGCCGCCCACATTAGCATTGCTTCGCCGAACGCCAGCTATGATCGTTGAAAGCGGAATGTTGTAAGCGCGCAGTCGATTAGGATCGACATCGATCTGATATTGTTGGATATAGCCGCCCACAGATGCGACTTCGGAGACACCGGGCACTGAGTTGAGCTGGTATCGAATAAACCAGTCCTGAAGCGTTCGTAGATCGCGCAAGTTGTAGCCGTTGCCTTCGACCGTATACCAGAAGATCTGACCTACGCCCGTGGCATCTGGGCCGAGATTTGGCACCACACCTTCAGGAAGTTGCTTTGTGACGAGGTTCAATCGTTCGAGAACGCGAGTGCGCGCCCAATAGAGGTCAACATTGTCTTCAAAGATAATGTTGATCATTGAGAAACCGAATGCAGACTGACCGCGCACCACTCGCACACCGCGCAGACCTTGAAGAGCTGTTGTCAGCGGATAGGTTACCTGGTCCTCGACTTCTCTTGGACTGCGGCCTACCCAATCCGTGAAGACGATCACCTGGTTGTCCGACAGGTCTGGAATCGCGTCGATCGGCGTACGCAGCAGCGCCCAGTAGCCCCAACCCGCCAGCGGCAGGTACAAGGCCACGATGACAAACCGGTTCTTCAGCGAGAACTCGATGATTCGATGGATCATAATTATTTAGCCTGAACGGTCATTCTTGCCTGCCCGGTTCCTTGCGGCCCCTGATAATTGACAATCGCCTCCCAGGTTCCATCGACTTCAATATCAACCTTCGCCTGATACTTGCCGGGCGTGTTCGTAGTCGTGAGCGTCGCCGCATCGTTCATCTCGGCCATCGACCCCATCGCGGGCATATGGAACTTCAGAGACGCTGCTCCCACGTCTACCGTCTTGCCCGACGAATCGGTGAATGAAACTGTGAGATCGTTTTCGCCAGTCTTAAGCTCACCGGTGGAACTTGCGATGATGGCCGTTAGATTGCCCGCCTGGGTGGACTTGATCGTTTTCTCATTGCCTGAAGTTCCGGTGCCCCTTCCGCACGCCACGAGTGCGAGCGCGATTAGAACAAGCGCAACAATGGTGACAATACTTTTCGTTCTCATTTCTTCCTCCGTATCTCGACGGTCAGCCGATCATAGTCGACCGGGCCTTTGTCGTTTATTGAAGCCCAGTATCTCTGACTTGCCGACTAACCGCGCACGGCAAGCTCTTGGGCAGGGCGAAACGCAGCTTCGCAATTGCTATAACAGCCAGATCGCGATGCTCTATCGTTGAATGGGCACACTACGCCCTTTAGATCAGGAGTGAGCCGGTTTTGAGGTATCGATCGGACGATCCGGCTATGTCTGTAGTAGGTGCGTTCGGAAATCTCTGGTGTCCGGTCAAAAAAACCGCTTCTGGACTCAAGTCAAAGAGTGTTACTGAGGAATGTCGTGCAATCGCAATCTGGTTCACTGGTGACGATGAGTGACTCTCGCTGGACTGCCTGCAATCGAGCAAACAGCAAAGACTAGATGCGACTGATTCCTTTGCCTTCTGACGTGCGGCACGACAACAGGATGCTGAACAGCCTCCGTCGCCATCGAAGTGGGGAGTCACCGCCGCTAGGGAGTGGACCCCAACCGACGCGATGAAACCTAATATCAGCAGCGGTCTAAACATCTAACGTCAGTCTAGTTTGGCACTACGGTCGTGTCAATATGAACGTCAGAACGAAATGCTGTAGCTCACGAATCAGGCGGGAGGGGTCAGGCTTGACTTCGTTGACATTTGATCGCCACATAACATACATTCTCGTCCCTCATGCCTCGCAAACCGAGAATCGAAATCGCAGGCGGCCTTCGGCGCAACCAAAAAGCACGCCATCGAAGTGTACCGGCGGTTCGTCGATGCGGCTCTCGGCGATAGAAGTCAGGATGAGTACTACCGAGCCGCGGAAGGCCGATTGTTGGGAAGCGAGGATTTTCTCGAAAAGATAAAGCATCGCGTTGGTGAGCATCGAGTAACTGGAAAGCCGATCGAACGGACCAACATCGAGGACGTATTGACGGTTGCAGCGAAGACTTGCGGAGTGAGCCTTGAAGAACTGTGCAGCAAGAG
>CAZOOE010000532.1:0-4773 GCA_964581275.1 uncultured Clostridia bacterium
TTCGTTGATAATCAGCCCGCGGTCCCGAAACTCTTTAGTCATCGGTGTGCGAGGATAAGGTGTTGGATGTTGGATGTAGGGCCAGTCGATGTACTTCTTGGCGAACTCGAGGTTGGTCTGGATAGACTCGCTGGTGTCGTCGGGGTTGCCGACTATCAAGCCGCCCACAACGTACATCTTGTTCTTGTGAATATAGTCGATCGCCTTGAGCGTGGCATTGCCAGCCTTCTGGCCGTTTTCGCGTTTGGTGTTCTTCGAACTGGCCTTTAGGAACTCCAAATCGTCTTCAAGGATGTTCTCGATTCCCAGGAAGACATAACGGAATCCCGCTTTGCGCATCAGCGGCGCAAGCGTCTCACCGTGATTCGCTATCGCCGAAGTCATCGCCTGAACCGTATAGTCTATGTCATTCAGTCCCGCGTCGATTATCGCCTGACATAAGCCTTCAAACCGCTTGACGTTCAGCACTACGTTATCGTCTACGATGAATAACGCTCGAGCGCCGTGGTCGCGGGCGTCGCGAATGTCCGCGATCACCCGGTCGAAACTGTAAGTAAAGAAGTTCCGGCCGCGCATTTCAATGATCGAGCAGAAGCTGCAGTCGAATGTGCAGCCTCGGGAGGTCTCGATCACGTCGACCTGTCTCCCAAGAATGGTGTAGCCTTCGAGGACTCGCGCGTCGCGATCAGGAGGCTTTATCTCGCCGTTTTCAAGACCGTTTACCTCGCGATCGGGATTCGAATAGAACCGGTCGCCGCTTCGATAAGACAGGCCGCGAATGTGATCGAATCCACGTTCTTCCTCGATCGCGCGGAGCAGCTCGCGGAAAGTTATCTCGCCCTCGCCTCGCACGATGAAGTCGACGATGCCAGACTCGCTGTCAGTGTAGGCTTCCGACGCGAGACTCGGATCGTAGCCGCCAACCGCGACGCGTACGTTGGGTTTCAAATGGCGCACAAGGTCGATGACTTTTTTAGCTGTCTTGCGCTGAAAGGTCATCACCGACAGGCCGACTACATCGGGTTGGTGTTCAGCAACCAGTCGTTCGATCGTCTCGCGCACGCGACCCTGGACGAGCACCAGGTCGGCTACGGCGACTCGGTGATGGGGATCGACGTTCCCGGCCAGTGAAGTGAGCGCGCCGTTCGGCATACGGACGGCAATGGGCGGCATGTGCTCGAACGAATCGGGCATCGAGAGTAGAAGAATGTTCATCGTGCGCTTCCCTTCGACTTGGTTTGATCAGCTCCGATCGTCCTGCGACATCAGTACGCGGGCTGTAACGAGCGTGGCTCGACGAACCGGCCCCTCTAAGGTTCGTGGTACCCACGGCCGCGATGGCCTGCCGAAGTGGTGCCCATCTTAGTTGAACCAGGGACGATCATCAAGCGGGGCGGGGCAGTCGACGCCCGAAGACAGCGAGTACAAGTGAAGCCTTGCTGTAACGATTGGCAACCGCGTTGAAACTCTGTCAAGATTGTCGGCGTCCAAAGTTCGTTGTTCCTGCTTCAGACGTAGCATAGACTTTAGTCTGTGTCTGTATCCCGGTAGAAGAGACGGCCATCGGACACCGACTGAAGTCTATGCTACGCCTGAGGCCGTACTACGAACTGCTTCCGAGGAGAAAGGGAATGTTGAGAAGAATACTGTGCACGGTGGTGGCAGTTGGATGCTTGTCGGTTGGCGGAGTGACTCGGACTCAGTTGCCGAAACCAGGCGAGAATACCCTGAGCCTGGACGAACGGCTAGGGACCGATGACGGCGCCGCGCTGGCGATCCTTTTCGGCGCGAACATGCGCGGTAATCTTGACCTCTGCGACTGCAATAATCCGCGCGGAGGGCTGGCTCGTCGGGTCGGCTACATAGAGGCGTTCAAGAAGAAGTTCGGAGACACGCCGGTCATCCAGGTTGAAGGCGGCTTCTTTTCCTTCGGCAGCACAGGCTATCCCATGGCGGACGTGCGAAACGAGCAAACGGCGCGCGCTTATAGCCGCTTTCTCCCCGATGTGATTAATATTGCCCGCTACGACCTGCCTTATGCGAAGAAAATTCTTGCGCGCGATGGCCTCAGTGAGAGGGTGCAGGCTCTCCCGATGATTAAGAACCTGATTTCTGCGAACGGAATTTTCGGACCGGACGCCGTGCCGCCCCCTGCCTATTTGATTAAAGAGGTCGGGGGTCCTCGAATCTTTGGCGGAAGGAAGAAACTGAAGATAGGGTTTGTTGGGGTAGCCCAGCCAAATAATCCCGGTGACGGACTTATGGATGGAACCGTGAGCAATATGTTTGAAGCGACGACCCGAGCCGTACTGAAAGCCCGCAAAGAATGCGATGTGCTTGTGATAGTCGCCCATTGCGAGATGCAGGAGGCGCTCAGGCTCGCACAGGAGAATCTGGAGGTCGACGTGGTCATCTCGGCCGACGCTGAAGGCATCTACAATCCCCGGCGAATCGGCAACACCATGGTGGTGACCGCTGCCCCTGGCAATACTCGAGAGAGCGATCTCCGGCTATACTTCGAAAAGGACGGACAGATCAGCTATAAGTTTCGTTCCAACGATTTGGACGCCCTGGTTCCACCCGACCCTGCTGCCGCCGCCTTCGCCGAAACCGCCCGGGCGGAGAGGGATCGCATCGTCCGCTAGAACGGCGATCAGACCTGATCGATCAGACGTCGCGGCGTGCGGCGGGGAAGGGCAACGACGAGTTGGTTCGAGTACGCTGGAGAGGGTTCAGGTTCAAAGTTCCCTGGCGCGATCAAGCGGCCATTTGCCCCTGGTAAATCCATTAGCTATTATACGCTTTTGTCGTGGGATGAAAGCACCACACAAACGGAGGACTCATGAGTAAGCCATCTGCAAGAGCCACGCTTCCGGTCGATCCGAAGGAAATCATCTGGAACCCCTCCGCTGAGGAGCTGCGCCGGCTCACCGAGGAGATGCCCAACACTCGGGTCACTCGTCACGACAATACTAACACTCAGACTCGAGTCGACTCGCGCTCGAAGCTTTCCACCTATATCGCAACCAATACCCCTGAGCGGCACGACTCACAGACCATCACCCGCGAAGAGTATGACCGCATCGCAATGATACAGAACGACTACATTCGCGGATGCGAGATGGTACTCGTGGACGGCTTCGTTGGAAACGACTCGGCGTTTCGCGTGCCGGCTCGGCTAATCATCGAACGATCGAATGCGAACGTTGCAGGAATGCAGAAACACCTTTACTACCCCGCTACTGAAGACGAGCTGAGGAATTTCGAGCCGCGGTTGACAATCATTTATACTCCGAACCTCGAGATGAAAGGGTACCCGGCCGATCGTCTGATCGCGGTTGATCTGGATAACGGAGTCACTCGCGTGTTAAACAGCGACTATTTCGGCGAGTCGAAAAAGGGCGGCCTTCGAATGTGGAATCAGATGGTCTACGATCGAGGTGGGCTCGCCCTTCATGCCGGCAGCAAGGTCATCCCGGTCGGCGACCAGAAACGGGTAGGCTTGATCATCGGTCTGTCGGGAACCGGTAAGACCACCACCACATTCACCAAGCAGAACAACTCCTCGCCGGTTCAAGACGACTTCCTGGCGTTGATGCCTGGCGGCAAGATCTATGCTACCGAGAACGGTTGCTTCGCTAAGACATTCGCGCTGAACGAGAACGACGAGCCTACGATTTACAACGCGGTCACCAGCGCTCATGCGTATCTGGAAAACGTTTCGCAGAACGAAGCGGGCGAGCTTGACTTTTATGACACCAGCTACACCCAGAACGGACGCGCCGTCGTTCGCATGCAAGACATCGCCGGGGCGTTGGACGCTCGCGAGGTCAAGTCAGCCGACTTCTTGCTGATCCTCAATCGCAACGACAACATCATTCCGGGCATCGCAAAGCTGAACCGTCATCAAGCTGCCGCCTATTTCATGCTTGGCGAAACGCGCGGAACATCGGCTGGGGGCGCCGCCGAAGCCGGAAAATTCCTGCGAGTGCCGGGAACAAATCCCTTTTTCCCGCTCAAGCACGCACAACAGGGCAATCGTTTTTGGGAGCTGCTCGAGTCGTCCCCAATGGAAGTTTATTTGATGAATACCGGCCGGGTCGGCGGTCGCGACGAAGACGAGCGATCGAAAAAGGTTCGAATTCAACATTCGTCGGCCATCGTGAAGGGCGTCGCTGAAGGAACCATTTCGTGGGAGGATGATCCGGACTTTGGCTATCAAGTCGCCGCGAACGTGCCTGGAATTGACGGCGAAGACAGCGAGATCCTGCAGCCTCGCAAGCTCTACGAGAGACAGGGCAGAACAGGCGAGTACGCCCAGATCGTGGAACGCTTGAAGACCGAGCGCCGCGAGTACATGGCGAAATGGGAAGGCCTGAATCCTGAAATCGCTGAGGCGGTGGGTTAATCTAAACATCCATATGCTGGCTGTCGTTTAGGGGCGGGAAGAGGTCTTCGCCCCTATTTTGCTATCGGTGGGGCTTCACCCAGCACAGCCGCGTTGCAAAAGGTCACTACGAATCTATAGTCGCCGCGCCTCAGCGCGACTCAATTCCAAGGGTGGTACAACCGACTGACGAACCGGCTCACAACGCCAACAAAACGGTGTACGAATCCTACGCGGCTTATATCAGATTCTCTGTTATTCCTTTGCCGCCGGATGCACCGCTGATCAAAAGCAAGACGGGGAAGACTCAATTCGAGTCGGGGTCATCACTTCGCTCACCGGCGCCGAGGCTCGCGATGGCGTTGTGACACGGGGCCGGGTCGGCA
>CAZOOE010000533.1:0-4772 GCA_964581275.1 uncultured Clostridia bacterium
ATACGGCTTTTTGCGTGACCCCGGTTGATCGTTGGAAAGTGCCACGGCGGGGCCATAAACTGTCTGGCTCAGGCCCGGCAGGACCTCTGGGGTCCGCTCGGATTCGCAGCTGGCACCGAGGAGAAACACACCCCGATCGCGCGGTGTGTAATTAAAAGCGTACACGTCATGTGCCAGGTCACGCCGGCGCTTGAGCGCCGTGTAGAGCGCCGAGTTGTAGCCTGTCCCGACGAGATCGCTGAGCAGATCCAGGGCCGGTACCCGTGGACCGGTCGACGCCGTGGACGGCAGCCCGATCTCGGACGCTGCCAGGTCGGGCGGCTTTGCCTGACGATGAATACCACATACTGCAGTCGTACAGGAGTGGTCAACACTCTGCCATCTTGATTCGCCGTCTTTGTCCTGACCATAAGTCAGATACGCCGACATCGTGTTTATCCCGGTGCCCGGCCGCTCCCCGATCAGGTGAACAATTACCGCAACGTCGAGCAGCGAACCAATTTGGTACCCTGCTCGCACGCGGCCGTTCTCGATGACAATATCGACTTCGCCGATACGTTGCCCGGCTTGCAAGAGGTGCTGCCTCAAACCTGGGAGCAGAGAGCGCAGGTTCTCATTGACCGCGTCCGCGTTGAGTCCATCCGAGACCACTATCTGCACCGCCGGGCGGCGCGACGAATAAAGCGAAACAACGCGTACAGCATCGTCGTTTCGAATCGCTTCGCCCGACGACGGGTGGGCGAGGTATTCATCGCGGCCCGACGCCTTTGTGCGCACTCGAATGTGTCGAGGGCAAACCTCTTTGATCACAGCGTGATCCAGCGTTGCATAGAGTGCTCTCCGCGCGTTTGAGTAAATTGATTCCAATCTCTGTACGACGGGCCTGGGCGGCTCAAAATCAGCCTGGTGTCCGTAACCCAGATCCCCCCCGCGAGCTGCGAGCGTCGCAATCTTTTTTGCGCCTTTAATTTGAAGTGTCCCCGCGGGGCGCGTATCACCCCCGGCTCTCTTATACGTCGCGTAGAGCGATTCTGCTCCCCGTCCGGTTGCCTCGCCCAATTCGCTCATTATGCCGAGAGCAACCAAACGCTTCTTCATCGCCGATGAAACGTCGCGTCCAGTGCGTGTGCGGATGCGAGGATGCTCTCTAAACGAGGTCGTAAGGTAGCCAAGCATCGGATCAGCGTTACCGGCTACAGCCATGAGATAAGCGGGAGCGGCACCGTCAACAATCCGCTCGGTGAGTTGGCGCAGTTGGTGCGGGTCGATGCCCATGTGGAACGTAGCACAGACGTCCAGACCCATCGTCAATCCGTGGAGTTTGGCCATCATCGTGTCTTCGAGACACGCGCGAAGGAGTTGTTCGCCGGTTCGAAAAACCTCGGGCCCGATGAATCCGGCGACATCATTGACGATTGTCCACGCGCCGGACCGACTGCGCAGATAGCGAGCGACGCCGTATGCTCGAGCCTCAAGCGTCACCATGTCGACCCCCCCGGCGGCCTGATTGGTAACTGCCGAGCCCTGGCCTGTTTCGAAATACAGGCCGTCAAATCCGCCGCACAGATCAGACAGCCCGTCGACATCAAGGCCAACCATTCCATTGATCGCTTGTGAGGTCCCGGCCAAACTTTGGAAGCCGACATCGACGCGGGTTCGGGCTCGCGCGCTGGTCTGCTTCACGATGTCTGAGAGCACTGAATACCGTGTTGGCAATTCGAGCCGCTCTACCACGCTACAAAGGAGCTCTTCAAGGCGGACGATTGTGTCGACGTCATCAGTTGCGGGATTGAGGCCGATTATGACGTCGCCGCAACCATACGTCAGGCCTTCAAGGATCGAGAAAAGGATTTCCTCTTCGTCATCACCTGGACTGTTTGGTTGAATCCGAGAGCCGAAATGCCCCTGGGCACCTACAGCGATGCCATCGCCCGGCAACGGATTGAACAACGTGCGCGATACTGCTCCGAGTTCGTCGTTTGTCATCACCTTTGCCACCGCCGCGATCACTTCGCTGGCCAGACCGTCACGATAGCGGTGGGCCCACGCGGCCGCGCCAGGCCCGAGCAGGATTCGCTTGAGCTCGTTTACGGTCAGCCGAGCAAGATCGCCTTGAAGGTCGGCAGCAGCAGAGCGATGAAGCGTTTCGGTAACCTGATCTTCAACAAGTGCGGCTTTAGATATTTCTCCGACGCGCAATGAAGCTAGTTGTTCGCGCGCTTCTTTGCGCAGCTGGTCGTCGCGCGTTCCGCCAATCAGCAGATCCCCCTCTTTGAACTCGTTGGCGAGTGCGAATGCTTTGGTCAGTTCGTTGAGGTTCATGAGGACCATACCGGACCGGTGAACCTGTGTCGCTCTCTCAGCCAGTACCACAACACAAGCAAAACTGTGACGGCCGCGATGGTCTTTCCCGCGCGCCCGTTGTCGGGAAGACTGAGAATGATGCTGATGAATACGACCCAGAGAATTGCGATCTGGTTCACCAGCGAGCTATATCGCCCCAGATTCCAGGGGCCTCGCTCGCCTCCTCCGGTGGCGCGTCTTGCTCTGAGCGCCAGGAACACCGGAATGGTGTATGAGAAGTAGAGCCCGATAACGCTGATTGAAGTGACCACCGAATAAGCCCCGCTGTAAACGGCCGCCAAAAACGCCACCGCGATGCATAGCCAGATCGCCGGCGCGGGCGTGAGGTGTTTCTTGCTGACTCGCTTCCAGAGTTTGGAAGCAGGCATACCGTTGTCACGCGAGAACGCATAGACCACTCGCGAACACCACGTGACCGCCGACAGTCCGCAGAACCACATTGCCATGACCACGAGCGCGGAAAACAGTGCACCGGCCCTCGAGCCGAGCGCGGTCTCCAAGATCGTGATCACCACCGGGACATCATTTCCGCTCGCATCTTTTGCGTGGAGCGCCGCGGGAATGTCCTTGATGGCCAGGGTCAGTGCGATAAGCAAGAGATAACCGGCGATGCTCGATACGACTACTGCCATGACCATGCCCCACGGCACGCGGCGGCGCGGATCGACTGTCTCTTCAGACACGCTTGCCGATGCGTCGTAGCCGGTGAAGGTCCATTGCGCCTGCAGCAACCCAACGATAAACGCCCACCAGTAGGGCGAGCCTTGCGAATTGTTGGTGACTGCGGTGAAGAAGAAGCTCGCAGGCTGCTTGGGAGCAAAGAAGAACAGAACAGCGACGATCCCGATTACTCCGATGATGTGAACAGTCACGCTGAAGTCGTTGAGCAACGCGACTAGCCGAATTCCGAAATGATTTATTAGCGCGTGTGAAACGAGGATCGCTGCGTAGACCAGCAGCAGATTCGCGGGAGTCGCATCGAGACCTAGGAGCGGCGAAAGGAAGACGGCGCAGCCGTAATCTATCCCTGCGAGGACGGTGATGTTCCCAAGGATGTTGAACCAGGCTGTGAACCAGCCCCATCCCTTGCCGCCCAGCCTAGATGACCAGTGATACATCGCTCCCGCAGTCGGCAGCGTCGAAGCAAGCTCCGCCATGCTCATAGCGACAGTTAGCGTAAACAGCGTCACCAGCGGCCACCCGAAAGCCATCTCTGCCGGGCCGCCCATCGTGAGTCCGTGCCCGTAGAGGGTCACTGCGCCGGTCAGTATCGAGATAATAGAGAACGATATCGCGAAGTTCGAGAAGCCCCCCATAGTGCGAAAGAGCTCCTGTGCATAGCCGAACGTGCCTAGATCATGCGAGTCTTCGAGAGTGCTGTGTGTATTGTGATCAGGGTCTTTGGTCATTTGGGTTCGCGCCCGACATTCTACCACTGAGTGGCAAAGCGGAGTGATTCTTATCCCGAGTCTACGCCTTCGACAAGCCGTGCAGCGGGGCGTATTATGGACTGCTCGGCCCTATGGAGTTTATCGTGACAACAAAGAACTCTTCACCACCTGAATTGAAAACACTGCTGACCGGTCTCGCGATGGGTGAATCACCGCGTTGGCACGAGGATTGTCTCTGGTTCTCGGACTGGGGCGCTCAAGAGATCGCGGCAGTCGATCTCGATGGCAACAGCCAGGTCGTAGTCGGAACCCCGTTTGGTCTTCCGTTTTGCATCGATTGGTTGCCCGATGGCCGTCTGCTCATCGTCTCGGGGCGCGAAAGTCTTCTTCTGTGCCGAAAGCCCGATGGGTCGCTGGTGACCCATGTTGACTTGCGCGCGATCTCGGACAAGGGCTGGAACGAGATCGTCGTGGACGGTCGCGGCAATACCTATGTTAATGGCGGACCAGGAATCATCGCGCTTGTCACACCCGATGGTTTGGCGCGACAGGTGGCTGTTAGCATCGCTTTGCCCAACGGGATGGCGGTGACCCCAGACAACACAACGTTGATCATCGCTGAGTCCCACGGCAAGAGGCTCACCGCCTTCGACATTGCCGAAGACGGTAGCCTGTTGAAGCGGAGGGTGTGGGCCGACCTCGGCGATGGCGTTCCCGATGGCATCTGCATCGACGCCGACAAGGCTGTCTGGTACGCGGACGTTCCAAACAAACGCTGCGTGCGCGTCCGCGAAGGTGGGGAGATGTTGCAAACGATCAACCTTGACCGCGGGTGCTTCGCTTGTATGCTCGGGGGCGTGGATAACAAAACATTGTTCCTAATCGCTACCGAGTGGCGCGGCATGGAGAACATGCCCGATGTTGCGCGAGCGCGAACCGGACAGGTGCTAACCATCGAGGCACCCGCCCCGGGAGTCGGATGGCCGTAGGCGCGGACTTATTCTCGTTTTCACTTCG